>NZ_JBIWLW010000009.1:0-296591 GCF_044766385.1 Streptomyces sp. NPDC102274 | reverse complement strand
ATGACTCCAACTCGCTGTCCCACAGACCTACTTCGACACCGCTCTCCGTTCCCATAACCGGTTCAACGCACCCCGATCGGGTGAGTAACGAACCATCGCCACTCTGACGGTCCGTCAGCCAACTAGACTCCGAAGGGCCCCTTGACCAGGGCGTATGGAGAACTGCAACTGGAGTACTAGTGCCTGTGTGATGTCGTGATCAATCTTGCCGATTCGGATACGTCTGATCCGGTAAGAAGACGATCGTGACGCGCAGGCAACTGTCCGACGAGCAGTGGAAGTTGATTGAGCCGTTCCTGCTCATTGGCGGGTACGGCCCATACCCCGAGCGGTTACGGGATCAGTTCGAGGGGGTGATCTGGCGGTTCAGGACAGGCGCGCAGTGGCGTGAGATGGGTGAGTTCGGGCCCTGGCCAACCGTCTACGGACGCTTCCGGGTCTGGCGGAACGCGGGTGTCTTCACCGCGCTGCTGGAGGGCCTGATCGCCGAAGCCGCCCGCCAGGGCAGGGCGGACCTGTCCCCGGTCAGTGTGAACTCCACGACCGTCCGCGCTCACCACAACACTGCGGGGATGCTTGTCGAGAAGGACGTCAGGGAGACTCTCGAGAAGGTCGCCGCCGAGCAAGAACGGGCCGGGCAAAAAGGGGCGACGAGGCGAGACAGAACGGGCAGCACGGCGGAAATGAGCCTGAGTGTGAAGAGCGTCGACACGTCCGCCGCCGACGACGGCTCCGCCTGAAGAATGCACTCCTGCGCATCGAGGGCAGTCCGGACTCGGTCATCGAGCACGCCCGGCGTGGTTACCAACTGGTCCCCGGAGCGGTCGACGTGGACGCGGCGTGCCTGGAGGAACTTGTCGCCGGGATCGGGGCGGCCGACCGAGCGGGCGACCCGACCGAGGCGGTCCGCCTGTGCACCCAGGCGATGGAGCTGTTTCGCGGGGAGGCTCTGGCCGGTTTGCCCAGCCCTCTGGCCGAACTGGAGCGGCTGCGGCTCACCGAGCGCCGGATCGCCATCGGGCAGCAGAAGGTGGAGTGGCAGCTGCGGCTGGGCCACGACGCGGAAACGATCTCCGAGCTGTTCGCTCTGTCTACGGCACATCCCCCTCAATGAGCCGTTGCCCGCGATGCTGATGCGGGCGCTGTACCGCAAACGGCCGGCAGGCCGACGCCTTGACCGTGTTCGACCGCGCCCGCCGCCGTCTGGCCGACGACCTGGGGGTTGCTCCGAGCCGGTTGCTGCGGCGGACGCACCGGATGATCCTGCGCGGTGACGAGGCCGGCCTGGCCCTCGTCACCGAACGGCACCGGCGCACACCACTGTCTGCCGACGGCCGGTTCTTCCCGGCCGATAGCAGACGGTGATGGATGTGGCCGCTTGCCGGGCGGAGGAGTTCTCCGCGGTTACCAGGAGGCGGGATTCCAGGCGCCGTTGTACCACTGCTCGTTGGCGCTGTCGTTGTGGTGATCCATGTTGAAGTCGTTGGGGTAGTTGTTGACGTGGTTGGCCGGGTAGGTCCAAATGCCGGCGGACTCGTCACAGACGTAGTCCCAGTGGCAGATGGTCTTGACCGGTATGTTGCCGAAGAACTTGTCGGCGCCGGCGAGCGGGGCGCCGATGATGCCGCCGAACGGCACGGATCCGCCGTTGGCGCCGGGAGGGGCCTGGCGCTTGGGATCGGCGATGAGAACGGCGTTGACGTTGCCGAATGTCTGCCAGTTCTCGGTGACCCAGATGTGTACCACTGCGGCGCCCAGGGAATACCCGCCCATCTTGACGTGCTGGTCCGGGCACGCGGCACGCTGGTCGCGGACCAGCCGGTTCAGTTCGTTGACGCCTGCACGGGCGCTCGCACCGTTGGGAATCTGCGTGGGGTACCCGACGTGCTGCTGGATGTTGCCGTAGAAGCCGTCGTTGTTCCATGAGCTTCCCGTGCCACCGACGACGATCGTGTAGGTGCCCTCGCACGGAGCCGCTGCTTGCGCCGGGGATCCCTGTGCCACTGAAAGCCCAGCGGTCAGCAGAAGTCCGGCTGACGCGGCCGCGATGCTTTTTGCTCGCATTCGATCCTCCCCCATGTAGTCGGCCTACGCGTCTGCCGTCTTCTGCGGTACGCGGTCGGCCAAGGTCACCGGACGACAGTGACAGTGGCCGATGACATCCCGATGAAACCCGCACGGCGCCGGACCGACAGGGCGGCCCCACCGTCAGCCGGATCGACGCCCCCCCGTTCGCGCGGGGGCTGATTCCATGGATTTTTCATCGGTGCCCTCTACTGTCGGCCGCCGACGACCGGAGAGGAACGGCCGGTCCGACCGACTGCGGCGGCCGGCACTGCCCGGCGTCATCCACGCTGGCTGACCGGCTGTTCCGCAGGGCCGGGAAGCGGCTGAATTCCGCGAATTTCACGACGGAAGGGCACACCATGGCAAGACCTGGCTTATGCCGCGTGTTCACCAGGCTGGCCGTCCTGGCCGGCATCTGGGCCCTGGTCATCGGAATGACCACCTCGGCTGCCATCGCGAAACCCCCGCCTGTTCCTCGCCCGGGCGATGACCGGTATGGCGTCTCCCGATATTTCAGCGGGCCGCAGGGGCTGGCCATTCCGACCGTGCCCTGTGATCCGGCCGGCCCGTCGGCCACTGACGGCATCATGGCCGGCCAGCTCAACCCGCAGCTGAACGCGAAGATGGCCGGCTATCTGGACGCCTACAAGATGTCCTGCGCGCGGATGGTCACGCAGGCGGTGAAGGACCGGGGGCTCAACCCGAGGGCCGCGGCGATCGCCATCGCCACGATCATCGTGGAAAGCAGCATGAACAACTACTCTCAGGCTGTCGACTACACCAGCCTCGGGCTGTTCCAGCAGCAGGATTGGTGGGGTACCCGGGAACAGCGTCTGAACCCGGCCTACGCCACCAACGCCTTCCTCGACGCGATGGAACAGCAGTTTCCGGGAGGCTCGTGGAACAACGAGGCGATCGGCGACGTGTGCTGGCAGGTTCAGCGGCCGAGAGAGGACCTGCGCTATCTGTACGCGATCGAGGCGGGCGACGCGGAGCTCATCGCCAACGCTCTGTGGTCCGGTACGGGCAGCAGCCCCAAGCACCCGTACGCCTCGGGTCAGGTGGTGTCCGGGCGGTCCGCGGACGGGCGGCTGGAGGCCTTCGCCGCTGGGGCCGACGGCGTGTACCACTCGTGGCAGACTGAGGTGAACGGCGCTTGGTCGCCGTGGCAGTCCGTGGGCGGTCCGCGCAACGCTGAGCTGGCGGTGGCGTCCAATGCGGACGGCCGGCTCGAGGTGTTCGCACTGTCGGACACCACGTTCGACCACATGTGGCAGACCGGTCCCAGTGCCGGTTGGTCGGCCTGGGAGAATTTTGGCACCGGGGGGCACCGCCTGGCGGCGGGCAACAACGCCGACGGCCGTATCGAGGTGTTCGCTTCCAATGCCAACGGCGTGTTCCACCGCTGGCAGACCGCGCCCAGCGGCGCGTGGGCCCAGTGGGAAGGCGTCGGCGGCGGCCCGGCCAATGCGCGCCTTGCCATGGAGAACGCACCCGATGGGCGACTCGAAGTGTTCGCGCTGGCGGACTCGACCTTCGAGCACCTCTACCAGACCGGGGTCAACGGCGGTTGGTCCGCCTGGGAGAACTTCGGCACTGGCGGGCACGACGTCGCCGTCAGCTACAACCAGGACGGCAGGCTCGAGGTGTTCGCCTCCAATCCCAACGGTGTGTTCCACCGCTGGCAGACCGGTCCGAGCTCGTGGTCGGAGTGGGCGGGCACCGGCGGGATCTCCAACGCCGCGCTGACCACCTCGCGGACGGTCGACGGCCGGGTCGAGGTGTTCGCGATCAACGCCGATACGGCGAGCCATACCTGGCAGACCGGGCCGAACGCGTCGTACTCGGCATGGGAGACCTTCGGTGGCGGCGGCACCGAGATCAACACGGCCAACAACGCCGACGGCCGCATCGAGGTGTTCGGGACCAGCAGCGCCGGCGTTTACCACAGGTGGCAGACGGGGTTCACGACCTGGTCGGAGTGGGCCTGGCTGAACGGTCCCGGCCCCGCCGTCGAGTAGGACTAGAGCGTGGCACGCGCTCGCCGTCGTCCCGCGCCGCATCAGTGGCGGGCGGGACGACGGCGGGCCTACGCCCGGACGGTTATCCGGACGGTCAGGAGGCGAAGGCCCTCTCCAGCCTGGGAATCAGGTCCCGGAGGTCCTGCTCCCAGCAGCCGCCGTTGTGGTCGCCGTTGCACTGGGTGCCCCAGCCGGAACCGTCGCCGTAGTTGACGTAGTAGTACGGCATGCCCAGGGCGTCCATGCGGGCCTTGACGTTCTTGGCCGCGCCCGAGACCCAGAACTCCAAGGTGCCGGGCGAGCCGCCGCCGTCGCCCGTGTAGATGGAGACCCCGATGCCGGCGAGCTTTTCCATGTGCTGCTGCGGGTCCACCTCGTTGAACCGCCAGTCGGCGTTGAACACCGGGTAGGGCGAGCCGAACGCGGCGTCGCTGTCCACAGCGGGCTTGTAGGGGGAGTTCTCGCCGCCCTGCGCGTCGATGAGGGAGGCGACGACCGCGAACCGCAGGTCCATGGAGTTGGCCGACAGGTCGATGTCACCCGACAGGGACGCGGTCTGGCTGAACAGGTCGGGGCGGACCTGGGCGTAGTGGAAGGCCCCGAACCCCCCCATGGAGACCCCGGCGATGGCCCTCGCCTTTTTGGTGGCGATGGTCCTCAGGTTGGCGTCGATGAACGGAATCACCTGCTTGAGGTGGAAGTTCTCCCAGTTCTGGGCCCCGGCCGGGGTCTTCTGGTTGAGCCAGTTGGCATACCAGCCCCGGGCTCCGCCGTCCGGGATGACGGTGATCATGTCGTTCGACATGCTCAGCGCCGGGTAGTTCTGCTGGATCGGGTCGTCGGGCGAACCGTGCAGGAAGTACATCACCGGATAGCGCCTGCCCGGGTCGGCGTAGTAGCCGCTCGGCAGAATGATCTTGATGTGCTGCTCGCCCGCGACCTCGGGCGTGGTCACCGTGAGGTAGAAGTTGGTGGCGTCTCCCGTCGCCGTCCCGACCTGGGTCAGGCCGAACCCGTCCGCCATCTTCGGCGGCGTGGTGCCGTCGGCGGCCTGCGCCGTACCCGCAGGCGTGACCATGGCGACAGCGGCGACGGCGACCATCCACGCCACCACCGTGCGCCACCAGTTCGACTGTCTTTTCACAGCGTGCCTCCTTGTGATCCTTGTGCTGCTTGTAGGTCTCTGCTTCGCGCGGCACGCAACGTATCGATGGGCGATGAATCGCCCATGAAGGAGCACGCCGGAGACCGTCGTGAACGGTTCCGGCGTGCTCGGACGGCAGTCTCGGTCAGGGGCGTCGGTCTCAGTCGAGGACCTTGGTCTCCAGTGCCGGTGAGGCCGCGATCTGCTCCTCGGTGAACCGCGTGGTCACCCACCGGCCCGCCGAGAACAACTTGGTCTGATCAGCGTAGTGCGGCGAGTTCGGGTTGGCCGACTGGGAGTAGGCCAAAACGGAGTACGCCTCTGGCGGGCCATCGGCGGTGAACCGCACCTGCTGGATGAAACTGGACCCGAATTCGACGTCCGGTGTTCCGTCGACCTGGCCGAGTTCGATCACGTTCAGTACGCCGAGTTTGCCGGACGCACCGTGGATCGGGATCTGCTCACTGCCACGGGTGATCTTCTGGACGTCCGACAGCGGCGCGTTCAGCGGAATGCCGGCCTTGCGCAGCGCGAGAACCGCCCGTCCGAACGCGTCGCGGACGGCCGAGCTTCCGGAGTCCAGCGAGTTGGGCGTGTGCACCGGGTCCTTGGGATCGAAGGGAACCTTCCACGGTAGGTTCTCGAGTCCCTGCGAACCCTGCAGGAAGGACCAGTAGTTCGCGAACAGCAAGGATCCCCGGCTGTCGGCCGTGAAGTCGTGGCTCTTCCACGCGGCCAGGATCGGACACGCCTCGCTCACGTTGACCACGTTGCCGTCCACCAGGATGAGCCCGAAGGCGACGTTCTGGCACATCGACACCGTGGCGTTGAGGGCCAGGTCGGCGGCCCTGCTGTTGTCGGCGAAGAGCAACTGTCCCATGGACTCCGGTGTGAAGCCCCTGCCTCGCAGGCCGTCGGTGCCGTTTATCCGGTTCTGCGCGGTCAGGATCAGCTCCTGGGTGCGCAGCGACCGGGGCGCCGCCATGTCGCCCATCACCCGCGGATAGGTCAGCGGCTGATCGGGGTTGGCCAGCCAGGGGCTGTCGTTGGCGTTGCCCACGAAGTCGGACCGGATCAGCCGCGGCTGCTTGTGCGGATCCAGCAGTCCCGGCCCGACCGCATTCGGGTCGTCGGGCCAGTCGCACGCGCTGCGCTTGCCGTCGAGGATGGAGAGCGGCGGTACGTTCGGCAGCCGGAGCGACTGGTTGAACAACAGCTTGCCGGTCTCGGTGAGGCACGATCCGGCGTGCTCGTCAGTGATGTTGGGGACGGCCTGGATGTCCGCGTAGAGCGCGTTGCCCTCGCGGTCGGAGGCGACGGTGTTGAAGAAGGGGACGCCCTGCGTGGTCTCCAGGGTGTTCACCACGTCGTGGACGTCCTTGGCCTGGTCCAGGCGGAACCACGTGTTCAGCGCCCGCAGGTTGTTCATGTTCACGTCGCGCACCGCGTGCGCGCTGACCACCCAGGGCAGCGGGTAGCCCATGATCGACGTGGTGATGGGGCCGTACTGGGTGGACCACAGCTTCCGCGTGACCTTGGCGAGGGAGCCGTCCGCCTGCAGGACGTCGACGGCGATCTGCTGCGAGGTCATCTGCTTCCAGGCGCCGTCCACCAGGTACTTGGTCGGGTTGAGCGGATCCACCTGCACGTCGAACAGCCCGAACGGGGCGACCGTGGCGACGGTGTGGCTCCAGGCGACGTCGTCGTTGTGCCCGATGTTCACCGCGGGAAGTCCGAGCAGGCTGGCCCCGGAAACGTTGACCTTGCCCGGGATGGTCAGCTGGCTCTGCCACATCCGGTTCTTGCCCTGCCACGGGAAGTGCGGATTGGCCAGCAGCATGCTGGTGGCGCCGGACACGCCCTGCGAACCGACCGCCAGCGCATTGCTGCCCATGCCCTGTTCACGGCTCGCCGCCAGCGCGTCGCGGATCTTCTCCGCAGTTTTCGCGGGTGAGGTCTTTGCGGGGGTGGTTCTCGCAGGTGAGGACGCCTGCGGCGCGGCTGTCGACGCCCCCGGGGGCGCGGCGGTCACCTGGCCGTCCAGCAGCGGGTCGGCGCTGCCCATGATGATCTCGGCGTGTGCGTGCCGGTAAACGTCCAGCTCGGTGATCGGACGCACCCAGGCCGCACCGCGGCAGGCCGGGTCGGTGAGGTTGTTCACGCCCGTCTCGGCCAGGTACCTGTTGTATCCCTGGACGTAGCCGCGAATGGCCTCCTTGACCTCGGGCTCGGGCCCGTCGGGGGCGGGCTTGGCGAGCAGCCGCTCCACCACCCCGTTGTCCTTGATCCGCTGGAAGTACAGGTCGCTGTTGAGATTGGTGGTGCTGTTCTGGTTCTGCCCGGGGCTCGCCTTGCCGTCGGGCCCCAGGTAACGGGACCTCTGGGCCTTGACCATCAGATAGGTGTCGGCCAAGGTGCAGATGTTGTCCTTGGCCGCCGCGTATCCGTAACCCGTTCCCAGCCCGCCCCAGTCCGAGGCGATGATGTGCGGGATTCCGTACTCGGTGTAGCGGATCGTCGGCTTGTCCGGCCCGGGTTCGGCGGCGGCCGGCCCTGTGGCCGCCGACCCGGTTGCCGCCATCGTGCTCATCACCGCCACCACGGCCGTGACCACCAGCGGCAGTCTCGCTCTGAATCTCCTCCGCGCCATCGAGCCCGTCCTTCCCCGTGGTAGCGACCCTCGTCCGAACGCGGCCACGTTAGGCAGGAGCGATGAAATCTCGATGATGCCGCCGCGCCCGGGGGCGCGGCCGAAGTCCTGTCCCTAGCCGACGTACTCCCGCCTGTCAGTCCGTAACCTTCCGGAGTCTTTCGGCCCCGTCCCGTTGCTACCTTCCAGACCGCCCGTTCGCGCGGACCGCCCGGCGGGCCGTGCACGGCCTGAAGCGGCGTGACGGGACTTCTTCCCGCACCCTGACGCATCGTCACACTCTGGAACAGGAGGGCACGTTGAGCGCGCAGCACCCCACCCGTAGGAACATCCTGAAGACCGCAGGGGGCCTCTCGGCCGCTCTGGCCCTGGGCAGCGGGGCTGTCCTCGCCGCCGCATCCACCGCCGCCGCTGTCGGCGACGGCTTCGGGCTGCGTATCGTGGAGCGCGGCGAGGCTGGCGCCCGCATGTGGTACTACCGGTTCCAGACGAGCGCGATCGGCTGGAATCCCGCTGTCAACGTGCGGGCGCACGTACCCCGTGGTCTACCTCTTCCACGGAGGCGGTACGGATCAGGACTTCATCACGTTCGACCGCGAGCGCATCCGGGAGTGGACCGCGGGCAAGCCGATCATCGTCGTGATGCCCGACGGTGGCCACGCGGGCTGGTACTCCAACCCCGTGAGCTCCAACGTCGGCCCGCGGAACTGGGAGCAGTTCCACATCGAGCAGCTGATCCCGTGGATCGACGCGAACTTAAGGACGTTCGCGGAGTACGACGGCCGTGCCGTGTCCGGTTTCTCGATGGGCGGCTTCGGCGCGCTGAAGTACGCGGCCAAGTACTGGAGCCACTCCGCCTCGGTGAGCGCCCACTCCGGCCCGGCCAGTCTGCGCCGGGACAACGGCCTGGTGGTCCACTGGGCCAACACCTCGTCCGCGCTCCTGGACCTGAACGGCGGCACGGTCTACGGGCGCCGCTGTGGGACGAGGCCCGGGTGAACGCGGACAACCCAGTACAGCGGATCGAGAGCTACCGCAACAAGCGGGTCTTCCTGGTCGCCGGCACCAGCCCGGATCCGATCAACTGGTTCGACACGGCCAACGAGACCCAGGTCCTCGCGGGGCAGCGGGAGTTCCGCTCCCTGCTCGGCAACGCAGGCATACCGCACGAGTGGCACGAGCCGCCCGGCGGCCACTTCATTCGCCACGACATGCTGCAACGCGACATCGACGGCATCATCGACCGGCTGCGCAAGGCGTGACTGGCGCCTCGTGCACCGCACGTCTGTCCCACTCACCCCGAGACTGCCAAGGGGAGGAACGTCTCATGCTTCCTGGACTTGCCCGACGCGCACTGACCTGTGTTCTCGCGGCGGCATTCGCCCTGCTCCTGTCGCCGCTGGTGCCCGCGGCTCCGGCCGCTGCCGCGCCCGCGCCCAAGGCTGCGGCCGCCAATTCCGCCGCGGCCTGTCCGGCCGCCGGTTTCGTGTCCCAGCACTACCACAGTGGCCACAACGGCGTCGACATCGCCAATGACGTCGGGACGCCGATCCACTCCGTGGGCGACGGCGAGGTGACCATCTCCGGATACACCGGCGACTACGGCCAGTGGATCCGCGTCCTGCACCCCGACGGGAGGATCTCCGAGTACGGGCACATGTCCCGGCGGGACGTCTCCGTCGGCGACCGCGTCGTGGCCGGCCAGCAGATCGCCCTGATGGGCGCCGAGGGGAACTCCACCGGTCCCCACCTCCATCTGCGGATCTGGGGAGACCAGTCCACTACCTACGGCATCGACCCCGAAATATATCTCGCGGAGCGCGGCGTAGTGCTGCCCTGCACCCCGGGCAGCGGTCCCCGGCCCCAGCCGCTGGTGTATCCGGCGGAGTCGGGCCGGGTCGTGTCGGCGCGGTCGACGGACGGGCGCCTGGAGGTGTTCGCCGCGGCAGCCGACGGCATCCACCATGCCTGGCAGCAGGAGGTCAACGGCAACTGGTCGGCCTGGGAGACCCTCGGCGGACCCGGCAACGCCGAACTCGCCATCGCACCCAACGCCGACGGCCGCCTGGAACTGTTCGCCGTCAGCGGCAGCACCTTCCAGCACCGCTGGCAACTGAACCCGTCCGGCGGCTGGTCGGGCTGGGAATCCTTCGGCGAAGGCGGCCGAGACACCGCGGCCGGTGTCAACGCCGACGGCCGCATCGAGGTCTACGCGTCCGGCCCGGTCGGACTCTTCCACCGATACCAAGTCGCCCCGAACGGCGGCTGGTCGCAGTGGGAGCACACGGGCGGCGGCCCCGCCGACAGCCGCGTGGAAATGGAGAAGGCACCCGACGGACGCCTGGAGGTCTTCGCCCTCAACGGCGACACCTTCCAGCACCAGTACCAGACCGCTCCCAACGGTGGCTGGTCCGCGTGGGACACCTTCGGCATCGGCGGCCGCGACCTGACCGTCGACCACAACGCCGACGGACGCCTGGAAGTCTTCGCCTCAGGACCGGTCGGCGTGTTCCACAGGTACCAGACAGGACCGAGCAGTTGGTCCGAGTGGGAAGCCACCGGCGGTCCCGCCGACTCGCAGCTCACCAGCGAGCGCACCCCCGACGGCCGCGTCGAAGTCTTCGCCATCAACGGCGGCACCGCCATGCACACCTGGCAGACCGCCGTCAACGCTCCCTTCAGCGACTGGGCCTCCTTCGGCACCGGCGGCACCGAAGTAACCGCCGCCACCAACGCCGACGGCCGCATCGAAGTCTTCGGCACCAACCCCACAGGCACCTTCCACAGGTGGCAGACCGGCTTCGCCACCTGGTCCGAGTGGGCCTGGCTCAACGACACCGCAGGACCCGCACGCAGCTGACCGGCCCCGACCGCCCCACACACCCAACCCCGCGGGCCGGCCGTGCCCCTGTGCAGCACGGCCGGCCCGCGGTCTCCCTGGAGGGACTCATGCTTCCGATCAGCAGACGGAGCCTGCTGCGCGGTGCGGCCGGGGCGGGCGCACCGCCGTTCCTGGGCGCAGGACCCGCGTCCGCCGCGACCTCCGGGGACACCCCGTCCCCGTACTGGGTCGGTGCGGAGCCCTTCGCGTACGTCTACGACCCATCCACCTCCGCAGGCCCCCGCTATCTCAACGATCACACGCTGATCAAGGCCCAGGGCCGCTGGCACCTGTTCAGCATCGTCGGGGCCAGCGCGCCGCGCGGCGAATCCCCGGACAGCACGGCGGAGATCTCCTTCGCCCACGCCTCCGCGCCGAGCCCGCACGGGCCGTGGACCACCCACGCCGACGCACTCACCGTCGCCCCGTCCTACTTCGGCGAGGAACACCTGTGGGCGCCGCACGTCGTCGAGGCCGACGGCACGTACTGGATGTTCTACGCCGCGGGCGGCGAGAGCGGTGCCGCAATCAACCTCGCCTCCTCGACCGACCTGTTCACCTGGAACCGCGAACCGTCAGGACCGCTGTTCAGGGGCATCGCAGCGCGTGACCCGATGGTGCTGCGGGTCGGCGGCGAGTGGGTCATGTACTACACCGAACTCTCGGGCGCGGGCGGCCACCACATCGTGGCCTACCGGCGTTCCGCCGATCTGCTGCACTGGAGCGAGCCGGGCGTCGCGTTCACCGACGCGAGCACGGACGCGACGGTCTCGGTCACCGAGTCGCCGTGCGTCGTCGAACGGGACGGCTGGTACTACCTGTTCATCGGGCCGCGGGGCGGCTACGAGGGCACCGACGTACTGGCGTCGCGGGACCCCTTGCGCTTCGAACTCGCCGGATACGCGGGGCACGTGGCCGGTCACGCCGTCGAGGTGATCAGCGACGGGGAGGCGTGGTACGCCAGCGCCGCGGGCTGGTTCCGCAATGGGCTGTACGTGGCGCCCCTGTACTGGCGGGACGCGCCGCCGCCGTGGCAGAGCTCCGACAACCCGGTGGCCGGTCTCGACGTGGAAGGCCGCCTCACACTGTTCGCACTCGACGCCGCCGACCGCTCGATGCTGCGGCGCGTCCAGCTCGCCCCGTCCACCGACACCTGGTCGCCGTGGGAGTCCTTCGGAGGGCCGGCCGGTGCGGTTCCCACGCTCGGCCGCAACGCCGACGGCAGGCTCGAGGTGTTCTCGCTCGCCCCGGGCGGCGCCAACCTGCACCACCGGGTGCAGCGGCCGGACGGCGGCTGGCACGGCTGGGAGGAGTTCGGCGGCCCGGCCGGAGCCGCCCCCGCCGTCGCCCGCAACGCCGACGGCCGTCTTGAGGTCTTCGCCCTGAGCCCCGGCGGCGCCTCCTTCGCGCGGCGACGGCAGCAGTCGCCCGGGGCTTTGGCCTGGGACCCGTGGGAGCCCGGCTTCGGCGGGGCGGCGGGCGCGCCACCGGTGGTCGCGACGAACGCCGACGGCCGACTGGAGGTGTTCGCCCTCTCGCCCGGCGGCTCTGGGATCCTCCACCGTTGGCAAGCAGCCCCCAGCGGCCCCTGGACCGCGGCATGGCACCCGTTCGGCACCGCGGCTGGCGCCGCGCCCCGGGCGGCCAGGGACGGCAGCGGTCGGCTCACCGTCGTCGCGATCGGTCCTTCGGGCGTGGGAACCTTCGCCCGGCGGCAGGCCGTGCCGAGCGGCGGCTGGGATGAGTGGCTGCCGTTGTTCGGCTGGAGCGCCGCCGCCCCGACGTTCGCCATCAGCGCCGACGGCCGACTGGAGGCGTTCTCCCTGACGCCCGCCGGCGCCCTGCTCAGCCACCGCCGGCAGGTCACTCCGGGCGGGGACTTCGACTCCGGGCGGGAGTTCGGCGAGCCAGGCATCAGGCTCGTCGCCACACCCACGACCGCGCTCGACTCGGCCGGGCGGCTGCATGTCTTCGCCGTCACCGTCGCCGGCGGCATACGGACCCGCGTCCAGGAGCGGCCGAGTGGCGCGTGGCAGTCGTGGACGGCCTTCGGTGATCGCGCGATCGCGCCCCTCGTGTCGGGCAGTCCCGCTATGTGAACAGAGCGTGCGGATCTCGCCAAGTGAACGGGGGAATCGGCGTTTCCTGCGCGCCGCGGATCGCCCCGGCCCCGGCTCCCTTTCCTCCACGCGCGGTGACGTTCCCCACGTTGCGCGACCTGGAAGAAGGTATCTGCGCCCGGCGTGGGAGGACAGGTCCCGCGCCCCGGCCGTGCGCAGCGGCAGGCTGTCTTCCCGCGACTCGGCGTGAAATCTCCGGCGGAACAGCTTGACAGAGGCCCGGAAACAGCCTCAAATCACCGCGCCTGTCGCAGGGTTGTGGTGACCTGGGGCACAGCGAGCGGCGCTCTGTGCGGAGCGCGTCGCGGTGCGCCCTGGGGAGGGCGCTTCAAGCGTCTTCCTGCGCCGCTGCGGCCTGCGGCCCGCCCCCGCGAGCGGTCCCGGCGAAGTGGCCAAAGTACGCCGGTGAACTCCCGTGGCGGATGAGTATCGTTCCGCTCGTCCGAGAAGCATGACGCGTGGAACGGGGGGCGCGGTGAGCGGTGTAGTCGTCCATCTGCCGCAGGGAAGCGGGGGCGCCGACGGCGGCGAACCGTACGGTGACGCGGTGACGTTACGGCTCGGTCCCGGCGAGGTCGCCCGCTTCGGGCGGGGCTCCACGGCGATCCCCATCGATCTGCGGCTCGCCGACCCGGCGATCTCCCGGCTCGCCGGGGAGATTCGTGTGACCGACGACCACTGGCAGCTGACGAACCACAGCACCACCCACAGCTACCTCGTGGAGAATCCGGAGGGAGCAGGGGAGTACCTGAGGGTTCCGCCGCGGCGGGTAGGGGCGCCGATCCCGTTCGAGTTCTCCCGCGTGGTGCTGCCCACCCGTAGTGACGTCTCCATCTCCTTCCAGGTGTTCGCTCCCGACCACATCTATCTGGACCCGGAGGCCACGGGCGTCCTCTGGGGGAACAGCACGGTCACCGCGTACTCCCTGGACGAGACGGCTACGTACTTCCTGGTCCTGGTCGCGCTGTGCGAACCGCGCCTGCGGGATCAGTCCCGCGTGGCGGTTCCCACCACTCCTCAGATCGTCGAGCGGCTCAGGGGGCACGTCACCTGCGGCACGTTGACCGCGCGGGCGGTCAGCTCGCACATCGACTACCTCGCGGAGGAGAAACTACGCATCGGCGTCCCGGACGCTCATGAACCCGGCAAGAGTGACCGCCGCAATGGCAAGCGGGAGGAGATCGTCGGGCTCGCGCTGCGGTTCGGGCTCGTACGGGAGGAGCACCTTGCGCTGCTGCCGCCCCTGTCAGGGGTTGGCGGGCGGAATCGGCTGACGGCACGATGACACCGCCGCACGGTCTGGGGGACACCACGGAGGACGACTGTACGGACCTGCTTCCACCGGGTCATCAGGTGGGAGCCTGGGTGGTCATGCAGCCGATCGGGTCCGGAGGCTGGTCCACTGTCTACGCGGCGCGGCCGGCCGCCGGGCATCCGGGCCAGACCGGCGTTGTCCTTGCGGGCCGGGCTTCGGGCCCCACCGACGTCGCGCTCAAGATCATGCCGACTGCCGGGCTCGCGCCGCGGCAGGCGCGCAGGATCGTGGAATCCGCCCGCCGCGAGGTCGAGCTCGGGCGCAGAGCCGGGCATCCCAGGCTGATCGGCCTCCTGGAGTCGTTCGTTCTCGCCGCACCTGACCGCCCCTCCCTGCAGGGTGCGATCGTCCTGGTCATGGAGCGGGCTGCCGGCAGTCTGCGGGAACTCATCGACGCGGGGGTGCCCGAGGCCGATCGCGGCCGGCTGATCGCGGGAATCTGCGAGGGGCTCTCGCATCTCCACCGGTCGGGCTGGGTCCACGCTGATCTCAAGCCGGAGAACGTTCTGCTGGGCCAGGACCGCACCGTGAAGCTCTCGGACTTCGGCCTTGCCACTGAGCTGACCGGGACACACGGATACGCGTCTCCCATGGGCACCCTGGACTACCTGCCGCCCGAGCGCTGGAGGGCGCCGCTGGGCGAACTCGGCGTGCGGGTCCGTCCGACGGCCGACATCTGGGCCCTGGGCATCGTCATCCACGAGGTGTTCGCGTCGGGCGGCTCACCGTTCTCCGGCGCCACACCCGTGGCGCGGGGCGCCGCGGTCCAGGAGTACGGCGAGGGGCGTGCCCGGCTGCGCATGGACCACACGGTGCCGCCGTTCTGGCGCGCGCTGGTCGCCGACTGCCTCGCCCCGACCCACGCGGCGCGCGCCCCGCACACCGCCGAGAGCCTCCTGGCCCGCATCGCCGCCCGGCAGGAGACGCCCGAGACGGAGGCGGGGCAGTTGCGGGGCCGGGCCCGCGCCGCCGTCCTGGCCACCGCACTGTGCGGGATTGCCGGCGCGGCCCTGTGCTCGGACGCAGCACGGGTGGGCTCGTCGGCACCGGCCGGCCGGGTGGGCGGTGCGGCCGTCACGCTCCGGGTGTTCAACGCGGAGCGGGGCTGCCAGGACCGGGTCGACCGGGACCCTCAGTGCAGCTTGGGCCTGGCGATCGAACCCGGGCGGCCCTACACCGCGGACAACGTCGTACAGACCAGGGCGTGGCACGGCGATATCCTCGCCGCCGACTGCCAGTTCGCGGACGGGCAGCCCATCATCGACGAGGAGGACCAGCGGTCCACCCGCTGGTTCCGCGTCCGTCTCCCACCCGGATCCACGCCCTCCGCGGCCTGGCTCCCCGCCGTACGCACAAGGGAACGGCCGGTGCTGCCGGATTGCCCGCACCCCACGACCGTGCGCTGACGCGGAGCGCTCCACTCCAGCCCTCTCCTGCTGCCCCTCAGGTGTGTCACTCGAGCCCGCAGTTGTGTCTGTGCGGGGTGTCCGGATGCGGTGCAAGGTATGCAGAGGCAGTTCTGGATACCTTCCAAAGGAGTCTATAGGCTGAGGTCTTGACCAGTTCGGATGACAGCGCGCCCGTGCCCGGCGCCGTAGACCTGCGGGCCTTCGCGGTCCAACTGCGACGGATGAACGGTGAGATCAACCGACTGGTCCACGGGTTCGCCACCGACCAGGGTCTGCACTCGACGGACGCGGCCCTTCTGGTTTGGTGCCCTGAGGATCTTCACCGCGGTGATTTTTCCGTTGGAGAGGGTGGCGGCGACTTGCACGGTCCCGTACTGGGTATCGATGGGATCTCCGGTGAACGTGCCTGTCCCCGTGGAGCGGATGCACCTGGAGGGCACTGCCGCCGTGTTTCGGTATCTCGAGGTCCGCCAGCCGTGCGCAGCCGCCGCAGTACAAGTACGTCCGACCTTACGGTCGTGGGTCAGGAGCCGTCGGGGTGCAGAACGACCTTGGTCCAGCCGTCGTCGCGGGCGTCGAAGTGCTCGTAGCCCTCAGGGGCCCGGTCAAGCGGCAGTTCGTGCGAGACGATCCAGGACGGCTTGGCCTTGCCCTGTTCGATCAGGTTGCACAACTGCCGGTTGTACGCCTTGACGTTGGCCTGCCCATTGCCCACGGACTGGCCCTTGAACCAGAACAGCCCGTAGTCGAAAGCGATTTCGCCTTCCTTGTACAGCTTGTCGGGGCTGCCGGGGTCGTGGGGGATGAAGACGCCGACCACGCCGATGGTGCCGGTGAACTTCACCGAGTGCACCAGGTTGTTCAGCGTGAGGTTGGGGTGCTCGGTACCTTGCGGGTCGTGCGCCTGGTAGCCCACGCACTCGCAGCCCCGGTCCGCCCCGAGACCGTTGGTGAGTTCGTTGACCTGGTCGATGGGCGAGGCCTTGGAGTCGTCGATCGGGATCGCCCCGATCTCCTCGGCCAGCGCGAGGCGGTCCGGGTGGCGGTCCACGACCATCACCTTGGCTGCGCTCTTGAGATTCGCCGACAAGGCGGCCATGAGGCCGACCGGCCCCGCACCGTAGATCACCACATTGTCACCAGGCTGTACCTTCGCCAGTTCGGTGCAGTGCCAGCCGGTGGGGAAGATGTCGGAGAGCATCACGTAGTCGGTCTGCTTCTCCCGCGCCTCCTCGGGCAGGACCAGGCAGTTCGCGTCGCCATACGGCACGCGCAGGAACTCCGCCTGCCCGCCGTTGTACGGGCCCATTCCCGCGAACCCGTATGCGGCGCCGGCCATGGTCGGGTCGACCGGTGTGGTCAGGCAGTACGCGGTGAGGCCCTGCTCGCAGTTGCGGCAGAAACCGCAGTTGATGTTGAACGGCAGACACACCAGGTCACCGACCCGCACCCGGTCCACGCCGTCACCGATCTCGACGACCTCGCCCATGTTCTCGTGGCCCAGGACCCGCCCGGCCGCCATGTCAGTGCGTCCTTCGTACATGTGCAGATCCGACCCGCAGATGTTCGTAGTCGTGATCTTCACCAGGACGTCCGTCGGTCGCTCGATCTTCGCGTCCGGTACATCCTTCACCGTCACCGAGCGCGGTCCTTCGTAAACCAGTGCCTTCATGACAGGTCCCTTCGCTGTGAGCACGCCGCGTGCGTGCTCCCGCTGGCGGGGCGGGTGGTGGGCGCAGCCGACTGCCGGAACCTTGCACCGCAAGCAAACCCGCACCCAGGACTGTGGGGGGGCGCCATGTCGCTCCGATGCGGCCGCAGTGTGGTGGGTGCATCACGTCCGACGAGGCGACACACCTCCTTACGTCCACCCTCCCACAAGGAATCCACCTGTCAAAGCGATCACGGAACGTCTTGCCCCACACAGGCAGGTGGTTCGAGGTCGACGGCGACCCGATGCGGTGCATCGCGGGTTCAGCTCACTGCGACGCCGTAGGGGCTGTCGCCGAGGGTGACAGTCGCGACGACCTTGTTGGATGTCGGGACGATGACCGTGAGGGTCCCACGCTCCCTGTTCGTGACGTAGACAGCCCGGCTGGTGACTTCCAGGTTGAACGGGTCGGTGCCGGGAGGCCCCAGGGCAACGGTGGCCGAGACGCGGTGGCTGCCGGTGTCGATCACGGAAACGTTGCCCGGACCGAGATCCGCGGAGTAGGCGAAGCGGCCGTCGGGCCCGGGACACGTCAAAAGGGCCCTCGCCGACCTGCACGGCAGTCGCCTTGCCAGTACGGGTTGCGACGGCAAGGACTTGCTTTCCCACTTCGTCGGCGACGTAGGCCAACTCGCCGTCCGGGGTGAGGGCGACGCCCACCGGGGAGCGCCCCGCGGGTAGTTGACGGGTGACCCGACGTGTGTGGGTGTCGATGACCGACAGGTTGCCCGACTCGGCGTTCGCCACGTACGCACTGCCACCGTTGCGACTGAACGCCACCTTCGCCCCGACACCGGTGAGCGACGCCGAGCTCTCCAGCGTCTGGGAGCTCGCCAAGTGGGCGCCGACCTCTGCCAACACCCAGCCACTGCGCGTGCTGTACGTCCGCCCGGGGCAAGGACGCGAGCGGCTGGTCAACCACATCGCCGACAAGAACCGGGACAAGACCGCGACCGCCCCAGCGGTGGCGGTGCTGGCGGTGGACGCACGATTCCATGAACACATCCCGACCCTCCTGCCGTTCCGCCCCGAGGCCAAAGCCGTCTTCGACGCCAACGAGGACCTGCGGACCCACACCGCGAACTTCAACGCCACCCTGCAGGCGGCCTACTTCATCCTCGCCATCCGCGCCCACGGCCTGGCAGCCGGACCGATGGCAGGATTCGACGCCACGGGAGTGGACGCCGAATTCTTCCCCGACGGCCGCTGGCACTCGATCCTCGTCGTGAACATCGGCCGGCCCGGCGAGAACCCCTGGTTTCAGCGGCTGCCCCGTCTGGACCACGACGATGTCATCCGCTGGGTCTAGCTTGACTCTGTCGGGGATCTTGGAGTTACTCGGTGCGGCAGCATGATCAACGGGCATGCTCGGACTGTTCCGAAGACCGATGCAGTTGTCGAGGTGCCTGTTGTCAGTCCGTCCTCTTTCTGGTGAGCAAGTCCCGTCTCTGACCGTGCAGATCGCGCGGGCGAGCAACCCCGGCGGTACGACGGCGATGTGGGTGAGAGATCGGCTGGACGGGCTGTGGCGCGACGAGGACTTCGCTGAGTGGTATCCGCGGGACGGGCGTCCGGGTCTGTCGCCGGCCCGGCTGGCCACTGTCTGCGTGTTGCAGTTCCTGCTCGGCCTGTCCGACCGGCAGGGCGCTGAGGCCGTGCGCTGCCGGATCGACTTCAAGTACGCGTTGGCCCTGGAACTGGACGACCCGGGTTTCCACCACAGTGTTCTCGGTGACTTCCGCGACCGTTTGGCAAGAGACGACCGAGACGACTACCTGCTTGATCTTGTCCTGGCCCGGCTGAAGGAGACGGGGCTGGTCGCCGAGCGCGGCCGCCAGCGCACGGACCGGAGGGCGAATTCCTCGACTGGCACCAGGTCAACTGGGACGCCGCGGAGGAGGACGTACGTCGTCTGCGCCAGCGCATCTTCGCGGCATCGCAGGCAGGGGACCTCAAGAGGGTCCGCAATCTGCAGAAGCTGATGCTCCGCGGCCGCAGCAACACGCTGGTAAGCGTGCGACGGGTCACGGAGATCAACGCTGGCCGCCGGACGGCGGGCATCGACGGGCGGGTCGTGCTCACGGCCCCGGGAAAGGCTGAACTGGCCACCTGGGTCCAGCACTCTTCCGCTCCGTGGAAGCCCAGGGCCGCCCGGCGTGTGTATATCCCGAAGAGCAATGGAAAGCGGCATCCGCTCGGGATTCCCGTGATCGTTGACCGGTTCCTGCAGGCCAGGACGGTCAACGCGCTGGAACCTGAATGGGAGGCCAGGTTCGAACCCAAGTCCTACGGGTTCAGGCTGGGCAGGGGCTGCCAGGACGCGATCCAGGCCATCTTCACTGTCGCGCACGGGAAGAACCCGAAGCGGCAGTGGGTCCTGGACGCGGACCTGGCGGCGGTGTTCGACCGCATCGATCACGGTCACCTCATCGAGATGCTCGGATCCTTCCCCGCAACGGGGATGATCGCCCGCTGGCTGAAGGCCGGGGTCATCGAGAAGGAGTGCTTCACCGCCACCGAGGAGGGAACTCCCCAAGGCGGCGTGATCAGTCCCCTCCTGCTCAACATCGCCCTCCACGGGATGGAAATGGCTGCCGGAGTCCGCTACTTCACCGGCGGATCGCACGCCGGTGAGACTGTTCCGGGATCCCCGGTACTGATCAGATACGCCGACGACCTGCTTGCCTTCGCCCGCTCAAAGGCCGAGGTGGAACAGATTCAGACGCGACTGGGTACCTGGTTGAAACCCAGGGGGCTGGTCTTCAACGAGGACAAGACGAGCGTTGTCCACCTCGACGAGGGCTGTGACTTCCTGGGCTTCAACATCCGCCGCTACCGCGGCGGGACGGTGCTGCTGATCAAGCCGAGCAAGGCAGCCGTGCGACGAATCCGGAAGAGGCTGGGACGGCGTCGTACGGGGGACGGGCGTCGATCTGTACATCGGCGAGGCCCTCTACAAGGCGGGCGATCCGGCCCAGGACGCGGCCTGGCAGGATCCGGCCGAGCTGTCCCGTCATCTGACCCTCGCCAAGGAGTACGCGGGGGCGCGGGGGCACTGCTTCTTCTCGGCGAAGGAGGTCGGCGCGGATCCGATCGGGGCGATGACGAGGGTGGTGGCCGACCACTACGGGAAGCACGTGCCGAAGTGAGCCGGGCGCGCGCCGAGATGGACCGGGCGCCTGCCGAATCGGGCCGAGCGGGGCCGGACTCCCGGACCCGCTCGTCCCCCCCCGTGGTCTTCCGGGCGCGGTCAGGTGCCGGCGCGCTGGGTGACCGCGATACAGACGAGCACCGCGACGGCCGCGACCGGCGCCGCGGGTGTGAGGTGCTCGCCGAGCAGCAGTACGGACCAGGCCAGCGTGAGGACCGGCTGCGCGAGCTGGAGCTGGCTGGCCCTCGCGATGCCGATCGACGCCATGCCCCGGTACCAGACGTAGAGACCGAAGAACGTCGAGCCCGCGGCGACCCAGCCGAGTCCGATCACGCCGTGGGCCGTCAGCCGGGCCGGTTCGAAGGACAGCGCCACCGCCGCGCCCGTCACCGCGAGCGGCAGACAGCCGATCAGCGCCCAGCCCACCACCTGCCAGCCGGGCATCACCCCGGCCAGCCTGCCGCCCTCCGTATAGCCCGCCGCACACACCAGCAGGGCGCCGAAGAGGTAGAGGTCCCCGGAGGAGAGTGTCCCGCCGCTCTGCTGGACCGCGAACGCGATCACCACGGCCGCGCCGGCGAGAGCGGCCAGCCAGAAGGCCCTGGAGGGGCGCCTGCCCGTACGGACAGCGGCGAACGCGGCCGTGGTGAGCGGCAGCAGGCCGACCACCACGGCCGCGTGCGAGGTGGTGGAGGTCTCCAGCGCGAGCGTCGTCAGCAGCGGGAAGCCCACCACGACTCCGCCGCCGACGACCGCGAGCCCGGCCCAGTGCCGGCGCGCGGGGACCGGGAAGCGGAGGGCCAGCAGAAAGCCGCCCGCGATGAGCGCGGCGAGCGCGCTGCGTACGGCGACGAGGGACCAGGGGCCGAAACTCTCCAGGCCCCACACGGTGGACGGGAAGGTGAGCGAGAAAGCGACGACGCCCAGCGCGGCGAGGAGCGTGCCGCCGCGCGTGCCGTGGGTGTCGGACACGCTCCCGGTGCGGCGCACGGTGCCGCCTGTGTCGCCGCCGGTGGGGCCCGCGGAGTCACCGCTGACCGCTATCGAGGTACGGGGAGTAGCGCTATCCTGTGCTGTCATGCACGAGCGTAGCAGCGTGGCAGAACTGGTGAGTTCACTGAAGCGGGAACTGAACCGCTACTCACCAGGTGAAAAGCTGCCGTCCAGCAGGGCGCTGGTCGAGCGTCACCGCGTCTCTCCGGTGACCGTCTCCCGCGCCCTCGCCAGACTCACCGCCGAGGGGCTGGTCGTCACCCGTCCCGGCGCCGGGGCCTTCCGCGCACCCGCCAGGAACGCCGCCGTGCGGCCGGGCGACACCTCCTGGCAGGAGGTCGCCCTCAGCGCCGACGCCGCCACCGAACTCGTGCCGCGCTCGGTCGACGCCACCGGTGTGCTGGTCTCGCTCGCCGCGCCACCGCCCGGCGTCATCGAGTTCAGCGGCGGCTATCTGCACCCCTCGCTCCAGCCGGAGCAGGCGATGGCCGCCGCGCTGGCACGGGCGGGCAGACGGCCCGGCGCCTGGGGCAGGCCGCCCACCGACGGGCTGCCCGAACTGCGCGACTGGTTCGCGCGGGGGATCGGGGCCACCTGGACGGCCGCCGAAATCCTGGTCACCGCCGGCGGCCAGAGCGCGCTGACCACCGCGCTGCGCGCGCTCGCCCCGCCCGGTGCGCCGGTCCTGGTCGAATCGCCCACCTACCCGGGGATGCTGGCCATCGCCCGCGCCGCCGGGCTGCGCCCCGTACCGGTGCCGGTGGACCCCGACGGCGTACGGCCCGAGCTCCTCGCCGCCGCCTTCCGGGCCAGCGGCGCCCGGGTCTTCGTCTGCCAGCCGCTCTTCCAGAACCCCACCGGAGCCGTGCTCTGCGCGGCCCGCAGACCCGAAGTGCTGCGGATCGCGCGGGAGGCCGGGGCGTTCGTCGTGGAGGACGACTTCGTACGGCGGCTGGTGCACGAGGACGCCGGCCCGCTGCCCGGACCACTCGCCGCCGACGACCCCGACGGTGTCGTCGTCCATGTCTGCTCCCTCACCAAGGCGACTTCCCCGAGCCTGCGGGTCGGCGTACTGGCCGCCCGTGGCCCGGTCCTCGAACGGCTGCGCGCCATCCATGTCGTCGACACCTTCTTCGTACCGCGCCCGTTCCAGGAAGCCGCCCTGGAGCTGGTCGGCTCCGCCGCCTGGAACCGCCATCTGCGCTCCGTCTCCGCCGCGTTGAAGACCCGCAGGGACACCCTGACCACCGCGCTGCGCACCGAACTGCCGGAATCGGCCCTCCCGCACATTCCGCGCGGCGGCTACCACCTCTGGCTCCGCCTCCCGGACGGCGCCGACGAACAGGCCGTCGTCTCGGCCGCCCTGCGCGCGGGCGTCGCGGTCGCGCCGGGCCGCCCGTACTTCAGCGCCGAACCGCCCGCCCCCCATCTGCGGCTGAGTTTCGCCGCGGTGGCGGGGCCCGCGGAGATCAGCGAGGGCGTACGACGGCTCCGTACGGCCTGGGACGAGGCGCTCGGCTGAACAGACACGGGTCGGCCGATCCGGCCCGGGGAACATGCCGGTCACATATCCGGAATGGTTTCCTTCCCGCCATCGGCTGCCTCTTGACCGGTCCGGTTTTCGGCTCCACGATCACGGCCATGAGTGTTCGGGTCACTTTGGTCGCCGCCGCGCGCAGCTCGGACCTGTACGACGAGCGCTTCGACGACGACCGCCCCCTTGACCGGGCCGGCTGGTACGAGATGCAGCGCGTCGCCCACGCCCTCGTCCCGCTGGCCGCCGCCGACCTCCGCTACTGCTCGCCGACGCTGCGCAGCCGTACCACCGGCGACGCGCTCGGCTACGCGCCGCTCGCGCAGCCCGCCCTGCGCGACTGCGACATGGGCCGCTGGCGCGGCTTCACCCTCTCCGAGGTGATGGCCCGCGAACCGGCCGCCGTCGACGCCTGGGTCGCCGACCCGCGCTCCGCCCCGCACGGCGGCGAGACGCTGCTGGCCTTCATCTCCCGGATAGGGGGCTGGCTGGACACCCGGCCCGCCGAGGACGTCGCCGCGATCGTGGCGGTCGCCGAACCGGCCGTCGTACGCGCGGCGCTGGTGTACGCGCTCAAGGCGCCGCCCCGCACGTACTGGTACGTGGATGTCCAGCCGCTGTCGACCGTCACCCTGACGGGCACCCCGGGCCGGTGGAGTCTGCGGCTGGACGGCATCGGCTGAGCAACACATCCTGGTGCCCCGGGGCCAGGACCGGTGGGGACGTGGCGTCGTCGGGCGGTGCCGGGAAGTCGGCGATGGCGAGGGCGACGTCGTCCCGGCAGTCGGCCTGTCCGCACTCGCAGGTGAAGGCGTGTACGGTCGTCCGCGCGTTGCCCGGGGACCACGGGCGCGCGAAGAACGCCTCGTGCTGAGCGACCGTGGCCCGGTTGGCGTACCGCAGCAGCCGCGCCCGCTCCCCGGCCGTCTCCGCCACCGGTCCCTCGTCCAGAGCCTCGGCGAAGATCTTCTCGACCGCCTCCACGGTCTCCTCGATCCCGCCGTCCCCATCGATCCCGCCGTCCCCGCCGATCCCGCCGTCCCCGTCGATCACCAGACTCCGGGCCCCGTACTCCGCCACCTCGGCCTCGATCTCGCCGACCAGCGACCGGTAGAGCGTGAGCGGCCCGGCGGAGAGCCCGCGCTCGCGCAGCCGGGCCCGCTGGACCTCGGCCGATGGCTGGAGCCAGACGGACGCGGCCGGCCCGCCGGGGATCGTCGCGACCACCGCCGGGGTGATCGGGGTGCCCTCGGCGATGATCAGCGGCGCGGCCGGCAGCGCGCGGAGATCGTCGACGATCATCCGCCCGCGCTCATGGTGCAGGGACATCGCGATCAGCTCCGCCTCG
This sequence comes from Streptomyces sp. NPDC102274, assembly GCF_044766385.1. Classification (NCBI taxonomy): domain Bacteria; kingdom Bacillati; phylum Actinomycetota; class Actinomycetes; order Kitasatosporales; family Streptomycetaceae; genus Streptomyces; species Streptomyces sp. NPDC102274. The sequence continues at coordinate 272,247 of NZ_JBIWLW010000009.1, read as the reverse complement.
GGCACGGACCAGCGCTCGGCGCGCGGCAGCGCCTCGAACCGGATGGCCGCCGGGTGCCCGGCGGCGATCGCACGGTCGCGGTGCTCCCAGGTGTGGGCGTCGGCGTTGTACCAGCGCAGTCCGTGCCGCCGGGCGAGCAGCCGGGCCACGGTCGTCTTGCCGGCCGCCGGCGGCCCGCCGATCCAGAGCACGTGCGGCAGTGGCGGCTGTTGTGCGTGAGACGACTGCGGCAGGCTCATTCCGCCGTACCGACCGCCGTACCGAGCGTCTCCAGGATCTGCTGCCCGTACTTCGCCAGTTTGTTCTCGCCGACTCCGGTGACCGTGCCCAGCTCCGCCAGCGTCGAGGGCGCCAGCGTCGCGATCTCGCGCAGCGTCGCGTCATGGAAGATGACATACGCCGGTACGCCCTGCTCCTTCGCCGACGCCGCCCGCCAGGCGCGCAGCGTCTCGAACACCGGCACGGCCTCTTCCGGCAGATCGACGGGTGCGGACCGCTGCTTGGACGACTTCTCCGCGCGCGCCGGCCTGGCCGCCTTCTCGGGCTCGCGCCGCAGGACGACCGGGCGCCGCCCGCCCAGGACCTCACCGCTCTCGTCCGTGAGGACCAGCGTCCCGTAGTCGCCCTCGACGGCGATCAGCCCCTGCGCCAGCAGCTGCCGTGCCACGCTCCGCCACTCGGCCTCGCGCAGGTCCGTACCGATACCGAAGACGCTCAGCGCGTCATGGTCGAACTGGATGACCTTGGCCGTCTTCTTGCCCAGCAGGATGTCGGTGATCTGTCCCGCGCCGAACTTCTGGTTGCGCTCGCGCTTCAGCCTGACCACGGTCGACAGCAGCTTCTGCGCGGGGACCGTGCCGTCCCAGGACTCCGCGGGCGTCAGACACGTGTCGCAGTTGCCGCACGCGGTGCTGGACTGCCCGAAGTACGCGAGCAGCTGGACGCGCCGGCATTCGACGGTCTCGCACAGGGCGAGCATGGCGTCGACATGGGCGCCGAGCCGACGGCGGTGCGCGTCGTCGCCCTCGGAGGTCTCGATCATCTTGCGCTGCTGTACGACGTCCTGGAGTCCGTACGCCAGCCAGGCCGTGGACGGCAGTCCGTCACGGCCGGCGCGGCCGGTCTCCTGGTAGTAGCCCTCGACGGACTTCGGCAGATCGAGATGAGCCACGAACCGTACGTCCGGCTTGTCGATGCCCATGCCGAACGCGATCGTCGCGACCATCACCATCCCGTCCTCCCGCAGGAAGCGCGCCTGGTTCTCGGCGCGCGTACGGGTGTCGAGCCCCGCGTGGTACGGCAGCGCGTCGACGCCGTTCTTCACCAGGAACTCGGCGGTCTTCTCCACCGACGCCCGGGAGAGGCAGTAGACGATGCCCGCGTCGCCGGGGTGCTCGGCGCGCAGCAGCTGGAGAAGCTGCCGCTTCGGGTCGTTCTTCGGCGCGATGCGGTACTGGATGTTGGGCCGGTCGAAGCTGGCCACGAAGTGCCGCGCGTCCTGGAGGCCGAGCCGGGACGCGATCTCCGCGTGCGTGGCCTCGGTGGCCGTCGCGGTCAGCGCGATACGCGGCACATCGGGCCAGCGCTCGTGCAGCGAGGAGAGGGCGAGGTAGTCGGGGCGGAAGTCGTGTCCCCACTGGGCGACGCAGTGCGCCTCGTCGATGGCGAACAGCGAGATCGTGCCGCGCTCCAGCAGCCGTACGGTGGCCTCGACGCGCAGCCGCTCCGGCGCCAGATAGAGCAGATCCAGCTCCCCGGCGAGGAACTCGGCCTCGACGAGGCGCCGTTCGTCGAGATCCTGGGTGGAGTTGAGGAATCCGGCCCGTACGCCGAGCGCCCTCAGGGCGTCGACCTGGTCCTGCATGAGCGCGATGAGCGGTGATACGACGACCCCGACGCCCTTACGCACCAGGGAGGGGATCTGGTAGCAGAGCGACTTGCCGCCACCGGTGGGCATGAGCACGAGCGCGTCGCCGCCGGCGACCACATGCTCGATGATCTCCTGCTGGCTCCCTCGGAAGGAGTCGTATCCGAAGACGCGGCGCAGCACCTCAAGCGCCTCACTCGTTTCGGGATTCGTCTCATGACCCGTCTCATGACCCGTCTCGTGGTCCGTCTCAGGACTCGTCTCAGGACCTGCTTCAGGGCGCGTTTCGGAAGGGGTGCCGGTTTCCGGGGAGCTCATCCGCCGATTCTACGAGGGTCCGCCGACAACGATCCGGCCGATCGTGATCTCCGCTGTAGGACATGTTCTGACCTGCATCGCCTCTAGCGTCGGACACCCGGCCCGGAGCGGACCTCCGGGCGCGCAGCGATCAGGAGCGAACGATGAGCCATGTCACCCGGAATCAGCCGGCCGGTACCCCCACCTGGATCGACCTCGACGTGCCCGATGTCGAGCGCGCGAAGGAGTTCTACGGCGCGCTGTTCGGCTGGGAGTACGACGCGGGTGCGCCCGTCTACACGGTGTGTCGTCTGCACGGCCGGGCGGTGGCCGGATTCCGGCAGGTCCCCGATGCCGGGTCGCACACCACGGCCCACCCCGGCCTGTGGTGTGTGTACTTCGCGACCGACGACTGCGACGCCACCGTGAAGCGGATCGTCGACGCGGGGGGCACCCTGACGCGGAGCCCGCAGGAGATCGGGGACCAGGGCCGGCTGGCGCTCGCCGCGGACCCGTCCGGCGCCCGGTTCGGCCTCTGGCAGGGGCAGGCGCTCGTCGGCTGCGAGACCGTGAACGAGCCGGGCAGTCTCGTACGCAACGACCTGACGAGCCCGGATCCGGGACCGGCGCGGGAGTTCTACCCGGCCGTCTTCGATTTCACCCTGGACGGCAACGACGATCTCCCCGGCGCGGACTTCACGTTCCTGCGCCGCCCCGACGGTCATGAGATCGGCGGCATCATGGGGACCCCGGAGGCGCCGGCCGACGCGTGGCAGACCCTTTTCGAGGTCGCCGACGCGGACGCCGCGGCGGAGCGGGCCGTGGCGGCGGGCGGCACCGCGGGCGTCCCCTCGGACACGATCTACGTACGGATGGTGAAGATCACCGATCCCTTCGGCAATGTCTTCGAGGTGGGCGCCCGGCCCGTGCAGACGCCGTAGGCCCCTGCCCGGGGCCGGGCCGGCCGGCCTCAGGCGTGCTGCGCCATCTCGTCCTTGAGCGCGGAGCGGATCTGCTCACGCAGCTCCGGGCTGCTCTTGTGGCCGTGCATGGACACAGCGTGCTCGCTGGCGGCGCGGACCACTTCTTCCTCCTCGCCGGAGATGGCGAGGGTGCAATTCGTCTCGCTCGGGAAATCCCGGCAGTCGGCTACCTTGCGCATGATGTACCTCCTTGTGTTAGTTTCCTCCTTTTTGCCCTGTTGGGGCCATGCGGGACATCCCGTACGGCCCCGACAGGGACCGGCCAGGGCCCGGCAAGGGGACCGGCGCGTGGCCTCGTGGTGGAAGACCGCCCGCGCCCAGGGGGTTCACTCCGGGGCGGAAGCGGCTCGGGCGGCCCGTTCCAGGAGCAGTCCGCGCTCACGTGCGTTACGGGTCAGGGACGCCGCCCGCTCGAACTCCGCCTGTGCCTCGTCCCCCCGCCCCAGGCGTTCCAGCAGATCTCCCCGGACGCTCGGCAGCAGGTGATAGTCCTTGAGGGCCGGTCCTTCCGCCAGGGCGTCCACCAGCTTCAGCCCGGCCGCGGGGCCCTCCGCCATCGAGACGGCGACCGCTCGGTTCAGCTCCACCACCGGGGACGGCGTCAGCGCCATCAGCCGGCCGTACAGCGCCGCGATCGCCGTCCAGTCCGTGTCCTCGTAGCGCACCGCCCGCGCGTGGCACGCGGCGATCGCGGCCTGGACGGAGTACGGGCCGTGGCCCGCGCGCCGCAGGGACTCCACGCCGCGGAGGATGAGCATGCGGTTCCACTTGTGGCGGTTCTGGTCCGCGAGCAGCACCGGCTCGCCGTCGGGGCCCGTGCGGGCGGCGATGCGCGAGGTCTGGAGCTCCAGGAGCGCGGCCAGGCCGTGGACCTCGGGTTCCTCGGGCATCAGCCCCGCCAGGACGCGCGCCAGACGCAGCGCGTCCTCGCACAGAGCCGGGCGTACGAGATCGTCCCCGGCCGTCGCGGAGTAGCCCTCGTTGAAGACGAGGTAGATGACTTCAAGTACCGACGAGACACGGGCGGCCCGGTCGGCGGCGCCCGGGACCTCGAAGGGGACCCCGGCCTTGGCGAGTGCCCGTTTCGCACGGACGATGCGCTGGGCCACCGTCGGCTCCGGGGCCAGGAACGCGCGGGCGATCTCCTCCGTCGTCAGCCCGCCCAGCAGACGCAGCGTGAGCGCGACCCGGGCCTCCGTCGACAGCACGGGATGGCAGGCGGTGAAGATCAGCCGCAGCAGATCGTCGTCGATGTCGTCCTCACCCCTGGGCTCGGGCGGCGGCGCCACGTCCTCCAGCGCCCTGCCGACCTCCGCCAGCTTGCGCGCGTACGTTTCCTTGCGGCGTACGAGATCGATGGCGCGGTGCTTGGCGGTGGCCATGAGCCAGGCGCCCGGCCTGTCCGGGACGCCCGACTCCGGCCACTGCTCCAGCGCGGCGACCAGAGCATCCTGCGCGAGTTCCTCGGCGATGCCCACGTCCCGCACGATGCGGGCGACACCCGCGATGATCCGCGCGGACTCGATCCTGAATACCGCTTCGACCGTTTCGGTCGCGCTTGCTGATGTCACGACCACCCATCAGAGCAGTCGTGCCGGAACGCGGCAAGCGCGGCCCGGTCAGCCCTCGGCGATCTCCCGGACCTCGACGGTGATGGTCCAGTTCTCCGGGTGGACCTCAAGGAACCGCTTCGCCCATTCCAGGGCCTCCGCCTTGTCCTCGCAGCGGGTGAGGGAGTAGCCGCCGACGACTTCCTTGCTCTCGGTGAAGGGGCCGTCGGTGTAGCCGAGCTTGCCGTCGGACCAGGTGATCCGGGTGCCCTCGGACGTCGGGGTGAGTCCGGCCGTCTCCAGCATGACCCCGGCCTTGGTGATCTCCTCGAACAGTGCGGCCATCCGCGCATCGAACTCGGGGTCGGGGCCCTCCGCGGGGGTATTCCGCTCGTCGATGCGGACCATCGTCAGAAAACGCGGCATGGTGACTCCTCGGTCGGGAGGGCGGGGGCTTTCCTCGCCTCTCACACCCTTGCGTCGAACGGGATACGGCCGGATCGACAGCTCCTCCGGAAATCTTCCAGGATTTTTCCGGGACGTGCAGTCCTCGGCCGGTCCCGCCCACGAGAGGTGGGAGTCTCCGTCACATGAAGCCGACGATGCGCGGCGGCGCGAACAGATGGCGGGCCCGGTGCTCCAGGATCATCTCTTCGCGGATCCGCCTGCCCGACGTGTCCGACACACACCGCTCGCACGACGGATCGACCGCGGGCACCTCCGAAGTGTGCTCGGCGGCGATGTGCTGGGCGAGCCGGATCTGTGTCGTCACCACCGAGTCGAAGGGGTCGTAATCCACCCCCGGCCCACCCGCCGCCCGCGCCGCTTCCACCACTTCGGGCGCGCGCTTCATCGCCTTGTACAGCCTGTTGCACTCGTGGCAGCTCCACATCCAGGAAGGAGGCAGCGGCCACTCCTCCTCAGGGCGGGGTGCGTCCTTGGCGTCCATGCCGGTCACCGTAGCGACAGCCCCACGGCGGACGCAGCGGTTCGGTACAACCTCACCCGTGCGGGTGCCCACCGCTGCCCGGGACCTACTTCTCGCCCGCGTCGTCGGGCCAGACCCCGATGTGGTCCTGCTCCAGCTCCAGCATCACGCGGTGTTCCATGCCCAGTGCCGTGGCGTACTCCGCGGGCAGCTGGAGCCGTCCGGCCCGGTCGAGCATCGCGTACTCCCGGGCCACCACCGATTCCCGGCCCTCCGCGTCGACCTCCGTGCGGCGCAGGACCTCCGACGACGTACGGCCGTCACGGATCGCGACCGTACGGCGGACCTCGTCCGCGACGCTCTGGTCGTGGGTGACGATCACGATCGTCGTGCCCAGCTCCTCGTTGGCCCGGCGGAAGGCCGCGAAGACCTGCTCACCCGTCGCCGAGTCCAGCTCACCGGTCGGTTCGTCGGCGAGCAGGACGGAGGGGGAGTTGGCGAGAGCGACGGCGATCGCGACGCGCTGCTGCTGGCCGCCGGACAGCTGGTGCGGGCGGCGGTCGCCGCAGTCGGCCACCCCCAGCATCGCCAGGAGCTCCGCCGCGCGCTCGCCCTTCCGCCTCGGACCTCCCCGGCCGGCGCGTCCCCGCAGCTGCATCGGCAGCGCCACATTCTGGGATGCCGTCAGGTAGGGGAGGAGATTGCGGGCCGTCTGCTGCCAGACGAAACCGACCACATGACGGCGGTAGTCGAGCCGGGCCCTGGCGTCCATCGTGAGCAGATCACGGCCCGCGACCTCGGCCGCGCCCGCCGTGGGGACGTCCAGGCCCGCGAGGATGTTCATCAGCGTCGACTTGCCGCTGCCGGAAGCGCCGACCAGGGCCATCAACTCGCCCTCCTGGACAGTGAGATCAAGCCCCTGGAGGGCCTGCACCTCCACTCCGTCCGTGGTGAAGATACGCACCAGCCGGTCGCAGGCGATCAGCGCGTCATGGCCGTACGAGGGACGGCCGCCGCGCGCGGCCGCGCGTCGCTCCAGCTCCGCGAGGGTCGGCCGCGAGCCAGGAGTTCCGGCCGCCGGATCGGTCGTCGTGTCGGTCATCGCGTGTCTCCTGCTCTGAGTTCGGTGATTGATCCGCGCCGCCCCGCCCACCAGGCCTGGCCGAGAGCCACGGCCCCCGTCAGCACGACCACGCCGGCCGCGGGCAGCGCGAGAGTCCACACGTCGGTACGCAGCGACACCCCGACCGCCGGCGTGAGACCGGAAGCGGCGGTCAGGGCGAGACGTCCCAGGTCGACACCGGGAGCGAGCAACTGGATGGTGGCCCAGGCGACGAGGATGCCGCCCCCGGCGGCGAGCAGCGCCTGGGGCAGGGCCTCAAGGCCGAGCAACTGACGGCTCTGGCGGGTCGTCAGCCCCATGGTGCGCAGCCTGGCCAGCAGTGCGGCCCGTTCCCGCGCCGATTGCAGCAGCGAGAGCAGCAGGGCGATGACGGCGTAGGCCGCGCCCGCGGCCACGGCGGTGGCATAGATCCGTTCGGCACCCGACTGGAGCGGTGAACCGGTCAGTGCCGCTCGTTCCTCGCTCCGCAGCCACACCTCGACCTCCTGCTCGGGGCCGGCGCCGAGCGCGGCCCGCAGCACCGACGCGTTCATCCCCTCGCCCGTGGCCAGCAGTGTCGTCGGATCGGCGTGTTTCAGGCCCTTACGGTCGACCAGCAGGAACTCGGAGCGGGGGGCGGCCGGCGTTTGGGTCCGAACGGCTGTGATCCGTACGGTGACCTCCCCGGCCGGCGAGCTGATCCGGCGGGGCGCGGTACCGAGCCGCTCGGCGAGACCCGGTGAGGCGACGGCGTTGAGCACGCCGCCCGCGCTCTTCAACGCATCGGCGGGGAAGGTCCCGAAATCCAGCTGCCGGGCCAGCCGCGTGTACGACTCCGGCTCGACCCCGATGAGGGTGAGCGGCTTCGGCGGCGCTGTGCCGGCGCCCTCGCCGCGCGCGAGCTCCGCCGTCGACTCGACGCGTACGGCCGTCGTGTCCCGTACGCCCGCCACTTTCCGCGCCGCCCGTTCCGCCCCCGTCGGCAGTGGTGTGGCGTCTCTGGGGGTCGAGACCCGGGCGTCGGCGCCGACTGCCAGCAGCGCGGCCCGGTCTCGTGCCTCCGTGACCCCGGACAACACCGAGCCACCGAACGCCGCCGTCGTCAGCGCGATGAGCAGCGCCAGCAGCGGCAGCGTCCCCGTCACCGACGACCGCCCCGCGCGGGCCAGCGACAGGAAACCGATCGCGCCGCGCAGCCGCGCGGCCGGACGGGCCGCCCACCGCAGGGGCAGCGGATACAGCCGTACGAGCACGAGCGCGGCGATCAGCGCGACGAGCACCGGAGCCGCGCTCACCAGCAGATCACCGGTGCCGGAGGTGCCGCGACGGCGCAAGGTGACCACGGAGGCGACGGCGATGACCAGCAGGGTCAGTTCGGCGACGGTCCGCTGTCTGCCGGGCCTCGCCCGGGTGAGGTCGTCGCGGTCGCCGTGCGCCTGTGGCCGCCGGTGCTGGAAGACGGCCCGCACCGGCAGGGTGGCGCAGCCGAGCAGCGCCACGGCGCTCGCGCCGTACACGGCGGGCAGCAGACGTGCCTCGTCCACCGCGACCAGGGCCAGTAGCAGACCGGCCCCGGACGCGGGCAGCGCGATCACGGCGGTCTCGGCGAGGAGCCGTCCGCCGATGCCGCGCAGGGAGCCGCCGCGGGAGCGCAGAAGGGCGAGTTCGTCGGTGCGGCGCGCGGCGATCAGACCACCGGCCATCGCGAGCACGACGGCGGCGACGGAGCCGATTCCGAAGGCCGCGACGACGACGATGCGGGTGATCGCCTCACGTGTCGCGACATGGGAGCCGATCACCGTCTCCAGCCCGGTGCTCAGGACCGCGGTGCCGCCGGCGATCTCACGCATCTTCAGCAGTTCGGGTCCGCCTTCGAGGGAGGCGATCCGCTGGAGGAGTGCCGGTGCGTCCCGCGCGGTCAGCTCTTCGCCGGTGGGCGCGAGACGCCAGTACCTCTCCGGCATCGACTGGGTGCCGAGGAGGGCGGGCCCGGCGTCGGGTGCCAGCAGGAGACCCGCCTCCCAGCGGCTCTGCGGCGGGCGGGTCGGCATGGCGGTCAGCCCGGGAGTGCGCAGGACCGGCTCGACGGACCAGTAACTGCCCCGCGGATCGCGGGGTTCGATGATCCCGGTGATCCGTACGGCCAGATCCGTGGACCCGGTGGAGTCACTCAGATGGATCACCGAGCCGACCCGCAGCCGCAGATCACGGGCGGTCGCCGAGGTCACGGCGGCCTCCAGCTCCTTCGTCCGTGCCGTGACCCGCCCATCGGCGGCGGGCAGCCGCCCTTCGCGCACGGTCGCGTGAGCGGCCAGTCCCGACTGCGCGGCCAGCGTGAAGCCGGGAGGATACACATCGGGACGCGGCAGCCAGCTGTCCTGGCCGATGAGGACTTCGGAGGTCCGTACCCCGTAGGCAGATTCCGCCGCGTCCACCCGCAGCGGTGCGGGCAGACTCGCCTGCGCCTTGCGGTGGACGGCCGAGAGCGCGGCCGACCGCATCTCCTCCTCGCGGGAGGGCAGCGGATTCTCCAGTCCGGGCTGGGGCGCCGTCAGCTCCAGCACCGTCGTGCTCGGGGGCGCCGTGCCGATCTCCCGCCGCAGTCCCCCCGTCTCGTAGGCATCGACGGCCCGTGGGAGCGCGGCGGCGAGGAACGCCGTGATCAGCACGAGCAGCCCGAAGGCCACGGCCGCTCCGGGGGCCGTCCGCAACCTCGTCCGTACCCATGGCGCGACCGCGCGCACGGTGCGTTCCGGGCGCTTCGTACGTCCATCTACCGGCCCGCGTGTCATCTCAGTTGTCCCCCTGGTGGCGAAGCGAGCCGGCGGGATCGGCGCGCCGGGCGGCGATGGCCGCGGTGATCAGCAGGGGCACGGCGGCGACACCCACGAGGAACAGGGCGACCTGGGACACCGGGAGCTCCACCAGCACCCGGGGAACCGGCTGGGCGGCCTGCGGGGTCAGTACGACCAGCGGTACCACGGCCCGGGTCAGCAGCGTCCCGAGCACCGCACCGGCGAACAGGCCGATGCCGATCAGCAGCCCCTGTTTCGTCGCGACCAGACGGGCGAGACTCCGGCGCGACGCCCCGAGGGCACGCAGGACGGCGAGTTCGGCGGACTGCTCCCGCAGGGATCCGACGGCGCTCACCGCGAAACCCACCGCGGCCAGCGCGGCGGCGGCCACCGCGACGGCCATCAGCGCCGAGCGGGGCCCGCTGCCGAGCGGATCGTCCGACAGACCGGCCGCGACCTCGTCGCGTACGAGTACCTGGCCGGGCGTGCTGTCCGGGCGGGCCCGCAGGGCGGACGCCACGTCCGTGGACGTGCCGGGGGCGGTGCTCAGCCACCACTCGTTGGGGGCGAGAGCGTCGCTCGCGCGGTCTGCCAGCACCGCGTTGACGGCCCGCAGATCGATGAGCAGCGCACCGCCGTCCGCCGCGTCACTCCCACCCGTGGTCTCCGGTCCGGCGCCGCTCCCGGTTCCCGAGACCGCCGCGCTCCCGGTCGTCGGCAGTTCCCGTACGGCCTTCACGATCGTCACCCGAAGCCGATCCCCGGACAGAGTCAGATCGATGCTCTCCCCGAGCCCGGCCCCCGACGCGCGCAGGAAGCCGTCCGTGGCGACGGCCGGGATCCGCTCCTGGGCGGTGGCGCGTGCGACATCGAGCCGTACGGAGAGATAGCCGCCGCTCTCGCCCGCACTCCCCGTGGTGTACGAGACGGTCAGCGGCGCGGTGGGCGACGCGGCCGGGCTCAGGGCCGTGGGCGCGCCCTCCTCCTCGTTCTCCGTCACGCTCGCGCTGCCCCGCCAGCGCACCTCGCCGGGTACGGACACGGGGCGTTCGGCGCCGTCGGGGCCCGTGGCCAGCAGCCGCTCGACGGTCAGCCGGTGCCGCTCGGATCCCTCGGCCGGGGCTTCCCCGCCGAGTTGGAACCCGGTCACGCCGAGCGGCCCGGCGGGGGCGCCGCGCGCGCCCGGTGTGGTCATGTCGAGATCGACGACGACCCGGTGGACGCGGCCGTCGACGGGCACGTTCCCGGCGCTGAGCCGGTAGGGAATGCCGTAACGGTCCTCGACCATGACCTGGAGCACGGGCGCGAACCCGGAGGCGGCCCGGTCCGGCGCCACCTCCTCATGCGCGATACGCACATCGAGGGCGAGCCGGCGGGTGTCGTCGGGCAGCGGGACCACAGCCCGCGGCGGGGTCTTCCGAGGCGCCACCGCCCGCAGCAGCCCCTCCGCCGGCTCATCGGCGAGATCGCCGCGCATCAGCATCCGCTCGTCGGCATGCGCCGTGTCCAGCGCGAGCACCGTCGCCGTACGGCCGCCTGACAGATCCGTGACCGTACGGTGGGCGGGCGCCGACTGCCGTACCCCCGGCAGTGACCCGTACAGGCCGGCCTGACCGGGGCCGGCGGGTCTGCTGTCCAGCACCCGTACCGAAGCACCCGTACCGAAGTCGGCCTGGTCGCGCTGGGACCGGTCCCAGGACGCGCTCTGGCCGATCGCGAGCATGCCCATCGCCACGGCCAGAACCAGCAGCAGTACGGGGCCGGCGCCGCGCAGCGCCCCGCGGCTGAAATGCCAGCCCGCCAGCGCGGCCGACAGACCGCGGCCGCTCGCGGCCCGCCGCTCCGCGAGCCGCGCCGCGGGAGGCAGCAGCCGCAGCGTGAGCACGGTGCCGGCGAGCAGCGCCAGCGCGGGCGCCATGACCATCAGCGGGTCGACGCCCAGCACGCCCTCGCGGTCGCCGCTGAGCGCTCCACCGCCGGACGTCCGGGTCTGCTGGTCCAGCTGCCAGTAGGCCACCGCCGCGATCAGCAGCAGCCCGACGTCCGCCCCGGCGCGTACGGGGCCGGGCAGCGCGGCGGCGCGGCCACGCCGTGTCCCGGCGGACGCGCCGGACGCCGCGGCCAGCGCGGGGGACACGACCGCCGCCGCGCAGCAGACGGCGACCGCCGCCGAGACGAGCCACACCGGTCCGGCCGCGATGTCGCCGAACCGCCATCCGGCGCCGTTGTCCAGCGCGGAGCGCCGTACGAACAAGCCGGTCAGCGGACCCGACAGCAGCGGGGCGCAGAGGGCGGCCGGGGCCGCGAGCAGGAGTGCCTCCACCACCGCGAGAGCGGCGAGCCGGCGGCGCGAGGCACCGCGCGCCCGCAGCAGAGCGGTCTCGCCCGCCCGCTCCGCGCCGAGGACCCGGGCGACCAGCAGCAGCGCGTACCCGGCCAGCAGGAGCAGTTGGAGGGCGACGATCAGCAGCGTGGACCGGGACACCAGCAGCGCACGCTCGGTACGGTCCAGCAGGGACGGCAGCGCGGTGCTCACGGTCGTGCTGTCCCCGAGCGCCGGGTCCTCGCGCAGGAGCGCGGGAGCGCGCGCGGACGCGGAGCGCAGCGCGCTGATCCGGTCGGTGGTGACGCTCCGGTAGTCGGCGGTGGCCACCCAGGCGCTGTTGCCACGGGAGACGAGTCCTGAGGCGAGGACGGCCGGGTCCGTGAGCAGCGGACCGTAGGTGGTGAAGTCGACGTCACGGACTCCGCGCCCGCCGAGCGTGTCCAGCTGCCAGTACGGATCGACGGGGTCGGTGGCCTTGTAGACGCCGGTGACCCGGACGGTCAGCCGGGTGCCGGCCAGCCGGTCGGTGAGCGCGACGCGTGCTCCCGCGCGAAACTTCAGCTGCGTGGCGGCGACTTCGGGCACGGCGACGGGTATGGCGCCGTCGACGGCTTCCCGTCCGGAGCCCGGCCACGCGCCCGACACCAGCGTGAGCCGGGAACGGTCCAGTGCGGCGAAGTGGGTCAGGTCGGGCTTGTCCTCGGGGGCGCCGGACGCCTGGAGGGACGCGGGGAGCGCGTACGTTCCCGAACGTTCGAGCTTCCGCAGTGTCACGGGCAGCCCGTCGAAGGCCTGCCGCGCGCCCCGAACCGCCGCCTCCTGGGCGGCGTCGCTCCGTTCCCGCGGAATGTCCGCGCTGATGACGAGCACGGCGGACGCGGCGCCGCGGTCGCGCAGCGTCTCCCGCAGCGCCGTGTCCGCGAGCGAACCGGAGAACGACGTGAGGGCGGCGAGCACGCAGGTGGTCAGCACCACCGCGAGCAGCGCGGCCGCCAGGAGCAGCCGGTGCCCGACCGCGCGCAGAAATATGAAGCCCGCCACCCGTTCCCCCGTCCGCTGTACACGCCAGTTGAAATGGCTTTGTATCAGGAAACCGCACGCAATCGAAAAGAAGTTCGTTGCCGTTGCCCGCCCGAAGGACGTCCGCACATATTGTGGCCGGACCGATCACGCACGGGGGGCACACCCATGACAGAGCACAGCAGCACCCGGGCCGGAGCCGCCGTCCTGGGCGAGCGGTCCGGCGGGCCCATGGTCAGGGCGGAGAACCTGCACCGGTCCTACGGCACCGGTCCCGCGGCCGTCCACGCGCTGCGCGGTGCCTCCCTCGACGTCGCGCGCGGCGAACTGGTCGCCCTCAAGGGCCGCTCCGGCGCCGGCAAGACCACGCTGCTCAATCTGGTCGGCGGTCTGGACTCCCCGGACCGCGGACGGGTCGTCATCGACGGCACCGACCTCGCCGAGCTGGGCGAGAACGGGCTGCTGGAACTACGCCGCGACCGCATCGGCTTCATCTTCCAGTCCTTCGGTCTGATCCCCATCCTCAGCGCGGCGGAGAACGTGGGCGTACCGCTGCGGCTGCGCAGGGCCGACCCGCGTGAGCGCGAGGAGCGGGTGGCGCTGCTGCTCTCTCTCGTGGGCCTCACCGATCACGCGGCGCAGCGTCCCGGCGAACTCTCCGGCGGCCAGCAGCAGCGCGTCGCCATCGCCCGCGCCCTCGCCAACCGGCCGGCGCTGCTGATCGCGGACGAGCCGACGGGGCAGTTGGACGCCCAGACCGGCCTCGCGGTGATGGAACTGCTGCGCACCGTGGTGCACAGCGAGGGCGTCGCCGCGCTCGTCGCCACGCACGACCCCCAGTTGCTCGATCTGGCCGACCGGGTGGTGGAACTGAGCGACGGCGAGATCATGGAAACCTGAGGCCCCGCCGCCGCGGCCTGTCCGTCGGCCCTCCTGGCTGTCCGCTGTCCGCCGGCCCTCCTGATAGTCATTGCATAAAGCTGCGACGGAACGTATAGTCATGCCATCGCTGAGGAGGGTTTTTCGATGGCTGTACGTACGGTGCGTGCCGCGGTGGCGGGAGCGAGTGGGTATGCGGGCGGGGAGCTGCTCCGTCTGCTTCTCGGCCACCCCGGGATCGAGATCGGAGCCCTCACCGGCAACTCCAACGCGGGACAGCGGCTCGGCGGGCTGCAGCCGCATCTGCTGCCGCTGGCCGACCGGGTGCTGGCGGAGACCACGCCCGAGGTGCTCGACGGGCACGAGGTCGTCTTCCTGGCGCTGCCGCACGGCCAGTCCGCGGCCGTCGCCGAGCGGCTCGGTGACGAGGTGCTCGTGGTCGACATGGGCGCCGACTTCCGGCTGAAGGACGCGGCCGACTGGGAGCGGTTCTACGGGGCCGCCCACGCCGGGACCTGGCCGTACGGCCTTCCCGAGCTGCCGGGTGCCCGCGCCGCGCTGGAGGGGTCCAAGCGCGTCGCGGTGCCCGGCTGCTATCCCACCGCCGTCTCGCTCGCGCTCTTCCCGGCGTACGCGGCGGGGCTGGCCGAGCCCGAGGCCGTGATCACCGCCGCGTCCGGCACCTCGGGCGCGGGCAAGGCGGCCAAGCCGCATCTGCTCGGCTCCGAGGTCATGGGCTCCATGAGCCCGTACGGCGTCGGCGGCGGACACCGGCACACCCCCGAGATCATCCAGAACCTGAGCGAGGCCGCGGGGGAGCGCGTCACCGTCTCCTTCACGCCCACCCTCGCCCCGATGCCCCGCGGCATCCTCGCCACCTGCTCCGCCAGGGCGAAGCCCGGCACCACGGCGCAGGAGGTCCGGGCCGCGTACGAGAAGGCCCTCGCGGACGAGCCCTTCGTCCGGCTGCTCCCCGAGGGGCAGTGGCCCGCCACGGCGTCCGTCTACGGTTCCAACGCCGTACAGATCCAGGTCACGTACGACGAGTACGCGGGCCGCATCATCGCGATCAGCGCCATCGACAACCTCACCAAGGGCACTGCCGGCGGCGCGGTGCAGAGCATGAACATCGCCCTCGGACTCCCCGAGGACACCGGACTTTCCACGATCGGAGTGGCACCTTGAGCGTCACCGCAGCGAAGGGATTCACGGCAGCGGGCATCGCCGCCGGAATCAAGGAGAACGGCGGCCCGGACCTGGCCCTCGTGGTCAACAACGGTCCGCGCCGCGCCGCCGCGGGCGTCTTCACCTCCAACCGTGTCAAGGCCGCCCCCGTCCTCTGGTCCGAGCAGGTCCTCAAGGGCGGCGCGGTGACCGCTGTCGTCCTCAACTCCGGTGGTGCCAACGCCTGTACGGGACCGAAGGGCTTCCAGGACACCCATGCCACCGCCGAGAAGGCCGCCGAGGTCCTCGGCGGGTACGGCGCGGACGGCCACAGCGCCGGTGAGATCGCCGTCGCCTCCACCGGGCTGATCGGCCTGCCGCTCCCCATGGACAAGCTGCTCCCCGGCATCGAGAAGGCCGCCACCGAGCTCTCCGCGCACGGCGGGGAGAAGGCCGCCATCGCCATCAAGACCACCGACACGGTGCACAAGACGGCGGTGGTCCAGGGGGACGGCTGGACGGTCGGCGGCATGGCCAAGGGCGCGGGCATGCTCGCTCCCGGCCTCGCCACCATGCTCGTGGTCCTCACCACCGACGCCGACATCGAGGCGCCGGCCCTGGACACCGCGCTGCGCGCCGCCACCCGTACCACCTTCGACCGTGTCGACTCCGACGGCTGCATGTCCACCAACGACACCGTGCTGCTGCTCTCCTCCGGCGCGTCCGGGGTGACGCCCGGCCACGAGGAGTTCGCCGAGGCGGTCCGTACGGTCTGCGCCGATCTGGCGCGCCAGCTGATCGGTGACGCGGAGGGCGCCTCCAAGGACATCCGTATCGAGGTGATCAACGCGGCGACCGAGGACGACGCCGTCGAGGTGGGCCGCTCCATCGCCCGTAACAACCTCCTCAAGTGCGCCATCCACGGCGAGGACCCCAACTGGGGCCGGGTGCTCTCCGCCATCGGCACCACGGGCGCCGTCTTCGAGCCCGACCGGCTCAATGTCGCCATCAACGATGTGTGGGTCTGCGAGAACGGCTCTGTCGGAGAGGACCGCGACCTCGTCGACATGCGGTACCGCGAGGTACGGATCACCGCCGACCTGGCCGCGGGCACCGACTCCGCGGTCATCTGGGCCAACGACCTCACCGCCGAGTACGTCCACGAGAACAGCGCGTACAGCTCATGACCGCCCGTAAGCACACCGCGCTGCCCAAGGCGCAGATCCTCATCGAGGCGCTGCCCTGGCTCACCCGGCACAACGGCAAGACCGTCGTCATCAAGTTCGGCGGCAACGCCATGATCGACGAGGAGCTGAAGGCGGCGTTCGCGCAGGACGTCGTCTTCCTGCGGCAGGCCGGCCTCAAGCCGGTCGTCGTGCACGGCGGCGGTCCGCAGATCAGCGCCCAGCTCGACCGGCACGGTCTGGTCAGCGAGTTCAAGGCCGGGCTGCGGGTCACCACCCCCGAGGCGATGGACGTCGTACGGATGGTCCTGGCCGGGCAGGTCCAGCGCGAGCTGGTCGGACTGCTCAACCAGCACGGCCCGCTCGCCGTCGGGATGACCGGCGAGGACGCGCACACCATCTCCGCGACCCGGCACCGGCCACGGATCGACGGAGAGCTGGTCGACATCGGCCGGGTCGGCGAGATCACCGCGATCAACACGGGCGCCATCGAAGCGCTGTTGGCGGACGGCCGGATCCCGGTCATCTCCTCCATCGCGCGCAGCGCCGACGACGGCCATGTCTACAACGTCAACGCCGACACCGCCGCCGCCGCGCTCGCCGCCGCGCTGGGTGCCGAGACGCTGATGGTCCTCACCGATGTCGAGGGGCTGTACGAGGACTGGCCGAACAGCGACGACGTGATCAGCCGGCTCACGGCCACCGAGCTGGAGAAGCTGCTGCCCGAGCTGTCCAGCGGCATGGTGCCGAAGATGGAGGGGTGTCTGTTCGCCGTACGCAACGGTGTCACGACCGCGCGCGTCCTGGACGGCCGGGTCCCGCACGCGATCCTGCTGGAGATCTTCACCGACGAGGGCATCGGCACGATGGTCGTGCCCGACGGACAGGAAGGGGCCGCGAAGTGACCGGCAACGAGGAGCTCGCGCGGCGCTGGCGCAGCGTCATGGCGGACAACTACGGTACGCCGAAGCTGTCTCTCGTCCACGGTGAGGGCGCCAGGGTCCGGGACGCGGACGGCGTCGAGTACACCGACTTCGTCGGCGGCATCGCGGTCAACGCCCTCGGCCACGCGCACCCCGCCGTCGTCGAGGCCGTCTCCCGTCAGATCGCGTCCCTCGGTCATGTCTCCAACCTCTTCATCGCCGAGCCGCCGGTCGCGCTCGCCGAGCGGCTGATCCAGCTCTTCGGCCGCCCCGGCCGGGTCTTCTTCTGCAACTCCGGCGCGGAGGCGAACGAAGCGGCCTTCAAGATCGGCCGTCTGACGTGCCGTCAGCACATGGTCGCCACCGACGGCGGCTTCCACGGCCGCACCATGGGCGCGCTGGCCCTCACCGGCCAGCCCGCGAAGCAGGAACCCTTCCGGCCGCTCCCCGGTGACGTCACCCATGTCCCGTACGGGGACGCCGAGGCGCTGCGCGCCGCGGTCACCGAACAGACGGCCCTCGTGATCATCGAGCCGATCCAGGGCGAGAACGGCGTGGTCGTCCCGCCCAAGGGCTATCTGGAGGCGGCCAGGGAGATCACCCGCGCCACCGGCACGCTCCTGGTCCTGGACGAGGTCCAGACGGGCGTCGGCAGGACGGGGCACTGGTTCGAGTACCAGGCGCACCAGGGCGTCGAGCCCGATGTCGTCACCCTCGCCAAGGGGCTCGGCGGCGGTCTGCCGCTCGGCGCGACCATCGCTTTCGGGGAGGCGGCCGAGCTGCTCCGGCCCGGCCAGCACGGTACGACGTTCGGCGGCAACCCGGTCGCCTGCGCCGCCGGACTCGCCGTACTCGACACGCTCGCGGCCGGCGGACTCCTGGACCAGGTGAAGCGGCTCGGCGAGAAACTGCGGAACGGTATCGAGGGTCTCGGCCATCCGCTGGTCTCCCACGTCCGCGGCTCGGGCCTGCTCCTGGGTATCGTGCTCACCGAGCCACTCGCGCCCCAGCTGCAACAGGCGGCTCAGAGTGCCGGGTTCCTCGTGAACGTGCCCGCTCCGGACGTCGTACGGCTGATGCCTCCGCTGATCATCGGCGACACCGAGGTGGACGCGTTCCTGGGGGCGCTGCCCGGCATTCTCGACGCCGCCAACGGGGATGGACGATCCTGAGAAACGAGACGACGATGACCGAGGCCCAGGACACCGAGCACGGCGGGCAGTCCGTGCCGCAGACCAGAACCGCCCGCCACCGCAG
Source organism: Streptomyces sp. NPDC102274 (assembly GCF_044766385.1). Classification (NCBI taxonomy): domain Bacteria; kingdom Bacillati; phylum Actinomycetota; class Actinomycetes; order Kitasatosporales; family Streptomycetaceae; genus Streptomyces; species Streptomyces sp. NPDC102274. The sequence goes on along the minus strand of NZ_JBIWLW010000009.1, from coordinate 253,972 downwards.
GATCGTCGACATCCTCAACCGGCAGCCGGTGCGCTCCCAGAGCCAGCTGGCGAAGGTGCTCGCGGACGACGGGCTGAGCGTCACACAGGCGACGCTCTCCCGGGACCTGGACGAACTGGGCGCGGTCAAGATCCGCAACACCGGCGGCGAGTTGATCTACGCGGTCCCGAGCGAGGGCGGCTTCCGTACCCCGCACGCCCCGCTCGGGGAGTCGGCGAAGGAGGAGCGGATGCGCCGGCTCGCCGGTGAACTGCTCATCTCCGCCGAGGCGTCGGCCAATCTCGTCGTCCTGCGTACGCCGCCGGGCGCGGCCCAGTTCCTCGCCTCGGCCATCGACCAGGCCGAGTTGAGCGACATCCTGGGCACCATCGCGGGGGACGACACCCTGATGCTGATCAGCCGCGACCCGGCGGGCGGCCAGGCGCTCGCGGACCATCTGCTGAAGCTGGCCCAGAACGACCGCTGAGCGCGGGGGACTCCGGCGCCCGGTCGTAGCTCCCGGCGCTACGGATGTGAGGTGGGGAGAGTCCGGCGGAGGGCCCGGAGAACAGCCGGGGGCCGGTCAGGAGGCGCTCTCGGCGGCCCTCACGGAGGTGATCGCCGTCGGCCCCGAGGACGTGCCGATCGCGATATGCGGACGGTGGCCCGGATCGGCCCAGGCCAGAACGGCGCTCATCGCGTCGGCCGGTACGGAGACACAGCCGGCGGTCGCGCCCTCGCCGTTGACATGCAGAAAGATCCCGGCGCCCCGGCCACGCACCGGCCGGTCGTAGTTGAAGCCGATCACCAGAGCGAGGTCGTACTGGGACGGGTAGTCGGCCAGATGCTCGGATTCCGTGGCCCGGCAGTCCGACGGCAGCCCCTCCACCCAGCGGTTGTACGCCCGCGACTCATTGTCCTGGCACCACCAGGACCTCTCCGTCACCGGACGGTAGCCGACGCTCGTCCCGTTCGGCGCGGGCGCGAGGCCGAACGCGAACGGCAGGTCGTACAGCCCGGTCGGGGTGGTCGAGGTGTTCTGCTTACGCGACCGGCCCTCGGTCAGTCCGCCCGCCCCGAAGCGGGCCTTGGCGGAGCCGGCCGCCACCCACCGCGTGCCGCGCCGGTCCCACCACGTCACCCGGCCGGTGGTCGCACCGCGCTCCGGGGCCTCGGCGGTGATCAGCTGGCTGCCGCCGCCGGTGTCCGCCATGCGCTCCGGAAGCGGCACACCCGCGGACGGGGCGCCGGGGGACGCGGCCGTGAGCGAGATGACGGTGAGCAGGACGGAACCGAGTACGAGAGCGATGCGCATGCCCGGACCGTACGCCGCCGGGCCGGCGGTGGCCCTCTCCGCTGCTCCGAACGGCGTATCGCCGTACGTTCGGTCAGTCCGCGCGCGCCGGGAGCGGCAGCGGCAGCGCCGGCAGCCCGTCCAGGCTCACCCCGACATGGTCCTTCTGCTCGCAGTACGCGGCGAACTCCTCGTCCGACTTCCGGCCGAGGTGCTCGGCGTGCTGGGTGCGCTCCTCGCGGTAGTCCATGAAGGGGACGGCGAAACCGCAGGCGTCACTGACGCGCTCGGCGTGGATCACGACGATCGCGCGGGCGCCGGGCCCGTCGGCGTCCGCGAAGAGGTGGATGTACGCGCCCCAGCGCGGGTCGTCCCGGAAGACCGGCTCCCCGCGTCCGTGCACCCGCAGTACCTTGGGCGTTCCGGTGAACGCGCACCACATCAGAGTGATGCGGCCGTTCTCCCGCAGATGCGCGATGGTCTCGGCGCCGCTGCCGCCGAAGTCCAGATAGGCGAGGGTCAGGTCGTCGATCACGACGAGGGTCCCGGCCCGCCCCTTTGGCGAGAGATTGACATGTCCGTCGTCCGTGAGCGGCGCGGTAGCGGTGAAGAAGACGGGCTGTTCCTCGATGAAGGTCCTGATCCTGCCGTCGATCCGTTCGTAGCGCTTGGCCATGTTCTGGATTATCGACGCCGAGGGCCCGGAAGGAAGACCGTTCCCAACGGGTGGGACGGCCCGGACGGCCGCACGATGGAACGATGACGAAGGGGCAGAGGACGAAGCGCGGCACCGAGGGACACGAGGTACGCGTGCGCCGGGTGTACGAGGCGCCGGAGCCCGGTGACGGGACCCGGGTACTGGTGGACCGGCTCTGGCCGCGCGGACTGGCCAAGAGCGAGGCCGTACTGGACGAGTGGCTGAAGGACGCCGCGCCCTCCGCGGAGCTGCGGAAGTGGTACGGACACGATCCGGCGCGGTTCGAGGAATTCGCCGGCCGGTATGCCGCCGAGCTCACCGGGGCCGGGCCTGAGCGGGCCCTCGTCCGGCTCCGTGAACTGGCCGCCGAGGACACGCTCACCCTGCTCACGGCCACCAAGGACACGCGGTACAGCCATGCCCTGCTGCTCGCCGCGGCGGTCCGCGGGGAAGCACGTTGACAAAACAATACGGTGCATCGCATAGTTATACCTGTCAGTGATTGCACCGTAAGGAGAAACCCGTGACCGAGCGCGTCGTACTCGCCTACTCGGGCGGCCTGGACACCTCCGTCGCCATCGGCTGGATCGCCGAGGAGACGGGCGCCGAGGTCATCGCCGTTGCCGTGGACGTCGGCCAGGGCGGCGAGGACCTGGACGTCATCCGCAAGCGCGCGCTCGCCTGCGGTGCCGTCGAAGCCGAGGTCGCGGACGCGAAGGACGAGTTCGCCGAGGAGTACTGCCTCCCGGCGATCAAGGCCAACGCCCTCTACATGGACCGCTACCCGCTGGTCTCCGCGCTCTCCCGGCCGACGATCGTCAAGCACCTCGTCGCCGCCGCGAAGAAGCACAACGCCGGGACCGTCGCCCACGGCTGCACGGGCAAGGGCAACGACCAGGTGCGGTTCGAGGCCGGTATCACCGCGCTCGGCCCGGATCTGAAGTGCATCGCGCCGGTCCGCGACTACGCGATGACCCGCGACAAGGCGATCGCCTTCTGCGAGGAGAAGAACCTCCCGATCGCGACCACCAAGAAGTCCCCGTACTCCATCGACCAGAACGTCTTCGGACGGGCCGTCGAGACGGGCTTCCTGGAGGACATCTGGAATGGTCCGATCGAGGACGTGTACGAGTACACCTCGAACCCGGCCACGCCCCGCGAGGCCGACGAGGTCATCATCTCCTTCAAGGAGGGCGTGCCCGTCGCCATCGACGGCAAGCCCGTCACCGTCCTCCAGGCGATCCAGCAGCTCAACGAGCGAGCCGGCGCCCAGGGCATCGGCCGGATCGACATGGTCGAGGACCGGCTCGTCGGCATCAAGTCCCGCGAGATCTACGAGGCTCCCGGCGCCATCGCGCTGATCACCGCCCACCAGGAGCTGGAGAACGTCACCGTCGAGCGCGAGCTGGCCCGCTACAAGCGGCAGGTCGAGCAGCGCTGGGGCGAGATCGTCTACGACGGCCTGTGGTTCTCCCCGCTCAAGCGCGCCCTGGACGGCTTCATCAACGAGGCCAACCAGCATGTCACCGGCGACATCCGGATGACCCTGCACGGCGGCCGGGCCGTCGTCACCGGCCGGAAGTCGGACGAGTCGCTGTACGACTTCAACCTCGCCACGTACGACTCGGGCGACACCTTCGACCAGTCCAAGGCGCAGGGCTTCATCGAGATCTTCGGCCTCTCGTCGAAGATCGCCGCACGGCGTGACCTCGCCTGACCCGAAGCGTTTGACAGTCCGCCTCCCCGTTCCTCCGCGGCGGGGAGGCGGTCGCACTTCCCGATCCCTTCTGAGGAGCAGCAGTGAGCAGCAGCAACGGTGATGTCCGGCTCTGGGGCGGCCGGTTCGCCGACGGACCGTCGGACGCGCTGGCAGCCCTGTCCGCGTCCGTCCACTTCGACTGGCGGCTGGCGCCGTACGACATCGCCGGCTCCCGCGCCCACGCCCGCGTGCTGCACAAGGCCGGGCTGCTCACCGTCGACGAGCTGACCCGCATGCTGGCCGGTCTCGACCAGCTGGAGGCCGATGTGACCGACGGCTCGTTCACCGGCACCGTCGCCGACGAGGACGTCCACACCGCGCTGGAGCGCGGGCTGCTGGAGCGGCTCGGCGCCGACCTGGGCGGGAAGCTGCGCGCCGGGCGGTCCCGTAACGACCAGATCGCCACGCTCTTCCGGATGTACCTCCGCGACCACGCCCGGATCATCGGCGGACTGATCGCGGACCTCCAGGACGCGCTGGTCGGTCTCGCCGAGGCCCACCCGGACGCCGCGATGCCCGGCCGTACGCACCTCCAGCACGCGCAGCCCGTCCTCTTCGCCCACCATGTGCTGGCGCATGTGCAGTCGCTGTCCCGGGACGCGGAGCGGCTGCGGCAGTGGGACAAGCGCACGGCGGTCTCCCCGTACGGCTCCGGCGCGCTGGCGGGATCCTCGCTCGGGCTCGACCCCGAGGCGGTCGCCGCCGACCTCGGCTTCGAGCGCGGCTCGGTCGGGAACTCCATCGACGGCACGGCCTCCCGTGACTTCGTCGCGGAGTTCGCCTTCGTCACCGCGATGATCGGCGTCAATCTGTCGCGGATCGCCGAGGAGATCATTCTCTGGAACACGAAGGAGTTCTCCTTCGTCACCCTCCACGACGCCTTCTCCACCGGCTCCTCGATCATGCCGCAGAAGAAGAACCCGGACATCGCCGAGCTGGCGCGCGGCAAGTCCGGCCGGCTGATCGGTAATCTGACCGGGCTGCTGGCCACGCTGAAGGCACTGCCGCTCGCGTACAACCGCGATCTCCAGGAGGACAAGGAGCCGGTCTTCGACTCCTGCGACCAGCTGGAGGTCCTGCTGCCCGCCTTCACCGGCATGCTGGCGACGCTCACCGTCAACCGGGAGCGGATGGCGGAGCTGGCACCGGCCGGCTTCTCGCTCGCCACGGACATCGCCGAATGGCTGGTCAGGCAGGGCGTGCCGTTCCGGGTGGCGCACGAGGTCGCGGGGGAGTGCGTCACGGAGTGCGAGACGCTCGGTATCGAGCTGGCCGAGCTGACCGACGAGCAGTTCGCGAAGATCTCCGAGCACCTCACCCCCGATGTGCGGACGGTGCTCAATGTGCCGGGCGCGCTGGCCTCCCGCAACGGCCGGGGCGGTACGGCCCCGTCGGCCGTCGCCGTCCAGCTCTCCGAGGTCAAGGCCGATCTGGTGATACAGCACGCCTGGGCCGACGCCAAGAAGTGACCACCGCCGAGAAGTGACCACCGCCAAGGAGTAACCGGCTCTGCCGGAGCCTCCGGCCTCCAGCCACTACAGCGCCGCCGCCCACTCCGCGAGCGCGTCGAAGTCCGGACGGGTCAGCCCGATCCCGGGATCGATGCGCATCAACAGGGCGGCGGCGAGGTGGTGTTGGTCCGCCCATTCGCGGTCGTACGAAGTGATCTCGTCGTCGACCCAGGCGAAGGGCCGTCCGGCCGCGTACTCCAGTACGTACGGGGTCTTCCAGAAGGTCCCGCGAGGGGCGCGGCGCTCCGGGCCGGACCACTCGACGTACGGCAGCTCGGGCAGCCCGAGGACCGGCCCGATCCACGCGTTGGCGTCATCCTCCCACGTGGTGGCCCAGACCAGCTCGTACCGGTCGGCGAGGGCCAGCAGTTCCACCCCGTGCTCGGGGTTGAGCAGCACGGGGAGCGGCTGATCCCCGGGCCAGCCCGAGGGCCGCGTCCAGTGCCGGACGTAGCCCTCCGGCGCCCGCTCGGCCGCGAGGGCGAGATACGGGTTCAGCGGACCGTCGACATCGATCAGCAGCAGTGGCTTCGTGCGCGAGTCCATACGCGACTTCATACGCGACTTCATACGCGGGTTCTTCTCCTCTGGACAGTGTTCCGGCTAGTGGTTCGGCGTTGTATCGAATGAGACGTTGATGTCTCACGTGGGTTATGGTCGTCTCATGACGGTCGATCGTGAACAAGTGCTGCGCTCCGCCGCCGCCCTACTCACCCGCAGGGCGAGCGCCACCATGGACGAGGTCGCCCGGTCCGCGGGGATGGGCCGGGCGACCCTGCACCGGCACTTCGCCGGGCGGGACGCGCTGATCAAGGCGCTGGAGGAACTGGGTCTCAGGGAGCTGGAGACGGCCCTCGACGACGCCCGGCTCGACGAGGGCCCGGCGGACGAGGCGCTGCGCCGGCTCATCGCGTGCGTCGAGCCCTCCGCCGGGCTGCTCGCCTTTCTCCTCACCGAGAACCAGCTCTTCGAGGGCGAGGTCTACGACGGCTGGAACCGCGCCGACGCCCGGATGTCCGCGCTGTTCCGGCGCGGGCAGGAGGAGGGCACGTTCCGGATCGACCTCAGCCACGCCTGGCTCACGGACGCCCTCTACGGACTGATCAGCGCCGGCGCCTGGACCGTCCAGGACGGCCGCGCCGCACCCAAGGATTTCCCGTACATGATCGCCGAGTTGCTGCTCGGCGGAGCGCGACGGAGTGTGAGGCCATGACCACCAGCCATCTGACCGTGACGGAGAGCGAACAGACGCCCCGTCCCGGGCGCTGGATCTCGCTCGCCGTGCTCGTCCTGGCCGTGCTCCTGGTGGCCGTCGACGCCACCGTACTGGGCCTCGCCACACCGTTCCTCAGCGAGGACCTCAAGCCGACCGGCACCCAGCTCCTCTGGATCGGCGACATCTACTCCTTCGTCATCGCCGGTCTGCTGGTCTCCATGGGCAGCCTCGGCGACCGTATCGGCCGCAAGAGGCTGCTGCTGACGGGCGCGGTCGCCTTCGGCGGGGTCTCCGTACTCAACGCCTACGCGACCACCCCGGAAATGATGATCGTGGCCAGAGCGCTGCTGGGTGTCGCGGGTGCGACGCTGATGCCCGCCACCCTCGCCCTGATCCGCAATATCTTCCACGACCCCAAGGAGCGCAGCGTCGCCATCGGCATCTGGGGCGCGATGGCCTCGGCGGGCGCGGCGGTCGGTCCGGTCGTCGGCGGCTTCCTGCTGGAGCACTTCTGGTGGGGCTCGGTCTTCTTGATCAATCTGCCCGTGATGGCCGTCCTGGTGATCGTCGGCGTCAGGACGCTGCCCGAGTCGAAGAACCCCGCGCCGGGTCCCTGGGACCTGACCAGCGTGCTGCTCTCCCTGGTCGGCATCGTCGGCGTCGTATACGCGATCAAGGAGGGGGCGGCGCACGGCCCCGGCTGGAACGTCGTCGTGGGCCTGCTGGGCGTGGGCACGCTCTACTGGTTCGTACGGCGCCAGCTCACGCTGCCCGCCCCGCTGCTCGACATACGGCTCTTCCACCACCGGGGCTTCTCCGGCGCGGTACTGGCCGACCTGCTGACCATCCTCGGCCTCTCCGGGCTGGTCTTCTTCCTGTCGCAGTACCTACAGCTGGTGCAGGGCCGCCGGCCGCTGGAAGCGGGGCTGGCCGAACTGCCCGCCGCCGTCGGCGCGGTGGCGGCGGGGCTGCTCGCGGGGAACGTCGCTCGCCGTTACTCCGTACGGTCCGTGGTGGCCGGCGGTCTCGCGGCGATCGGGCTGTCCCTCGCGGTGCTGGTCACGATCAGCCAGTCCACCGGCTATCCGCTCCTCGGCGGCGTCCTGCTCATCGTCGGCGTCGGCGCGGGCTTCTCCTTCACCGTCACCGCCGACGTGATTCTCTCCAGCGTCCCCAGGGAACACGCCGGTTCGGCCTCCGCCGTGTCGGAGACGGCGTACGAACTGGGCGCGGCGCTCGGCATCGCGCTGCTCGGCTCGATCGTCACCGGCGTCTACCGGGGCTTCCCCACCCCGCCCGGTGTCCCGGCCGACGCCGCGGCGGCCGCGCACGAGTCCCTGGGTGGCGCCGTCGAGGCGGCCGCCGCAATCCCCGGGCACTCCGGCGCGGCGCTGGTGGCGGCGGCGCAGGAGGCGTTCGTGGACGGTCTGCGCTTCGCGGCGGGGGTGGGTGCGGCGGTGCTGCTGGCCACGTCGGTGGTGGCCTGGTTCCTGCTGCGCGGCCAGAAGCTGGAGGACGGTGTGGAGCACTGACGGGGTGAACCGACGGGGTGCCGGGCGCGGCGGGAGAGCTCTCCGGCCGCGCCTGACGGATTACTCCGGCATCGCCCGACGGGTCACGCGGTTACGCCGCCTTCGCCTTCGTGGCGTACATGTCCACGTACTCCTGCCCCGACAACTCCATGACCTCGGTCATCACCGAGTCCGTCACCGCCCGCAGCACATAGCGGTCGCGGTCCATGCCCTCGTACCGCGAGAACTCCATCGGCTTGCCGAAGCGCACGGTCACCTTGCCCGTCCGGGGCATGCCCGAGCCGTTCGGCTGGAGCTTGTCCGTACCGATCATCGCGAAGGGCACCACCGGGGCGCCCGTCATCAGCGTCAGCCGCGCGATGCCCGTACGGCCCCGGTACAACCGGCCGTCGGGGGAGCGGGTGCCCTCCGGATAGATACCGAAGATATTGCCCTCCTCCAGGATCCGACGGCCCGTCATCAGCGCCGCGACCCCGCCCCGGCCCCCGTCGCGGTCCACCGGGATCATGCCCACGCCGGTGAAGAACCAGGCCATCAGCCGGCCCTTGAGGCCCTTGCCCGTGACGTACTCGTCCTTGCCGATGAAGAAGACCTGACGGTCACAGACCAGCGGCAGGATCATCGAGTCGATGAAGGTGAGATGGTTGCCGGCGAGGATCACCGGCCCGCTCCCCGGAATGTTCTCGGCGCCTTCCACACGGGTGCGGAACATCAGGCGCATGATCGGTCCGAGCGCTGCCTTGATGAGCGCGAAGCGGGACAACGGGTCCTCCGGTGTCGTGCGAAGTTGCTGGACGGCCGACTTGGAGGCCGCGCGCGTAAGTGGGGCGGCGTCGCGTGCCGATGGGCGGCGCCCGGCGGCGTTGTCGTCGGTCCACGACGCTCCGCGTCGCCTTCCTCCTCCGCCGTGCCAGGAGTGCCCCTCGCCCCGCTCCTTCCGCCACCCCACCCATGTCCGCGGCCTCTAAATCCCTGCAGGTGAGGACGGTACTCGCAACTCCACACGAGCGCACATCGGGTTCATCGGCCGGATACGCGCTGTTGACGTGAGTTTCAGTCACGTTCGCCCAGGGTCTCCCGCCCGGAAGGCGTGGCCGCCTACGCTCGGCCCTCGTTTGGCAGTCGTTGACAGGTGCGGGACATCACATCGAGGAGCGTTCATGACACAGGGTGCGCGGAATACGCCCGGACGGCGGACCGTACTGGGAGCGGCGGTGCTCGGTTCGGCCGCCGTGGCGCTGCCCGCCTCGGCGCAGGCTGCCGAGCGGGCCGCTGAAGGGGGACGAGGCGGCCACGGTCCGGCGAAGCCGGCCCTGCCCGTACCCACGATCATCGGCCACCGCGGAGCCAGCGGCTACCGTCCCGAGCACACCCTCGGTTCGTACCAGCTCGCCCTCGACCTCGGCGCGCATGTGATCGAGCAGGACCTGGTGCCCACCAAGGACGGCCACTTGGTATGCCGTCACGAGAACGACATCACCGCCACGACCGATGTCGCGGACCACCCGGAGTTCGCGGGCCGCAAGACCACCAAGAGCGTCGACGGCGTCAGCCTCACCGGCTGGTTCACCGAGGACTTCACGCTCGCCGAGCTGAAGACGCTGCGCGCCAAGGAGCGCATCCCCGGCGTCCGGCAGCGCAACACCCTCTACGACGGCCGCTGGGAGATCCCCACCTTCGAAGAGGTGCTGCGCTGGGCGGACGAGCAGGGCCGCCGCCTCGGCCGCAAGATCTGGCTGTACACCGAGACCAAGCACCCCACCTACTTCCGCGGTCTCGGCCTCGGCCTGGAGGAGCCCCTCGCGAAGCTGCTGCGCCGCTACGGGCGTGACCGCAAGGACTCCGCCATCTTCCTCCAGTCCTTCGAGCCGAGCAGCATGCAGCGGATGGCGAAGCTGGTCTCCTCGCCGCGCGTCGTCCTGCTCGACGCCGCGGGCACCCGCCCGTGGGACTTCAAGGTCGCGAACGACCCGCGTACGGTCGCCGATCTGGTCAAGCCCGAGGGTCTGAAGTGGATCGCGTCCTACGCGCAGGGCATCGGCCCGACGCTCGACCTGATCATTCCGAAGGACGCCACGGGCAAGCTGGGCACGCCCACCACGCTGGTCCGGGACGCGCACGCGAAGGGCCTGATCCTCCACCCGTACACGCTGCGCGACGAGAACTCCTTCCTGCCGGCCGACTTCCGGCGCGGTACGGACCCGAACGCGTACGGCGACGCCTTCGGCGCCTTCCGGGCCTACTTCGAGCAGGGCATCGACGGCATCTTCACCGACAACCCGGACACCGGTCTGCTGGCGCGGGCGGACTTCGTCAGCCGCTGACCGCGCGTGCCCCGGTCGGGTGACCGCCCGGCCGGGGAGCAACCGCCCGTCGTCGCGCGGACGTCACGGCGGGCATGACGTCAGTCCGGGCCACCAGGCCCCTCCCCGCTTCCCGGCCGCCCCAGCCCGAGCCGCTCCGCCCGCCGGTGGCGCAACGCCCGCCGGTGGCCGCCCGCCCGTCGGAGTCCGCGCGGTCGTCGGCTCTCGTCCACGCGCTGCTTCCGCTGGTACGCGCCGAGGCGGCGGCGGAGGCGCCGGGGGCCGGGGCCGAGCCGGGAGATCTCGAACAGGCCGCCTGGGTACGGCTGCTGGAACGGCCGGTCGCCGAGCCCTGGCCCGGCGACACCGCGCGCCGGGTACGGGATGTCGTACGGGCGGAGGCCCGCCGCGCCCGGCGCACCGCCGCCCGTGAACTCCCGTACCGCCACGAACCCGCCGCCGGGCCCGAGTCCGACCCCGAGGGTGCCGTGCTGCGCGCCGACCGGAGGCAGACGCTCCGCGCGGCGGTCGGCCGTACCCCCGGCCGCTGTCCGCTGGTCCTGACCGCGATGCTGGCGCCGGAGGACCTCACCTACCGCGAGATCGCGGGGGAGTTGGGTATGTCACAGGGCAGTTTGGGACCGTTACGTTCCAGATGCCTGGGATGCCTGCGCAGAATGCTGGCCGCCGAGGTTGCGACTCCTGAACTCGGGGGAAAGGTGCGGTAGACCACCGGCGGACCAAGTGAGCGGGAGGCATGCACACATGGGCATGAGCGTGACCATCTCAGCGGCGAGCGCCCAGGACGCTGAACAGATCCTGAAGCTGCAGTACCTGTGTTACCAGAACGAGGCCGAGCTGTACGGCGACTACACCATCGAGCCCCTGACCCAGACGCTCGACGACCTGAGGGCCGAACTCGCCCAGGGCCACGGCCTGGTGGCCAGGCTCGGCGACGAAGTGGTGGCGTCGGTGCGCGGCAGCGTCGACGCGACGGGCACCGCCCGGATAGCCAAGCTCATCGTCCATCCCCGGATGCGGCGCCACGGCCTCGGCGGACGGCTGCTCGACGCCATCGAGACGCACTTCGCGGCACAGCCGGCCGCCCAGCGCTTCCGGCTCTTCACCGGGCACCGCAGCGAAGGCGATCTGCGGCTCTACCGCAGCCGTGGCTACGCCCCGGTGTCGACGGAGCAGGCGGGTCCGCGACTGAGACTCGTCACCCTGGAGAAAGAAGCCGCCGCGAAGGAAGCCGCGGCCGTCGGAGCGTATGTCGCCAGCGCCTGACGTGAGGGCGGAATCCCCGGCGGCACGACCCCAGTGGCACAGCCTCAGGGGTACGAAGGGGGTTCCGCTTCTCGATCACCCGGGAAGGGGTTCGGCTTCCCGGTCACCCGGGACCGGTGGCGGCGCCGTCGTCTACCGGCGGGTCCTGCGCAGCCACAGAATGCCGGTGACCGGCAGCAGCACCGGAATGAGGAGATAGCCCATCCCGTAGTCCGACCAGACGGTGGCGTCCGGGAAGGCCGACGGATCGGCCAGCGTCCACGTCCCCACGGTCAGTACGCCCACCAGCTCCGCGGCGCAGCAGATCAGAGCGGCCTTCCGCGCCGTCTCCCCGCCGCGTACCAGCGTGTAGGTGATGAACGCGTAGACCACGGCGGCGACGCCGGAGAGCGCGTAGGCCAGCGGCGCGTGGTCGAATTCCGTGGCGATCTGGTAGACGGACCGGGAGACCGCGCCGACCGACATCACGCCGTACAGCCAGACCAGCAGCAGTCCAGGCCCCCGGACCAGTCTGACCGGAGCCCTGTCGGCGCCTTCGGTGGTCATGTCGTCAGCCTTCCCAGATGTCATGGAGCCGTACTTCCAGCACGGCCAGGACGACCGCTCCGGCGGCGACCGTGACCGAGCCCCAGCGGGTCCGCTCGCCCAGCGACAGGAACCCGGCCGCGGGGACCGCGAGCAGCGCGCCGAGCAGATACGAGACGAAGATCACCGAGCCCTCGTCGGCCTGTTCGCCGCGCGCCAGCCGCACGATCCCGACGACCAGTTGCGCCAGCGCGAGCACCGACACCACGGCCATGCCGATGAAGTGCCAGTCCTTGGTGGGCTGGTCGCGGTAGGCGGCGTAGCCGCACCAGGCGGCGAGGGCGAGCGCGGCCACGGAGACCGCGACCGTCAGGGCGACAAGCATGGGCCCGAGCGTATTACGGGGCGAAAGGCGCGCCGCGCGCGCCCCCGCGAGGCCGGTGCCACCACGCCCCGCGGGCCGGTGCTCCCACACCCCGGGGACCGTGGTCTTGACCACAGGGCCCGACCGCTCCGAGCGGGCCCCGGCTGTTGTCGTCGTTCCCCACACCGCGATATCCGCGCAGGTCACGGCCGACATGGCGGGGCCCGTACCGCCCGGTGACGCCCGCCCCCGAGCCTCGTGGACCTCGACGAGGTGTCCGTATGCTGTGCCAGAACTGTCCGCTATACGGACAACCCCCTGGCGTCCGTACTCACGTCTGTTTTACTTACGGCATGACCACAACGAGCCACCGCGACCCCGCGACCGAGGCGAACCACACGCCCGGTGCTCGTTGTCTGTGTCGAATGTGCGCCCACTGAGGGCCCCCGCCTGAGCCTCGCGCCCCGAAGCGAAACCTGACGGCCGAGCCGCGTCCGTACCCCGTGAAGGCCATGAGAGTCATGGCCCGAAGGCCGGCCGGCGAATCGTGCCTGCCCCCGCGTGCGCCGCCTCCCGGTCACCCACCGCGTCAGCGCGCCACGCCGGAATGACGAATGCCCCGTGCCCGGCGGCCCCCTCGCCGCGCACTCGACAGTGATGGAAACCCCTGTGATCACTACTACGGGCCTGACGAAGATCTACCGGTCCGCCCAGTCGCGCGGCCGCGAAGTCACCGCACTAGACGGCGTCGACCTGCATGTCCGCGAGGGCGAGGTCTTCGGGGTCGTGGGACAGAGCGGCGCCGGGAAGTCCTCGCTCATCCGTTGCGTCAATCTCCTCGAACGCCCCACCGCCGGCACGGTCACGGTCGACGGCCAGGACCTCACCGCACTCGCCGGCCGTGGGCGGCGGGCGGGCAAGGAACTGCGCCGGGCGCGCAGTTCGATCGGCATGGTCTTCCAGCACTTCAATCTGCTGTCCTCCCGCACGGTCAGGGGCAACGTCGAACTGCCGCTGGAGATCCTCGGCGTGGCGGGCCGCGAGCGTACCCGCCGCGCCCTGGAGCTGCTGGATCTGGTCGGTCTCGCCGACAAGGCCAGGGCGTATCCGGCCCAGCTCTCCGGTGGTCAGAAGCAGCGGGTCGGTATCGCCCGCGCGCTGGCGGGCAACCCCAAGGTGCTGCTCTCCGACGAGGCCACGAGCGCCCTGGACCCGGAGACCACCCGCGCGATCCTCCAGCTGCTGCGCGACCTCAACCGGCAGCTGGGTCTGACGGTCCTGCTCATCACGCACGAGATGGAGGTCGTGAAGACGATCTGTGACTCGGCGGCGCTGATGCGCACGGGCCGGATCGTCGAGTCGGGCACGGTCGGCGAACTGCTCGCCACCCCCGGATCGCGGCTGGCACAGGAGCTGTTCCCGGTGGGCGGCACGGCCTCGGGCCCCGGCCGTACGGTCCTCGACGTCACCTTCCACGGTGGCGCCGCCACCCAGCCGGTGATCTCACAGCTCGCCCGGACCTACAACATCGACATATCGATCCTGGGTGCCGCGATGGACACCGTCGGCGGCCGGCAGATCGGCCGGATGCGGATCGAACTGCCCGGTGCCTACGAGGACAACGTCGTACCGATCGGCTTCCTGCGCGAGCAGGGGCTCCAGGCCGAGGTCGTGGACGACGCAGACGCAGACGCAGACGCCGAGACAGAGACAGACGCAGGTGCCCTCGCCGACGCGGCGGCCACCGTCCCCGCGCAGAGCCCCGCACCGGTGAAGGAAGATGCCAAGTGACCTGGTCGGAGATGCAGCCACTGCTGTCCCAGGGGACCATCGACACCCTCTATATGGTGCTGTGGTCCGCGCTCGTGACCCTCGCCGGCGGACTGCCCCTCGGCATCCTGCTGGTCCTCACCGACACGGGCGGACTGCTCCGGAACGCCGTGGTCAACAAGGCCGTCGGGGTGATCGTGAACATCGGCCGCTCGCTGCCGTTCATGATCCTGCTGATCGCGCTGATCCCGTTCACCACCCTGATCGTCGGCACCTTCATCGGTCCCACCGCGATGATCGTGCCGCTGGCGATCGGCGCCATCCCGTTCTTCGCGCGGCTCGTCGAGACGGCGATCCGCGAGGTCGACCACGGACTGGTCGAGGCCGTCCAGGCGATGGGCGGCTCGGTCCCCACCATCGTCCGCAAGGTGCTGCTGCCGCAGGCCCTGCCGTCGCTGGTGTCCGCCGTCACCACCACCGTCATCGTGCTCATCGGCTACTCGGCCATGGCCGGGGCGGTCGGCGGCGAGGGACTCGGATCCAAGGCCGTCACCTACGGATTCCAGCGCTTCGAGAACGGCTTCATGATCGCCACGGTCGTCGTCCTGATCGCGATCGTCACCGTGGTCCAACTGCTCGGGGACGGGGCCGTACGGCTGCTGGCGCGGCGCGGCCGTACCGCCACCTGACCGGATTTCACCCTCCGGCCCGCACTCCTTGTCCGGGCCACGTCACCTGCACCACCGGAAAGAGGCACTCTTCGTGCGTACCACCATCAAGTTCAGCGCGGCAGCCGCCGCCACCGCCGCTCTCGCCCTCGGCCTCAGCGCCTGCGGCACCTCCTCCGACCCGGGCTCCTCGTCCGCCGCCGGAGCCTCCGCCGACACCTCCGAGCCGCTCGTCGTCGCCGCGTCCCCGACGCCGCACGCCGACATCCTGAACTTCGTCAAGAAGAACCTGGCGGAGAAGAACGGTCTCAAGCTGGAGGTCAAGGAGTTCACGGACTACGTCCTGCCGAACACCGCCACCCAGAGCGGCGAGGTCGACGCCAACTTCTTCCAGCACAAGCCCTACCTGGACGACTTCAACAAGAAGAAGGGCACCGACATCGTGCCCGTCGTCGATGTCGAGCTGGAGCCCCTCGGCCTCTACTCCACAAAGGTCAAGGACCTCAAGGAGCTCACCGCGGGCCAGAGCGTCGCCGTCCCCAACGACACCACCAACGAGGGCCGTGCGCTCCAGCTGCTCGCGGACAACGGCGTGATCACGCTGAAGGCCGGCGCGGGCACCGACGCCAACCTCGCCGACATCAAGGACGCGAAGGGCCTGAAGTTCAAGGAGCTGGAGGCCGCCACACTGCCCCGTGCCCTGAACGATGTCGACGCCGCCGTCATCAACGGCAACTACGCCATCGAGGCAGACCTCAAGCCCGCGAAGGACGCCCTAACCCTGGAGAAGGCCGACGGCAACCCGTACGCCAACTTCCTCGCCGTCAAGCGCGGCAACGAGAAGGACCCGCGAGTGGAGAAGCTCGCGAAGCTGCTGAACGCGCCCGAGGTGAAGAAGTACATCGAGGACACCTACGAGGGCTCGGTCGTGCCCGCTTTCGGTGCGGCCAAGTAGTCACCGCAGTAACGTTCTTGTCGGCGAGAGCCCCGTACACGCCCGTTGTGTGCGGGGCTTCCGCATCCGTACGGACCCGGCCATGCGCATCTCCCACCCGATGCTGCATGCTGTGCATTTACGACGGACTGAGGCATGGAGCTGTGCATGACTACCACCTTTCCGGACGTTTCCATCAGCACGGAGCGGTTGGTGCTGCGCCCCTTCGAGCCGGCGGACATCCCGGCGCACATCGAGATGATGAATGACGAGCTGGTCACGGCCTGGACCTCCGTCCCTCATCCGTATACGCGAAGAGACGCCGAGGAGTGGATCGGCAGAATCGCCCCCGCCGAACGCCTGGAAGGGCGGGGGATCGCGTTCGCCGTCACCGAGTTCCTCACCCAGCGGCTCGTCGGTGTCCTACGGCTGCGGAACACCAACTGGCACGCACTCGCCACCGAGGCCGCCTATGTGACCGCGCCCTGGGCGCGCGGCGAGGGGTACGCCACCGAATCGGCGCTCGCGGTCGCCCAGTGGCTCTTCCGTGACCAGAAGTTCGAACGCATCGAAGTGCGCACCCCCGCCGACAACACCGCCTCCCAGCAGGTCGCGCAGAAGATCGGCTGCATCAGCGAGGGCGTCCTGCGCAACGCCTGGATAGCGCGCACCCAGACCGAGGACGGCGGCTGGACCGACATCCGCACCGACCTGATCGTCTGGAGCCTGCTGCCCGAGGATCTCGAAGGCGTCGCCGAACAGATGGCGGACGCGACGGGCTACGCGTCCTTCACCGACTGGAACTGACGGCCACCACCGCGCAGCGCCCGGCCACCACCCCGCACCGCCCGGCCGCCTCCCGGCCCGGCCAGGTACTCTCACCGTGCGCTCACGACGTACGGGCAGTGCTCCGTGCGGTGGCCACGATCCGATCACGACCACCGGCAGCGATCGCCCTCTCTGCCCGCTTCCGCCCCGCTCAAGACGACTTACGGAGACTGACGACGATGGCCGACCGCGTCACGGTGATCGGCTGGGACGGCTCGCCCCTCACCGCCGCGGCCAAGTCCGCGCTCTCCGCCGCCACTCTGGTGGCCGGAGCCGCCCACCATCTGGCGCTCCCCGAGGTGCCGCCCGGCGCCGAGCGCATCCGCCTCGGCTCGATAGACCTCGCGGCCCGCCGGATCGCCGGACACCGCGGCAGCGCCGTGGTCCTCGCCGACGGCGACCCCGGCTTCTTCGGTGTCGTACGCACCCTGCGCGCCCCGGAACACGGCCTGGAGGTCGAAGTCGTCCCCGCGGTCTCCGCCGTGGCAGGCGCCTTCGCGCGGGCCGGGATGGCCTGGGACGACGCCCAGGTCGTCGTCGCGCACCGCCGTACGCTCCGCCGTGCCGTCAACGTCTGCCGGGCGCACACCAAGGTCGCCGTCCTCACCTCCCCGGGCGCGGGACCCGCCGAACTCGCGCTGCTCCTCGACGGGGTCCACCGCACCTTCGTCATCTGCGAGGAGCTCGGCACCGAACGGGAACAAGTCACCGTCCTCACCTCCGACAAGGCCGCCGACCATGTCTGGCGCGACCCGAACGTGGTGATCGTCATCGGCGGAGTCGGCACCGCGGTCTCCCCGGGCAGCGGCTGGATCGCCGGCCGCGACCCCGGATACCCGCCGGTCGAACGCGGCTGGGCGCTGCCCACCGAGGAGTACGGCATCGAGCTGGACGAGGGCGAGTCGACCTGGCTGCGCGCCGCCCAGCTGGCCAGGCTCGGCGCCCGTACCGGCGATCTCGTCTGGGACATCGGCTGCGGCAGCGGGGCCCTCGCCGCCGAGGCGGCCCGTTTCGGCGCGGCCGTCATCGCCGTGGACGACGAGCCGGGAGCCTGCGCCAGCACGGCCGCGGCCGCCCGCCGCGCCGGCGTACAGCTCCAAGTCGTCCAAGGGCGCGCGCCGCACGTACTGGAGCGGCTGCCCGAGCCCGATGTCGTACGGATCGGTGGTGGTGGTCTCGATGTGGTCACCGCCTGCGCCGACCGCAGGCCCGAGCGCATCGTCACCCACGCGGCCACCCGGGACGAGGCCGAGGCGGTCGGAACGGCCTTGGCGGCAGGCGGATATGGGGTGGAGTGCGTGCTGCTCCAGTCCGTCGGCCTCGACACCGGCGACTGGTCCGAGCGCGAGCGCTCCGTCGTCTTCCTCGTCTCCGGCCGACGTCCGGAGAGCGGCCCCTGACCCTGCTTCCGCGCCGCGCGGGGTAGGCTGGCCGATCGTTGTACAGCAGCCGGGCGTTCGTCACTTCGTTCGTCAATGTCCGGAAAAGGGGCCCGTTTTGGGCCCTGATGTGGTACGGCGAAAACCGGGGGACGCGCGACGTGGCGCAGTCCACAGCGGGCCGTGGCGGATACCACCGCCAGGGCTGTGAAAGACCGCGGGAGCCCAGACACCAGGGCCGACGCGGGCCTTTCGTGCCGCCCGGCGCCCACGCTCGTTGTTCATGACGGGCGCCGGAAGCGCCGCGGATCGGGCGCCCCGGTGGAAGGGCTGAAGGAGCAGAACCAATGGGCGAGGGGTACGCACATGACTGACACCGGCCAGGTCCCGGTCGAGGGACTGCCGGAGAACGCAGGCATGGTGGAGCAGCCGGGCATCCCCGCTCCCGGCGCGTACACCTACCTCGACCCCTCCGCACCCGTCACCGAGGACGAAGACCTTCTGCTCATGCCGAGCGCCCAGGGCGGGTGGAACGACCCCCAGGTGGTGCCCGGCGAGGCGCCCGTCGCCTACGCCACGCCGGACGGGTACGCCGCCGCGCCGGAGAGCTATGCCCCGGTGGCGCCCGAGGCATACGCCGTTCCGGAGCAGGCCCTGATCCAGCAGCAGATGTCGCCCATAGAACAGCCGACGCAGATCCAGGTGCCGGTGGCACAGGTCCAGGCCGAGGCGCCGGACGGATACCAGCCGCGGCCGGAGTTCACCGCCGAGCCGGCGCACCCGGACCAGACTCCGGCCGCGGAGGCCGAGTTCGCACAGCCCGCCGCCCCCGTGGTGCCCGAAGCACTGGTCGTGCCCGAAGCCCCGGTCGCGCCCGAAGAGGTGACGGACCTCCCGCAGTTCGGCCGGACACCGCACCAGCCGGGTGCCCACGAGGCCGGTGGCCGGGACTCCGGTTCGGTGGATCTCACCGGCGTACGTATGCCACCGCCTGTACAGGCTCACGCGCCCGCCCCCGCTCCTGCCCAGGCGCCGATGCGCCGCCCGCTGCACATGGGCCCGCCGGTGCCCGACCCGACGGGCGGCGTGGTGCGTTCGCTCGCCGACCGGGGTCCCGCGGGTACGCCGACGCAGGCCGTCCGGGTACGCGCCCAGGCACAGGGACCGGCCACCACGGGCCCGGAGTATCTGGATGTCCCGCGTGAGGAGCCCGCTGTTCTCGCGGGGCCGCAGCTGAGCGAGATCCCGCCGCCGGCCGGCGCCCCGTGGTCGGCCGAGCCGCCGCCGGCCGGGCCCGTGGCCGTGGCCGTGGCGCCGGAGGCGGTAGCAGAAACGGTCGTCCCGGAGCCGGAAGCCCAAGCCGAGCCGGTCGCTGTGCCCGTCGTCGTCCCGGCCGAGCCGGAGCCCGAGGTGGCCGCCGCCGTACCGGAGCCCGAGCCTCAGCCGACCGCCCCCGAACCGCCCGCCGCCGAGCAATTGCCGGAGCCTGCCCCCGAGCCCGAGCCGCAGCCCGAGACCGCGACCGAGGCCCCGGCCGCCGTCGTGGTCGAGCCGGCCGAGACGCGGGAGGCACCGGCCCCCGTCGCCGAGCGGATCGAGCAGCCGGCGGAAGAGCCCGTACATGTGCCGGCCCCGGAGCCGGAAGCCGCGCTGGAACCCGAGCCGGTCCAGGAGCCCGCCCCCGAAGCCGCGCCGGAACCCGAGCCGGTCCAGGAGCCCGCACCGATCCAGGAGTCCGCACCGATCCAGGAGTCCGCGCCCGAACCGGCGCCGGAGCCTGCCCCCGAGCCCGAGCCGGATCCCCAGCCCATCGCCGCGGAGTCCGCCCCCGTGCCGGAGTCCGCCGCCGTCCCGGAGCCCGCCCCCGCACCGGAGCCCGAGCCTCAGCCCGAGGCCGAGGCGGCACCCGCACCCGCGCCCGTCGCGCAGGCGGGCACCGCGGCCCCGTCCGGCTACGACGACGCCGAACGCGACGCCGTGCTCCGTGTGATGCGCGAGCGCCGTGACATCCGTAACGGCTTCCGCTCCGATCCCGTCCCGCACGAGGTGCTGCTGCGCGTCCTGGAAGCCGCGCACACCGCACCCAGCGTGGGCCACTCCCAGCCCTGGGACTTCGTCGTCATCCGCTCCGCCGAGACCCGGCGGTCCATGCACGAGCTGGCACAGCGTCAGCGTGACGCGTACGCCAAGGCACTGCCCAAGGGCCGGGCCAAGCAGTTCAAGGAACTGAAGATCGAGGCCATCCTCGACACCCCGGTGAACATCGTCGTCACCGCGGACCCCACGCGCGGCGGCCGGCACACCCTCGGCCGGCACACCCAGCCGCAGATGGCCCCGTACTCCTCGGCGCTCGCCGTGGAGAACTTGTGGCTCGCCGCCCGCGCCGAGGGCCTCGGCGTGGGCTGGGTCAGCTTCTTCGACGAGCGCGAGATGGTACGCGCGCTGGGG
The DNA here is from genome assembly GCF_044766385.1 of Streptomyces sp. NPDC102274. Classification (NCBI taxonomy): domain Bacteria; kingdom Bacillati; phylum Actinomycetota; class Actinomycetes; order Kitasatosporales; family Streptomycetaceae; genus Streptomyces; species Streptomyces sp. NPDC102274. The sequence goes on along the minus strand of NZ_JBIWLW010000009.1, from coordinate 233,478 downwards.
CTGCCCGAGCATCTCGAAGTCGTGGCGTACCTCTGCGTCGGATATGTGGACGAGTTCCCCGTCGAGCCCGAGCTGATGCAGGCCGGCTGGTCCAAGCGCCGGCCGCTCTCCTGGGTCGTCCACGAGGAGACCTACGGCCGCCGCGCCCTGCCGGGCGAGGAGCCGCACGACCTGCTCCAGGAGACCATCGCCGGTATCCGCCCGCTGGACGCCAAGGCGCTGGGCGAGGCGTGGGAACGGCAGAAGCGGATGACCAAGCCCGCCGGCGCGCTCGGCATGCTGGAGATCATCTCCGCCCAGCTCAGCGGATTGTCCCGGCTCTGCCCGCCGCCCATCCCGGAACCCGCCGCCGTCGCGATCTTCGCGGGCGACCACGGCGTACACGCGCAGGGGGTGACCCCGTGGCCGCAGGAGGTGACCGGCCAGATGGTCGCCAACTTCCTGGGCGGCGGCGCGGTGTGCAACGCGTTCGCGACCCAGGTGGGCGCCGAGGTCTGCGTCATCGACGTGGGCGTCGCGGGCGAACTCCCCGCGACGCCGGGCCTGCTGCCCCGCAAGGTCCGGGCCGGTACGGCCGACTTCACTACGGGTCCCGCGCTGAGCCGCGAGGACGTACTCGCGGCGATCGAAGCCGGCATCGAGACGGCGCGCGATCTCGTGGCCGCGGGCAACAAGGCCCTGCTCACCGGAGAGATGGGTATCGCCAACACGACCGTGTCGGCCGCGCTGATCTGCGTCTACACCGGCCAGGACCCGGCGGAGGTCACCGGACGGGGGACCGGCATCAACGACGAGATGCACGCCCGCAAGGTCGATGTCGTCCGCCGGGGTCTCGACCTCCACCAGCCCGACCCGTCCGACCCGGTCGGCGTCCTCGCGGCGATCGGCGGCCTGGAGCACGCGGCCCTGGTCGGATTCCTGCTGGGCGGCGCGTCGCTGCGTACGCCGGTCATCCTGGACGGCGTGAGCGCCGGCGCGGCGGCGCTGGTCGCCCGAGCGATCGCCCCCGAGGCGCTGGCGGCCTGCATCGCGGGCCACCGCAGCGCGGAGCCGGGCCATGTCGCGGCCCTCAACAAACTCGGCCTGCGCCCGCTGGTCGACCTGGACCTCCGCCTGGGCGAGGGCACGGGCGCGCTGCTGGCGCTCCCGGTGGTACAGAGCGCGGCGCGGGTGATGCACGAGGTGGCGACGTTCGACTCGGCGGGGGTCACGGAGAAGTAGGGGGCCGCTGTCCGAGGTGCGTTTCGGCCGGGGCCGGTGGTGCGGTGCGCCGTCCGGCGGGGCCGTTGTCCGGGGTGCGTTCGTCTTTGGCCGGGGCCGGTGGCCGTACGCCACACATCACGCTTCAGTGTCCCGGACGCGCCCCCTTCGCCGCCCGTCACGGACCGGCCCGGCCGCGCGCGAGGGCCGCAACCACGAAGACCCGCCCGGCCCCCCGCAGGGGAAACCGCACCGCCCGTAAGCTGGGAACCGCACCCCACCAGCCACTTCACGCCCACGTCCGCACCCACGACACCCGCCCCGCCCGAGGAGCCCCCACCCACATGTCCGAGCACGCCGAGCACCCGCACCCCGCCTACCCCGTCGGACTCCGCCTCGCCGGGCGCCGCGTTGTCGTCGTCGGTGGCGGGCAGGTCGCGCAGCGCCGGCTGCCCGCGCTCATCGCGGCCGGCGCGGACATCGTGCTGGTGTCGCCGTCCGCGAAACCCTCCGTCGAGGCCATGGCGGCGGTCGGCGAGATCCGCTGGGAGCGCCGCCGCTACGAGGAGGGCGACCTCACCGACGCCTGGTACGTGCTCGTCGCGTCCAGCGACGAGCACGCCAACCGCACCGCGTCCGCCGAGGCCGAGCGCCGCCGTGTCTGGTGCGTACGCAGCGACGACGCGGAGGCCGCCACCGCCTGGACGCCCGCCACCGGCCGCAGCGAGGGCCTCACCGTCGCCGTGCTCACCGGGCGCGACCCGCGTCGCTCCGCCGCCGTGCGGGACGCCATCGTCGAGGGGCTGCGCGACGGCACGCTCGCCGCCCCGCACCGTCGCAGCCGTACCCCCGGCGTCGCCCTCGTCGGTGGTGGCCCCGGCGACCCGGACCTGATAACCGTGCGCGGCCGCAGGCTCCTCGCCGAGGCGGATGTCGTGATCGCCGACCGTCTCGGCCCGCGCGATCTGCTGGACGAACTGCCGCCGCACGTCGAGGTGATCGACGCCGCGAAGATCCCGTACGGCCGCGCCATGGCCCAGGAGGCGATCAACGACGCGCTGATCGAGCACGCCAAGGCGGGCAAGGCCGTGGTCCGGCTCAAGGGGGGCGACCCGTTCGTCTTCGGGCGGGGCATGGAGGAGGCGCACGCGCTGGCCGCGGCCGGTATCCCGTGCACCGTCGTGCCCGGTATCTCCAGCTCCATCAGCGTGCCGGGCGCGGTCGGAATCCCCGTCACACACCGGGGAGTCGCCCACGAGTTCACCGTCGTCAGTGGCCATGTCGCCCCGGACGACGACCGCTCGCTCGTCGACTGGGAGGCGCTCGCCCGGCTCCGTGGCACGCTCGTCCTGCTGATGGCCGTGGACAAGATCGGCGCGATCGCCCGAGCGCTCGTGGAGTACGGCAGGAGCCCCGAGACCCCGGTCGCGCTGGTGCAGGAAGGCACCACGGCCTCCCAGCGACGGGTCGACGCCACGCTCGCGACGGTCGCGGAGGTCGTGCGGACCGAGAAGGTCCGCCCGCCGGCCGTCATCGTCATCGGCGATGTCGTCGCCCTGGGGGACGGCACCTGACGCGTGTTCGGCCGGACAGGACCTGGGCCCCGTCCCGCGCACCACTCACCCGACAAGGCAGTGTCACCCTGTGGCTGAACTCATCACCGTCGACGACCCCGACGACCCGCGCCTGCGCGACTACACCGATCTGACCGATGTCGAGCTGCGCCGCAGGCGCGAGCCCGCCGAAGGGCTGTTCATCGCCGAGGGCGAGAAGGTCATCCGCAGGGCCGGGCAGGCCGGCTACCCGATGCGGTCGATGCTGCTCTCGGCCAAGTGGGTCGACACCATGCGGGACATCATCGAGGAGGCCACGGCCCCGGTGTACGCGGTCAGCCCCGAGCTGGCGGAGCGCGTCACCGGCTACCACGTGCACCGCGGCGCCCTCGCCTCCATGGCCCGTAAGCCGCTGCCCACGGTGGCCGAGGTGCTCCGCACGGCCCGCCGCGTCGCCGTCATGGAGGCGGTCAACGACCACACCAACATCGGCGCGATCTTCCGCAGCGCCGCCGCGCTCGGGATGGACGCCGTCCTGCTCTCCCCGGACTGCGCCGATCCGCTCTATCGCCGCTCGGTGAAGGTCTCGATGGGCGCGGTGTTCTCCGTGCCGTACGCCCGGCTCGAAGGCTGGCCACGGGCGCTGGACACCGTACGGGAGGCCGGCTTCCGGCTGCTGGCACTCACCCCCGACGAACGGGCGGTCCCGATGGACGAGGCCGCGCCGCACCGGCTGGAGCGTGTCGCGCTGATGCTCGGCGCGGAGGGCGCCGGGCTGTCCGGGCGGGCGCTCGGCGCCGCTGACACCTGGGTCCGTATCCCCATGGCGCACGGCGTGGACTCGCTGAACGTCGGCGCTGCGGCGGCGGTCGCCTTCTACGCGGTCACGACGGGCCGCCCGGAGAACTGACGACCCGGGGCGGTACGGCTCAGAGCTGCTGGGCCGCCGCGATGCCCAGCGCGACGATCAGGGTCACGACGACGAAGACGAACAGCCGCTGCCGCAGCAGACGCGGGTTGGCGGGCCGCAGCTTGCCCGAACTCGTCCGGGGACCGGTCTTCGGCCGGCCGCCGCCCGTACGCGAGGCGCCGCGGGACTGCGGAGGGCGCGGCGAGCCGTTGCGGGGTGCGGAACCGCCGGTACGGGGGGAAGAGCCGGTGGTCCGGGAGGGCCCGGGACGCGACGCCGGGCCGCCCCGCGCTCCCGGCGTACGGCTCGGCGCGCCGTGTTCGGCGGTCCGCTCCGTATACCGCTCGGTCACCCGGCCGGTCGGCAGCTCCTGCCCGCTCCGCGTCCGCTGTACGGGCGGTCGACCGGCCGAGAGCCCCTGGGCCTCCCGTGCCGCGATCTCCTTGAGCCGCATCGAGAGCTGGAGCGTGCTGGGACGCTCCTCCGGATCCTTGGCCAGACAGGCCCGCACCAGCGGAGCGAGCGCGTCGGGCACCCCGTGGAGATGTGCCTCCTCATGGACCACCCGGTAGAGCATGACCTCGGAACTGCCGTGCCCGAACGGGGAGTCGGCGGTCGCCGCGTACGCCAGCGTGGCGCCCAGCGAGAACACGTCCGTGGCGGGGGTGACCGTCGCGCCGCGCACCTGTTCCGGGGCGAGGAAGCCGGGCGACCCGACCGCCGTACCGACATGGGTCAGCGTGCTCGCGCCGGTCGCCCAGGCGATGCCGAAATCGATGATGCGCGGGCCCTTGGGAGAGAGCAGGATGTTCGACGGCTTGAGATCGCGGTGGACGACGCCCGCCTCGTGCACGGCCACCAGCCCCTCGGAGAGCGCGGCGCCCACCGAGGCGACCTCGGCCGCCGGGAGCGGCCCCTCCTCGTTGACCTTGTCGTGCAGTGAGGGGCCCGGCACGTACTGGGTGGCGAACCACGGGCGGTCCGCGTCGAGATCCGCGGCCACCAGCCGTGCCGTACAGCCGCCCCGGATCCGCCGCGCGGCGGATACCTCGCGGGCGAACCGCGACCGGAACTCCTGATCCTCGGCCAGATCCGGCCGGATCACCTTCAGCGCGACCCGCTGCCCGCGCCGGTCCGAGCCCAGGTACACGACCCCCATCCCGCCGGCCCCCAGCCGCCGGTGGATCCTGAACGAACCGACGACACGCGGGTCCTCGCGCCGGAGCCGCATCATCGCCATGTCCATCCCCGCTGCCCGGTCGTCCGTGTGACGTGGCACAGCTTACGTACCCGCGCCCCGGCGCGCTCATAGGCCGCGCCCTCGCGCACGGACCGATTGTCAGTGCCGGGTGGGAAACTTGAAGGGTGGTCAGGGGAGTGGCTGAGCCCACGTCCTCCGGCCGGTGCGTGATCTCAAAGGTCTGACGCAGAAGGGGGATTGGATTGTGAAGGGTGATCGGGTGGAGATAGTCGTGGACGCGGGGGACACGACACGGACCTACGAAGTGGTGGCGAGCCGGGCGGGCCGCAGGGTGGAGACCGCGGTGCGCCGGGGAGTGGTGGAAGTGAGCGAAGTCACCCGCAGCGGAGGGGTGGTCAGAACGGCGCGGTTCATGGCCACGCGGGTTCTCGCGCTGGTCGAGCAGCCGGTGCCCCGGGTGGAGTCCTCGGAGCGCTCCGAAGGGCGTCCCGTCCGGGATGACCCCAGGGCCTAGGGCCTCCTCTCCACCCAGGGGAGTACGTGACCGGTGTCCGGCTCATCCTCCGGGAGGCCCGGCAATGGGTACGCGGGCATGACGACCGGGGCCCGGCGGATCCCTAATGTTGAGGTCAAGCGGCGGGTGCGGTACTCGTCCCCCGAGGTCAGACACTCGCCGCTCTCGGAACAGGACAGGAGAGGGACCATGGCGGACACGGCATCGAGGGCGATGATCCGTACGCAGGGACGCAAGGCGTTCGCCGCGTTCGGCGGGCGCCGGTCCGGCACCCGCCACCCCCTGGTGGCGACCGCCATGGTCCTTCCTCTGGCAGCCCTGCTGGTGGTCGTCTTCGGCGGCTGGGAAGCAGTGGTGACACAAGCGTCGTCCGTGGGCGTGATGCTGGGGCGCTGAGCGGCGCTTCGGATCCGGGAGAGCGGCCCGGGTCGGGGACATCCGGCCAACAACCCCGTGGGGACGGGGGTGCGGCGGACGGCAGCGTTTGGCCGGTCAGCTGGGGAGCTGACCGGCCATCGCGCTGTCCGGGCCCGGTTCCGCCGCCGTACGCTCGCCACGGAACACCACGCATCAGAGGGGCCTCCGTGACCGCATCCGTCGTACGCGCCCTGGGCCGCGTCGCCCGTGACACCGCCCATCCGGCGGTGCGCGCGGCGGACCCGGCGGGCTGCCGGGCCTGCGGCCGGGGGAGCACCGTCCTCGCCGACCGGCCGGACGGGACCGTCGTACGGCACGGCGAGGTCGTCGCCAAGGCCCACGCCGACGGTACGGACCACCCCGGGCACCGCGTCAGGCTCGCCGTCGCCGCGCATCCCCTGCTCGCGGGGATTCTGCTGCCGCCGCTTCCGGCCGCCACCGCGGAGGTGGCCGGCCGGCCGGTGACCGTGTGGCCGTACGGCACCCCGGTCGACCCCGCCGACCCCGACGCCGCCCCCTGGGAGCAGGCCGGCGCGCTCCTCGCCCGGCTGCACACCGTGCCGCTCGCGGCGCTGTCCGAGGCCGTGGTCGAGACCGGAGCCGCGGCGGGAGCCGGAGCCCTCGACCGAGCCCTCGCCGGAGCGGGCGGCGGCTCCGGGCTGCCGGACATGCGGGGCCCCGCGAAGGCCGCCCGTGCCGTCGCCCGGATGCGCGCCGCGGGACCTCACCCCGCCGCCGGTCCCGTACAACGCGCCTGGCAGTGCCTGCCCGCCTGGGCCCGTGGCGAGGCGCGCGCGCCGGGACCGTACGCCCTCTGCCACGGCGATCTGCACCTGGGCCAGCTCGTACGCCACCCTGCCCCCGACGGTCCCTGGCTGCTCATCGACATCGACGACCTCGGACTCGGCGACCCGGCCTGGGACTTGGCCCGCCCCGCCGCCTGGTACGCCGCCGGACTGCTGCCTCCCGAGACCTGGCTGCGCTTCCTCGGTGCCTACCGGTCCGCGCACGGCCCCGCCGTGCCCGCCGACCCCGACGCGGATCCCTGGCCACGGCTGGATGTCCCGGCCCGCGCCCTCGCCGTGCAGACCGCCGCGCTGGCCCTCGCCAAGTCGGCCACCGAGGGCCGGGACCCGGATGACATCGAACTGCTGATGATCGACGCCTGCGCGCGGATCGCGGACCTCGCAACCGAGTTGTCGCCCGGGGCGTCGTCGTAGAGTGAGGCCAGAGATGAATCCACGGCCGCCGGGAGCGTGTTACGGCGATGCCGGACGAATGGCGAGGAGCGAGCCGACCATGCAGTGTCCCAAGTGCCACGCGGCGATGCACACATACAACCGCAACGGTGTCCAGATAGAGCAGTGCAGCGGCTGCCGGGGGATCTTCCTCGACTACGGCGAGCTGGAGTCTCTGACCCGCCTGGAATCGCAGTGGTCGCAGCAGGCGCCGCCCGCACAGCAGGCGCCCCCGCCCCCGCAGGCGTACCCCGCGGCCCCCGCCCCCGCCTGGGGCGCGCCGCAGCACGGCGGCGGCCACTACGGAGGTCATCACGGTGGCCACCACCGCCAGAAGAGCTTCGGACGGATGCTCTTCTCCTCCTGATCCCGCTGAGACACGACTGCTGAGCGAGACACGACTGCTGAGCACACGACGAAGCCCCCGGCCATGGAGACGGCCGGGGGCTTCGGACGGTGCGCGATACTGGGATTGAACCAGTGACCTCTTCCGTGTCAGGGAAGCGCTCTCCCGCTGAGCTAATCGCGCGGGTGGGACTCGCGTGTGCTGCGTGCGCGATACTGGGATTGAACCAGTGACCTCTTCCGTGTCAGGGAAGCGCTCTCCCGCTGAGCTAATCGCGCGGGAATCCGGATGGATCCAGTGGACGATACTGGGATTGAACCAGTGACCTCTTCCGTGTCAGGGAAGCGCTCTCCCGCTGAGCTAATCGTCCTTGGAGGTGGAGACGGGATTTGAACCCGTGTAGACGGCTTTGCAGGCCGTTGCCTCGCCTCTCGGCCACTCCACCAGGAGTACGGGGGTTCGGGAAGGATCCCCCATAATCGAGCGGACGACCAGGTTCGAACTGGCGACCTCAACCTTGGCAAGGTTGCGCTCTACCAACTGAGCTACGTCCGCGTATCGTTTCCGGCCCGTGCGTACGGCCCGGCGACGTGTTGAACTCTAGCGGATTCCGGGGCCAGCACAAAAACGCGTTTCCGCAGCGTGCTGGGGTGCGTTCGCCGTACGTTCAGCCCGGAGCGGCCCAACGGAGGCTGTTCTAGACTCGCAAGCGTGCACGACCTCGCTCCTTTGGCCCGCTTCGGCGGCCTTGTCGCCTCCGGTCTGCGGGATGTCACCCATGATCCGGAAGCGCTCGACTCCGCCGGGTTCTGGGCGGTCGCCGCGGACTTCGAGGGCCGTCTCACCTGCGCTCGCTTCGACGAAGTACGGTCCGAAGCGGTGCCCGCGCCGGTGCCGGGGCGGTGGCGCGGACCCGCCGCCGGTGACTGGACGTCGTCGCTCGACCGCGACGCGTACACCAAGGGGGTCCGCCGGATCCGCGAGTACATCGCGGCGGGCGATGTGTACCAGGTCAATCTCTGCCGGGTGCTCTCCGCCCCGCTGCCCGCTCCGGACACGGCCGACGTCGACGCGCTGACCGCTCTGCTCGCGCGCGACAACCCCGCTCCGTACGCCGGAACGATCCGGCTGCCCGCGCACGGCGTGGAGATCGCGACCGCCTCGCCCGAGCTGTATCTGAGTAAGGCCGGCCGTACCGTCGAGTCCGGTCCGATCAAGGGCACCGCCCGTACCGCGGAAGAGATGCTGGAGAAGGATCACGCCGAGAACGTGATGATCGTGGACCTCGTCCGCAATGACCTGGGCCGTGTCTGCGCCACCGGATCCGTGACGGTCCCCGCGCTCTGCGCGGTGGAGCCGCACCCCGGACTGGTCCATCTCGTCTCGACCGTACGGGGCGAGCTCGCCGAGAAGGCCGGCTGGCCGGAGCTGCTGCCCGCCACGTTCCCGCCCGGCTCGGTCACCGGCGCCCCGAAGTCCAGCGCCCTGCGGATCATCGAAGAGCTGGAGACCGCCCCGCGCGGCCCCTACTGCGGAGGTATCGGCTGGGTCGACGCCGACCGCGGCACGGCCGCGCTGGCCGTCGGGATCCGTACCTTCTGGATCGACCGCGACGCGGCACCCGGACCCGTCCTGCGCTTCGGCGCCGGAGCGGGCATCACCTGGGGATCCGACCCCGAGGGCGAGTGGGCGGAGACCGAACTGAAGGCCGCACGGCTGCTCGCGATAGCGTCGGGTGCGTACCAAGCGAGTGGAAGGACCGGGTAGATGAAGATCTGGGTCAACGGCGGACTCCATACGGCCGAGGGTGCCCTCGTGTCCGTGTTCGATCATGGGCTGACCGTGGGGGACGGCATCTTCGAGACGGTCAAGGCCGTCCAGGGCCGGCCCTTCGCCCTCACCCGCCATCTGGAACGGCTGGGCCGCTCGGCCCGCGGGCTCGGGCTGCCGGAACCGGATCTCGACGAGGTACGCCGCGCCTGCGCGGCCGTTCTCGACGCCAACCCGGTGGAGCTGGGGCGGCTGCGGATCACCTACACCGGCGGGCTCTCCCCGCTCGGTTCCGACCGGGGAGACGCGGGGCCGACCCTGGTGGTCGCCGTCGGCGGGACGAAGCGCCGCCCCGACACCACCGCCGCCATCACCGTCCCGTGGACGCGCAACGAGCGCGGCGCGGTGACCGGCCTCAAGACCACCTCGTACGCGGAGAACGTCGTCGCCCTCGCGCGGGCGCGCGAGCGGGGCGCGAGTGAGGCGCTCTTCGCCAATACGGTCGGCGCGCTCTGCGAGGGCACGGGCTCCAATGTCTTCGTCGTCCTCGACGGCGAGTTGCACACCCCGCCGCTCGCGTCCGGCTGCCTCGCCGGCATCACCCGGGCCCTGACGGCCGAGTGGTGCGGTGCCCATGAGACGGATCTGCCGCTGGACGTCCTGGAGCGGGCGGACGAGATCTTCCTGACCTCCACGCTGCGTGACGTACAGGCCGTCCACCGTCTTGACGACCGTCAACTCCCCGCCGCCCCCGGGCCGGTGACCACCAAGGCGATGCGCGTCTTCGAGGAACGGGCCGGCGCCGACCTGGATCCCTGAGACCCGTGAGCGGCGCGGCCGGTCCGTAAAGCGGATGACTCCGCGCCGCGCGGCGGGTACAACTCCCCTGATGACCACCACTCTGCGGCCGACCGGGCCGCTTCAGCAGGCCGGCGACGGCGGGAAATCACGCTCCTACGAGGTTTGCGTGAACAGCCGCCGCGTCGGCACGATCGAACTCGGCACGCATCCCGGCTTCGGCCACAAGGCCGGGATCATCAAGGCCCTGCGCATCGATGAACCCGACCGCAGGCGCGGCCGGGGCACCGTCGCCGCGCTCGCCGCCGAGGAGGTGCTGCGCGGCTGGGGCTGCGGCCAGGTGCTGGCCTCCGCACCGCCCGACGCGGTGCCCGCGCTCCATATGCTGGAGTCCCTGGGCTACACCGAGCGCAGCCGCAACATGGCCAAGCCGGTGCCGCCCCGCGCCCCCGAGCTCCCGGCGGATGTCGAGAGCCGTCCGATGAACGACGCGGAGTACGAGATCTGGGAGGCACAAGCCTCCGACGACTACGCGCGCGACTGGATGGCCCGGGGCGTGCCGCCGGAGCAGGCCCGTGCCAAGGCGGAGGCGAGTCACCGCGAGATCCTCCCCGAGGGCCTGGCCACCCCCGGCGTCTCGATCAGCGTCCTCGTCCACGCGGGAACCGTCGTCGGCCATGTGTGGATCGCGCCGTCCGAGGTGCGGCCCGGCGAGAGGGGTTCGTGGGTGTTCGACGTCGCGGTGACCGAGGACCAGCGTGGCAAGGGCTACGGCCGCGCGCTGATGCTGCTCGCCGAGCGGACGGCACTGGAGACCGGGCACAGCCTGCTGGGGCTGCATGTGTTCGCGAACAACACCCCGGCCGTCCGGCTGTACGAATCGCTCCAGTACGCCACCACGAACCGCAACTTCTTCAAGCAGCTGCTCTGAGCGCCGCCCCGGACACGGCCTAAGCGCTCGCCAGCAACCGGTCCGCGATCTCCTGGACGCGCCCGAGCAGCCCTTCCTGGCTCTTGCCGCCGTCCAGCCGCTCGTCCCCGATGACATACGTGGGGGTGCCGGTGACCCCGATCGCCTTGCCCTCGGCCTGGTCGGCGTCGACGGCCAGGAGGTGCCGGCCGTCGATCAGCGCGGTGTCGAACTCCTCGGCGTCCAGCCCCAGCTCACGGGCCACCTCCAGCAGGACGGGTTCCCCCGTGGCCGTCAGCTCCGCCGTCCTGGCCAGTACGGCTTCGATGTACGGCCAGCCGCGCCCCTGCTCCGCGGCCTCCTCGGCGGCCTGCGCGGCGGCGTACGCGTGCTTGTGCTTCTCCAGGGGGAAGTGCCGCAGCCGCGGCTCCAGCCGGTCCCCGTAGCGGGCGCGCAGCGCGCGCAGATCGTTCAGGGCCCGGTGGCAGTCGGGGCACTCGAGGTCGCACCAGACGTCGAGGACGACGGGGCGGATGGTGGTGGAGTCGTTCATGGGACCAGTCTTCCAGCCCGCCGTACCCCCGGCCGACCGGGACCTGGGGAGGATCCCGTCCCCGAGATCTCCCCCAGATCCGCCCGGCCTCGCCCCGGACCGTGGCCCCGGCCGGTCGCGAGGTGCAGGATGGAGAGCGAGAAGTATCCGGCCGAGACGCGCCCCGCCTGGAGGACCTGATGATTGCCGAGACCATTTGCTCCGCGGTGTCAGCAGCGGGCCTGGGCATCGCCGCGATCACGGCGTACCGGAAGCGCTTCCTCGCGGCGACCCGCATCGCCGCCTATGCGCTGGTGCCGGTGGCGCTGGCGATGACGGGCATCGTGAAGTGGGCCGCCAACACGGCGTTCAGCCCGATGGCGTGGGCGGGCTTCGGGGTTCTGGCGGTGGCGTGGCTGCTGTTCATGACCACCCGCGCGGTGGAGCGCCGACGGGGCGGCACGCGCAAGGAGCGCAGAGCCGCGGCGAAGGCCGCGCGCCAGGACGCCGCGGTCGAACCCGCCGCGTCCGCGCCCTCGCTGGGCCCCGGCACCCGGCCGGCCGCTCAGCCCAAGGCCCGGCAGCCCGCCGCGAAGCCGGGGGACGACTTCAGCGACATCGAGGCCATTCTCAAGAAGCACGGCATCTGAGCCCCCCGCGACCGACCCGGAGCGCGCTCCCCGTTTACCCGAGTGCGGGGCAGCATCGCAGGTGAGACGGGATTCGGTGGGATTTCGGGGACGTTTTTAACGGAATATGATGAACTCCCGCTCCGAGGACGCGTGTTGGTCAACGGCCCGGTTCGGGGTACGTCATGATCGCCCCGAGATGCTCGATACCTCACGGGGCGACCCCCCCGCACCCACCGATGAGCAGCGCGGTTGTCTTTTCGCGCTCTCCCAGCCGCCGTTGATGATCTTCCTCACGGTGATCGGCTCGCTGCTGCTGATGGCGGCGGTGCACGATCTCTTCCTGTTGTGAGCGCTGTCAGCCGGCCGCCGCTTCCTTGCGACGTGCCCGGTACGCGGCCACATGCAGTCGGTTGCCGCAGGTGCGGCTGTCGCAGTAACGGCGCGAGCGGTTCCGCGACAGGTCGACGAACGCGTGCCCGCAGTCCGGGGCCTCGCAGCGGCGCAGCCTTTCCTGCTCCCCGGCCACGACCATGAACGCCAGCGCCATGCCGCAGTCGGCGGCGAGATGATCGGCGACGGAGGCGCCCGGCGCGAAGTAGTGCACATGCCAGTCGTAGCCGTCGTGATCGGTCAGCTGCGGCGTCGTCCCCGCGGCCGCGACCAGCTGATTGATCAGATCGGCCGCGGAGCGCGGGTCCGGCGCCGCGAAGACCTCCGCGAACAGGGCCCGTACGTTCAGTACGGCCCGCAGATCGCGGTTGCCGAGATCACCCACCCCGCTGATGTCATGGTTCCGTACGAAGCCGTACAGCGCCTCGACGTCCCCGAGCCCGTCCGTAGCGCCGACGCCGCCCGAATCCTCCTCCGGCGCGGTGTTCACCAGATCGACGACCGTGTCGAGGGCGATCCGGGTGTCGTGTGGAATCAGCACGATCCGCTCCCTGGCCTGCCGCGGGCCGGTGCCCGCCGAATCCCGCCGACTTTAGTCGCTGCCCGCGCCGGACGGGGCCGGGGCGTGAACGCGCCGGCGCCGTCGTCGCGGTGGTTTCCGCGGCGACGGCGCCGGTGTCCTCCGTATGCGGTTGTCCGCGCGGCGCCGTCTCCCCGAGTCGGACGGCGCCGTGCAGCTCTCTGCCTGGCTCAGCTCTCGGCCAGGATGTGTGAGAGCTCCGTGTCGAGGTCGAAGTGACGATGCTCGGTGCCCGGTGGCACCGCGGCGTCGGTCCGCTTGAGGAACGACTCCAGGGCCCGCGCCGGGGCCTCGAGCAGGGCTTCGCCCTCCGGGGAGCTCAGTGCGATGCAGACGACGCCCTGACCGTGACTGCGGGACGGCCAGACTCTGACGTCGCCGGTGCCGGTGGGCCGGTGCAGCCCCTCGGCGAGAAGGTCGCGGGCGAAGACCCACTCGACCGTCTCTTCGGCTCCGGTGTGGAAGGTGGCGTGCACGGCATAGGGATCGGCCGTGTCATACCGGAGGCCCGCGGGTACAGGCAGTGAGGACTCGCTCGATACAACGAGGCGCAGGTGCAGCTCGCAGCTGACCGTGGTGTTCATAAGCGCCAGGGCCTTTCGCTCAGTGTGCGCTCGGGGATTCGCACGTCGGCGAAGTCGACATGCCACCTACGGTGCCGTTGTAAACCCCTCTGTCTGTTTTGTGATTCTTCGGGTAGCTCGTACGGCGGTGTGTGACTTCGGGTTATACGGCCATTCCAGTGACGCGGGCGATTCCGGTAGGTTGGGAATCATGCATGCGGAGAGTGACGAGCGGGGGCAGGTCGTGGTGCCGACGGCTGAGCGACCCGTCGCGGGGGACGTGGCGGAGGGTGTGACGGTGGAGCCGGAGCGTGAGCTAGGGTCCCGGGCGCCCCGGTTCGTCAAGGCGTCGCGGACGCTCCATCTGAGCTGGCAGGTCGGCGTGTTCGTCGTCGGCCTCGCGGTGGTGGTCGCGGGCGTCTCCATGCTCGTGCTGCCGGGGCCCGGCTGGCTGGTGATCTTCGGCGGTATGGCGATATGGGCGACCGAGTTCGTCTGGGCGCAGCTGGTGCTGCGCTGGACCCGGCGCAAGGTCACCGAGGCGGCTCGGAAAGCCCTGGACCCGAAGGTCAGACGGCGCAACATCATCCTCACCACCATCGGCGTCGTGATCATCGTCGTACTGCTCGGGATCTATCTCTGGAAGTTCGGGATCGTCATGCCCTGGAAGATCGACCAGTGACCCGTTACGCGTACGGGGACGCCGCTGACATGGGGTAATGTGTGCGGTGCGTCCGGGCGATTAGCTCAGTGGGAGAGCGCTTCGTTCACACCGAAGAGGTCACTGGTTCGAACCCAGTATCGCCCACCCGGAACCGAGGCTCCGAAGACCCGCGAGGTCTTCGGAGCCTCAGTCGTTTCTCCCGTCACCGCATCCGGCGCAGTGTCCCGCGAAGCCGGCGAGCCTCTCGCTGACGCTGTTCGTACGTCGCCCCCACCGCGAGGAGCAGCAGCCCGGCGAGGGCCGGCGGCAGCCAGCGCGGCAGTACGCCCGCCAACTGCGCGACGTACGGCGCGAGCTCGTGCAGCGCGTCCAGCGCCAGCGCCGCACCGCCCAGCACCAGCGGCGCCTGGAGCCTCAGCCGGGCTCCGGCGAGGGTGAGCGCCAGCGCCGCCAGGCCGAGCAGCAGCGGCCTCGGCCAGTCCGGGTCGCCCCAGGCCGCCGGCAGACTCGGCAGCAGCGTCGCCGCCAGCCCCGGGCCGTACGCGGTCCACGACGAGGCTTCCGGGTCGCGTCGGCGCCGCAGCAGCCCGACGGCGAGCGCGGGCAGCGTCACCGGCAGCGTGTACGCCTCAGGCGCCGACACACCGGACGAGGCCAGCCGTACCCACGTGGCGAGGACGAAGAGCGCGGTGGCGGCGTACCCGGCCACCCGCCGCCGCTCGGTCCGTACCGCCGTGCCCGCCGCGATCACCCCGCACAGCGAGAGCACCAGCGCCAGCACGGGCGCCCGGCCCGAGGCGAGGGCCACGGCGAGCATCGCGGCCCCGGCGGCGGTCAGCTCGATCGGCGGCGCCACCGGATGACGCCGCAGCCGGGCGCCCAGCAGCGCCACGGCCGCGGGTACGGCCAGAAGCGCCGGGGCGGTGCGTTCGGCGGGCAGCCCGGCCGCCGGGCAGGCCGCGGCCACCAGTGCGGTCGCGTACCCGACGGCCACGCAGGCGAGGAGCGCCCGCACCGGCCGTGAAGCCGCCTGGGCGCCCGCTGCGGCGCCTCGCGCGTGTACGGTCTCCGCCGCGACGGCCGCGGCCGTGAACAGCACGCACAGCGCCGCGAGCGTCGTCACCGTCGCGGTCCGGGTGGCGAGGGCCAGCAGCGACACGGAGAGCGAGCTCGCCAGGGCGCAGACCAGCGCGGTGACCGTCACCGCCGTACCCGCCGTACCCGCCGGAGTGTGCGGGCGCACGACGACCGCCAGCAGGACCGCCGTCAGCACCAGGGGCGCCGCCACCGCCGCCGGGTACCCCAGGTCCAGCGCGGGCGGCGCCACCAGAACGGCGGCCCAGCCGAGCGCGACAGCACCGCCGAGCGCCGGGACGCGCCACTGCCGCTCGCCGCCGGAGCCCGGCGCGCCGGGCAGCAGGCGGTACGCGCTCGCCGCCACCCCGGCCGCGATCAGCAGCACCAGTGGCGCCGTCGGCCGCGACGCCCAGGGAAGATCCACACCGAACGCCGCACGCGCGTCGCCCGGAGCCCCCGTCCAGACCGCCGTGATCCGGCTCAGCGCGCCCAGCAGCACCACGGCCGGCGCCGGCAGCGTCCAGAGGACCGAGGCCGCCGTCACCGCCCCGGCCGCGCCGGCCAGTCCCCGTATCACCGCACGCGGCAGCCGGGTCCGTACGACCGTGAACAGCGCGACCCCGCACAGCAGATACCCGAGCACGGCCGCGCCGTCGGGCACGGCCGTGCGCACCACACCGCCGGCCGCCGCGACCGCCGCCAGGCCCGCCACCACCGCGCACGCGGACGCCATATGACCAGGGCCTGTCCGGCTGATCTTCGCGCGCCCCGCCATGAACAGCCCGAGCCCCGCCGCCGCGAGCAGGAGCACGCCGGGCCGGGCCGCCGTGAGCGGCGTTCCGGCCGCCACCGAGAGCGAACCACCCGTCAGCAGCGCCGCTCCCGCCGTCGCGCAGGCGGCCACGACCGTGACGGTCCGTACGGCGCCCGGCTTCAGCCACCGGGCGAGCGCCGTGTCCAGCGCGGCTGTCACCAGCAGGGCCCAGGCCGTCGTCAGCGCCGACGCCTCGATGGCCAGAGACCCCAGAAACAGCGGGAGTTGGGCCGTCACCAGCGCGGCGGGCAGCGGAAGCCGGAGCCGGCCGAGCGCCGATCCGTACCCGGCCCAGAGCGCGGCGAGCACGGCGGCGGCGCCCGCCGTGTAGTGGAGGCCGTCCGTTCGGGGGAGCGCCACCTCGTGCAGCGCGTACGCGTCGAGCACCATCAGCGCCAGCGCGAACGCGGCCACCGCCTCCGCGGTCGAGGCGAGCTTCCGGCGCAGCAGCACCGCCGGAACGGCCAGCGCCGCGACCGTGATGACCGTCAGTACCGCCGCCCGGCCACCGACGCTCAGATGCCCCCAGCTGACCAGGGTGAACGCGATCGCGGCGACCGTCAGCAGCATCCCGCCCAGCGCGAGGAGCACATTCTGCGCACTGGGTGGGGATACCTCCCCGGCGGCGAGCGGGGTGGGAGACGGCGGCGAGCCGGGCGGGGCTGGGAGCGCGTACGGCCACGGCGGCGGCGCGGACCGCGCGAGAAGACTCAGCAGCTGCGCCCTGCGTGCCAGCAACTGGCCCCTGCGCGCGTCGAGTCGGACCAGTTCCTGGTCGATCATCGCCAGCTCCTGGCCGGGCGGCGGAATGTTCTCCATGGACAGCGAGTGTGTTCGGCGCCACACGGTCCGCCATCGGCGCGCGTACTCAGATACGCGGGTGAGTACGCCGTATTCGGTTTGAAGGAAGCCCGCGAGGACCTGTATGGTTCAGTTCGTTCCCGGGCGATTAGCTCAGTGGGAGAGCGCTTCGTTCACACCGAAGAGGTCACTGGTTCGAACCCAGTATCGCCCACCGGGAAAGGCCGGTCCGTCGATGACGGACCGGCCTTCGCGCGTTACGCACCGCTTGAGGCGCGCCCCTCCGATCAGGCTGCCTCGGCGGGCAGTTCGGGCCGCAGGGGCCAGGACGGTTCCGTCGCATCCTCGCCGCCGCGCGAGAACCAGGTCTGCTGCCCCCGGGTCTGCGCCGCGTGCCAGACGGCCTGGAGCGTATGCAGCTCCATGGCGCTCAGCCGCTCCATCCGCGCGGAGAAACGCCGTCCGACCGCGCGCACGACGTCGAGCGCCGCCTGCGCGGCCAGTTCACCACCGGTCGCGTCCCGCACCCCGTCCAGCTCGATCTCGTAGTGGGCGCAGAGATCGGCGAGCGTACGGCCGCCCTTGCGGTACCGGTCCAGATGGTTGTCGAGGACCAAGGGGTCCAGTACACACAGCGGTACGTTCTGTAAACACTCGGCGAGGGACGAGGCGCGGTGGCGGCGCAGTTCACGGTCGAGGACCGTCAAGTCGAACGGCGCGTCCATCACCACGAGCGGTCGGCCCGCCGCGCACTGCCCGGCCAGCGCCCGCGCCATCTCCTCCGTCACCGGCGCCGGCCAGCGGCCGTTGCGGTGCAGGAAGTCATCGGTGAGCCCGTGTACCTCGGTGGCGGCCGCGGGCACCGGCACACCGGGATCGATCAGCCAGCGCGTCACCCGCGGCCGGGCGCCCGCCATGTCCTGGACGACCAGAGCGGCCGAAACGATCCGGTCCTCCTCGACGTCCACCCCCGTCGTCTCGGTGTCGAATGCGGCCAGCGGCCCTTCGTACCAACACGTCATTCCCGAACTCCTCGCGCATGAGCGGCAGATGTTCCGGCTCTGCCCGAAAAGGGGATACCCGGACAGGTCGTGCGGTACGCACCGTGTCCGGTGAGCGCCGTACGGTGACCGGCCCGCGGGCGGGGCCGCCCCGCGTCCGCCGGCCCCACGGCAAACCGTTTCGCGTGCGGTCCTCCGGGCTCGGTACGATTCAGAGCGCGCAGTGTCCGCTGTCGCGCCCCGTGAGTCAGGAGAGACCGGTGTCAGACGTCCGTGTGATCATCCAACGCGATTCCGAGCGGGAAGAGCGCGTGGTGACGACGGGCACTACGGCGGCCGAGCTCTTCCCCGGTGAGCGCACCGTGATCGCCGCGCGTGTGGGCGGCGAGCTGAAGGACCTCGCGTACGAGATCGGTGAGGGCGAGATCGTCGAGCCCGTCGAGATCTCCTCCAAGGACGGCCTCGACATCCTGCGCCACTCCACCGCGCATGTCATGGCGCAGGCCGTGCAGGAGCTGCACCCCGAGGCCAAGCTGGGCATCGGCCCGCCGGTCAAGGACGGCTTCTACTACGACTTCGACGTGGCGACCCCCTTCACCCCCGATGACCTCAAGGCCATCGAGAAGAAGATGCAGGAGATCCAGAAGCGCGGGCAGCGCTTCTCGCGCCGCGTCGTCACCGACGAAGCTGCCCGCGAGGAGCTGGCGGCCGAGCCGTACAAGCTGGAGCTCATCGGCATCAAGGGCGCGGCCTCCACCGACGACGGCGCGGATGTCGAGGTGGGCGGCGGCGAGCTGACCATCTACGACAACCTGGACGCCAAGACCGGCGAGCTGTGCTGGAAGGACCTCTGCCGCGGCCCCCACCTGCCCACCACCCGCAACATCCCGGCGTTCAAGCTGATGCGGAACGCCGCCGCGTACTGGCGGGGCAGCGAGAAGAACCCGATGCTCCAACGCATCTACGGCACCGCGTGGCCGTCGAAGGAAGAGCTGAAGGCACATCTGGAGTTCCTCGCCGAGGCCGAGAAGCGCGATCACCGCAAGCTCGGCAGCGAACTGGATCTGTTCTCCTTCCCCGACGAGGTCGGTTCGGGTCTCGCGGTCTTCCACCCCAAGGGCGGCGTCATCCGCCGGGCGATGGAGGACTACTCGCGCCGCCGGCACGAGGAGGAGGGGTACGAGTTCGTCTACACGCCGCACGCCACCAAGGGGAAGCTCTTCGAGAAGTCCGGGCACCTGGACTGGTACGCCGACGGCATGTACCCGCCCATGCAGCTCGACGAGGGCGTGGACTACTACCTCAAGCCCATGAACTGCCCGATGCACAACCTGATCTTCGACGCGCGGGGACGGTCCTACCGTGAGCTGCCGCTGCGGCTGTTCGAGTTCGGGACGGTCTACCGGTACGAGAAGTCCGGCGTCGTGCACGGACTGACCCGGGCCCGCGGCTTCACCCAGGACGACGCGCACATCTACTGCACCAAGGAGCAGATGGCGGACGAGCTGGACTCGACGCTCACCTTCGTACTGAACCTGCTGCGCGACTACGGTCTGACCGACTTCTATCTGGAGCTGTCCACCAAGGACCCGGAGAAGTTCGTCGGCACGGACGAGGCGTGGGAGGAGGCCACCGAGGTCCTGCGCGCGGTGGCCGAGAAGCAGGGGCTGCCGCTGACCCCCGACCCGGGTGGCGCGGCGTTCTACGGTCCGAAGATCTCGGTGCAGGCGCGGGACGCCATCGGCCGTACGTGGCAGATGTCGACGGTGCAGCTGGACTTCAATCTGCCTGAGCGCTTCAACCTGGAGTACACCTCGCCGGACGGGTCCAAGCAGCGCCCGGTCATGATCCACCGCGCGCTGTTCGGCTCCATCGAGCGCTTCTTCGCGGTGCTCCTGGAGCACTACGCGGGCGCGTTCCCGGCGTGGCTGGCACCGGTGCAGGCGTTGGGCATCCCGATCGGCGACGCGCACATCCCGTACCTCCAGGAGTTCGCCAAGACGGCGCGGGCCAGGGGGCTGCGGGTCGAGGTGGACTCGTCGTCCGACCGTATGCAGAAGAAGATCAGGAACGCGCAGAAGCAGAAGGTTCCGTTCATGATCATCGCGGGTGACGAGGACATGGCCAACGGCGCCGTCTCCTTCCGCTACCGCGACGGTTCGCAGGAGAACGGGATCCCCCTCGACGAGGCCATCGCGAAGATCGCCAAGGTCGTCGACGAGCGCGCCCAGATCTGAGGCCGAGGTCGGGCCCCAGCCCGCGGTCGGGTCCGAGACCGCGGTCGGGTCCGAGACCTGACCGGTCAGGACGGTGCCCCCGGAGAGCCATCGCTCCCCGGGGGCCCCTCCTCGTCCTCCCTGCCGAAGATCTGGATCAGCCAGGACGAGAACGAACCGGTCACCGCGCCGAGCAGCGCCAGTCCGCACGCCATCAGGAACACCGCGAACACCCGGCCGAGCGGCGTCACGGGCGTCACATCGCCGTAGCCGACGGTGGTGATCGCCGAGCAGGCCCACCAGACCGAGTCGCCGAACGTGGTGATCGTGGCCCCCGGCGCGTCGTGCTCCTGCTGATAGACGGCGAGGGCCGCGGCGAAGCTCAGCAGGACGGACGAGATCCCGGCGTACGCCATCACCCGCCCGTAGAGACTGAGCCGGGGTCGCTCCCGGCGCCGCCGGAGCGTCACATAGATGTTCACGATCCGCAGCGGACGCAGCAGCGGCAGTACCAGTACGACGGTGTCCAGCCAGTGCGTACGGACGAACCGGAGCCCCTGGCCGCTGAGCACCAGTCGCACCCCGTAGTCCACCGCGAAGAGCAGCCAGATCAGCAGGGCCAGGGCCTCCGCGAAGTCGCGCCAGAACGGGTCGGTGCCGTGGTGCAGGACGCGTACCGCGTAGCAGACGAGGAACAGCACCGAGGCCACCAGGAGCGGCAGCTCCGTACGCCGCTCCCAGCCGAGCTGCCGGTCGGGGCCATTTCGGACATGCATCGCCCCAGCATCGCGGGGGCCCGTCGGGCACGGGCCCGGCGACACGCTCCGCGGGGCCGAAGTCATATGCTGCACAGCATGACGAGTGAGCCGGAGCAGCAGATCGGAGTGGGGACCCAGGACGCGTTCCAGCGCCTGTGGACGCCCCATCGGATGGCCTACATCCAGGGCGAGAACAAGCCCAC
Source organism: Streptomyces sp. NPDC102274 (assembly GCF_044766385.1). NCBI lineage: Bacteria > Bacillati > Actinomycetota > Actinomycetes > Kitasatosporales > Streptomycetaceae > Streptomyces > Streptomyces sp. NPDC102274. The sequence continues at coordinate 212,390 of NZ_JBIWLW010000009.1, read as the reverse complement.
CGGGCCGGGCGCCGAGGACGGCTGTCCCTTCTGCTCCATCCCGTCCAAGTCCGACGAGGACGGACTGGTGATCGCGCGCGGCGAGCGGGTGTACGCGGTGCTGAACCTCTACCCGTACAACGGCGGGCATCTGATGGTGGTGCCGTTCCGTCATGTCGCCGACTACACGGAGCTGGACGAGGCGGAGACCGCCGAGCTCGGCCTGTTCACCAAGCGGGCGATGACCGCGCTCCGTACGGCGTCCGGGGCGCACGGCTTCAACATCGGGATGAACCAGGGCACGGTGGCAGGGGCCGGGATCGCCGCCCATCTGCACCAGCATGTGGTGCCGCGCTGGGGCGGCGACACCAACTTCATGCCTGTCGTCGGACATACGAAGGTGCTTCCGCAGCTGCTCGCCGACACCCGGACCATGCTGGCCGATGCCTGGCCGCACCGGACGCCCGCACAGTAGGCGGCGCCGTCGGACACGGCCTACGCGTCGTAGGCGTCGGCCTTCTTCGGTGACAGATCCTGCACCGCGCCGCTCAGCGAGGAGGCACGGCCCTTGAAGCGCTCGGTGTCCACGCCGTGGTCCTCGAGGACCCGCAACGCGGCGTTGTGCGCCACGCGCAGTACGGGGGTGGCGGCGCGCATCGCGTCGTCGGCCATGAAGCGGTGGCGCCAGGGCTGATCGGCCCAGGCGTGCCGCAGACCGAAGGGCTCGGGCAGCGACAGCTTGCCGCCGAGGAAGTCCAGGATCGGCGGATACCAGGTGAAGGGCGCGCGGACCGCGAGCCGCACCACCTCGGGCGGCTCGACCAGGGGCAGCGTCCGTGAGGTGGTCTCCCAGAACCGGATCGTCTTGGCGACAGTGACCTTCTTCGGCGAGGACTTCGTCGTGAACAGGGAGTGCACGGGGCCCAGGGCATGGCCGGTGACCTCGATACGCAGGGTCTCGTGGAGCACGGTGACCGTGATCATCATCGTGATCACCAGCTGGCCGTCCCAGAGGACGAACTGCACGCCCAGATAGTGCCGGTCGCCGCTGCCGAACTGCTGGTGGTTGCAGATGCGCTGTATCTCGTGGGGCTTGACCTGGAACGCCTCCACGTCCTGGCCCTCACGCCGGGACACCGAGCCCGCGCCCTCGCCGACCGGCGACACGATCCAGTGCTTCACCGAAGGCGTCGGAAAACCACCGGAGTTGAGGGGCCCGCGCTCCAACATCTTCATCTGGTCATGGATCGCCCGTATCACGTCATAGGCGCGGAACTGGTGGATCTCCTTGCCCGCGTCCTTGGGGACGAGCTCCTCGGCCAGCTGCCAGCTGCCCCAGCGGGTGCCCATGCCCAATATGCCCTTGGGGCCGGCGTAGAAGACCATGTTGGACCGCTGCTCGGCGGTGAGCTTCTCCAGGCCCTGGCGGAGCGCCTCCCGGGTCGCGTCACCAGGGTTCCCCGGCACGGCTTCGGGGATCTTGGCCCCCACGCCGCCGCCCGAGAGGAGATTGTCCCAGCGGGTGCGCAGATCCTTCGCCGTCGTCTCGCAGATCCGCCTGGCGACCAGCCAGCCGACGACGGGCGCGACGATCATGCCGCGCAGATACCAGCCGAGCACGCCGTTGAACGGCAGCGCGACCAGAACGATCACGGCCAGCACCGCCACCGCGAGCAGCAGGGCGCCGCCCACCATGCCGGTCCGCTTGTCCTTGGCCCCCGCCAGCGTGCGGCGCAGCTGGAACACGCCCAGCCAGAGCAGCAGTCCGGGCAGGAACAGCACTCCGAACACCACGGTCACGGCGGTGAGTTTGGAATCACGCTCCTTGCGGATACGCGTCGCCGCCAGGGCGTGCTCCACCACCGTCTGCGGCTCCATGCCGAAGGACTGGATCAGCGCGCCACGGCCGCCGCCGAGCATCCGGAGCTGTACGGCACGGGAGAACGCCTCGCCCAGATTCGGTTCGAAGAGCGAGAACTTGCCCTTCGAGACGGTGGACTTGTGCCGTTCGTTGTCGGCCTTGAGGATCTCCTCGACCGGACTGTCCCGGTACGCGGCCGAGGCGAGGGCATGCGTCGCCGCGGTCTGTCCCGCCGAACCCAGGAGCGGGACCTGTGCCCCCGGGCCGAAGTCGAATACGTCGTCCGCCACTGACGCCCCTTCGCCACAAGGATCCGCTTGCCGCGGCCGGCTTACCGGCGCGCGTGCCCCGCACACCTGCTGGAGCTGGGCACCTCAGCGTAACCGGGCCGCACCCTCCGCGTCAGGAGACCTGGCGCTCTTTCGCCAGACGTGGCACCCGAAAGGTTGGAACGGGGCAACTCTCCGGCCCCGGAACGGATTTACCGGAAGGATTTACCGGAAGGACCTGCGGGAAAGGACTTCAGACCCCTTCACCAGAACCGGACAGGGCTCAGACCCCGGCCTCCTCCTTCTCGCGCAGCCGGTCCGCGACCGCGGGCGGCATCGGCTCGTGGCGCGCGTACGACCGGCTGAAGCGGCCGGTGCCGTGCGAGACCGACCGCAGGTCCACCGCGTACCGGCCGATCTCCAGCTCCGGGACCTCCGCCTTCACCAACGTCCTTCCCGGCCCGGCCTGTTCGGTGCCGACCACCCGGCCGCGCCGGCCGGACAGATCGCTCATCACCGGACCCACGTACTCGTCGGGCACCAGGACCGCCAACTCGGCGACCGGCTCCAGCAGATGGATGGACGCGTCGCCCGCCGCCTCGCGCAGCGCCAGGGCGCCCGCCGTCTGGAACGCGGCGTCGGAGGAGTCCACCGAGTGGGCCTTGCCGTCCAGCAGCGTGATCCGGATGTCGACGAGCGGATGACCCGCCGCGACACCGCGCGCCGCCTGGAGGCGTATGCCCTTCTCGACGGAGGGGATGAACTGCCGCGGCACCGCGCCGCCCACGACCTTGTCGACGAACTCGATCCCGGACCCGGGAGGCAGCGGATCCACCTCGATCTCACAGATCGCGAACTGGCCGTGGCCACCGGACTGCTTCACATGCCGGCCGCGCCCCGCGGAGCTCTCGCCGAAGGTCTCACGCAACGCGACCCGGTACGGTACGGCGTCCACCTGCACGCCGTACCGGCCGCGCAGCCGGTCCAGCGCGACCTCCCGATGGGCCTCGCCCAGGCACCAGAGCACCACCTGATGGGTGTCCTGGTTCTGTTCGAGCCGCATCGTCGGGTCCTCCGCGACCAACCGCGCGAGCCCCTGGGACAGTTTGTCCTCGTCCGCCTTGCTGTGCGCCTCGACGGCCAGTGGCAGCAGCGGATCGGGCATGGTCCAGGGCTCCACCAGGAGCGGATCGTCCTTGGCGGACAGCGTGTCGCCCGTCTCGGCGCGGGACAGCTTCCCGACACAGGCCAGATCACCGGCGACGCAGTGCGCCAGCACGCGCTGCTGCTTGCCGAAGGGGGAGGACAGGGCGCCGATCCGCTCGTCGACGTCGTGATCCTCGTGTCCCCGGTCGGTCAGGCCATGGCCCGAGACATGGACCGTCTCGTCCGGCCGCAGGGTGCCGGAGAAGACCCGTACGAGAGAGATCCTGCCGACGTACGGGTCCGAGGCGGTCTTGACCACCTCGGCGACCAGCGGACCCCGCGGATCGCAGTGGATTTCCGGGCGCGGGGCGCCCCGCGGGGTGGTCACGGCGGGGGCCGGCCGCTCCAGCGGGGTCGGGAAGCCGTCGGCGATCAGGTTCAGCATCTCGACCGTACCCAGGCCCTGCCGGGCGCCGGGCGGCGCGGGAGCCGCCGCGAGCACCGGATGGAAGACACCGCGCGCCACGGCCTTCTCCAGATCCTCGATCAGCGTCTTGACGTCGATCTCCGCGCCGCCGAGGTAGCGGTCCATGAGGGTCTCGTCCTCGCTCCCCGCGATGATCCCCTCGATCAGCCGGTCACGGGCCTCCTCGATCCGCGGCAGCTCGCCGGGGCCGGGCGGATTCTCCCGGCGCTCCCCGGAGGCGTAGTCGAAGGTCTTCCGCGACAGCAGCCCCACGAGCCCGGTGCACGGCGCGTGTCCGTCGGGGCCCTCCGCTCCGTGCACCGGGAGATAGAGCGGCAGTACGGCGTCCGGATCGTCCCCGCCGAAGATCCGCGCGCAGATCCGGGTCATCTCGTCGAAGCCGGTGCGCGCCGTGTCCAGATGCGTGACGACGATCGCGCGCGGCATCCCGACCGCCGCGCACTCGTCCCAGACCGTACGGGTCGCACCCGCCACGGCCTCCGCCTCCTGGGCGGCGGACACAACGAAGAGGGCCGCGTCCGCAGCCCGCAGACCGGCCCTCAGCTCCCCGACGAAATCCGCGTAGCCGGGGGTGTCCAGTAGATTGATCTTGCATCCGCCCCATTCCAGGGGCACGAGAGAGAGCTGTACGGAGCGCTGCTGGCGGTGCTCGATCTCGTCGTAGTCCGAGACGGTCGCGCCGTCCTCGACCCGGCCCGCCCGGTTCACCGCTCCGGCGGTGAGCGCGAGAGCCTCGACCAGAGTGGTCTTGCCCGAACCGCTGTGGCCCACCAGCACCACGTTCCGTACGGACGCGGGCCGGTCGGCCGTCGGCGCCCTTCCGGCGGCCCCGGGGTGTATATGCGCCTTGTCGCCCATGATTCCTGCCTCCCGATCGTCCAGGTGAGGGGATGGAGAGAGGAGCGGGCCGGGTGAGCCGCGCGGCAGCTCCGGCGAGGCCCGCGGTGGTCCTTCGAGCTTCGCACTCCGGCCATGGTGCGTCCATACGTCGTACGCGGGCCCATGGTGTGGGTGCCCGGGAGTACGGCGCCCGGGTCCTGGCTACGATGGGCCAGGTCCTGTCCGAAGGCCCACGGAGACCCACCGGACAGGGCCCAGCCGAGGGCCGTCGGGGCCGCTCGGCCCACCGAACCTCGGGAAGGCCATGCTGAACAAGTACGCGCGTGCATTCTTCACGCGTGTCCTCACACCGTTCGCCGCATTTCTGCTCCGCCGCGGAGTCAGTCCGGATGCGGTCACGCTCATCGGTACGGCCGGAGTGATGGCGGGTGCGCTGGTCTTCTTCCCTCGCGGGGAGTTCTTCTGGGGCACCATCGTCATCACCGTCTTCGTCTTCTCCGATCTCATCGACGGCAATATGGCCAGGCAGGCCGGGATCTCCAGCCGCTGGGGCGCCTTCCTGGACTCGACCCTCGACCGGGTCGCGGACGGCGCGATCTTCGCCGGATTCGCGCTCTGGTACGCGGGCACGGGCGACAACAACGTGCTGTGCGCCGTCGCGATCTTCTGTCTGGCCAGCGGCCAGGTCGTCTCGTACACCAAGGCCCGGGGCGAGTCCATCGGGCTGCCCGTGGCCGTCAACGGACTGGTCGAGCGGGCCGAGCGGCTGGTCATCTCGCTGGTCGCGGCCGGTCTCGCCGGGCTGCACGGCTTCGGAGTCCCGGGCATCGAGATCCTGCTGCCGATCGCCCTGTGGATCGTCGCCGTGGGCAGCCTCGTCACACTCGGCCAGCGCGTCGTCACGGTACGCCGCGAGTCCGCGGAGGCCGACGCGGCCGCAGCCGGCTCACGGGGCAGCGGGGCCACCTCATGAGCGGGGCGCGCGACCGCGTGACCGACGCGCTGTACGGGCTCGGCTGGGGCGCGGTCAAGAAGCTCCCCGAGCCCGTGGCCACGGCCCTGGGCCGGACCATCGCGGACACCGCGTGGAAGCGGCGCGGGCCGAGCGTGCTGCGCCTCGAATCCAATCTCGCGCGCGTGGTGCCCGACGCCGGGCCCGAGCGGCTCGCCGCGCTCTCCAAGGCCGGGATGCGCTCGTACATGCGCTACTGGATGGAGTCCTTCCGGCTGCCGGCCTGGAGCCGGCAGCGGGTGCGGGCGGGCGTCGAGATCAAGGACATCGACCTGCTGATGGACGGACTCGCCTCCGGACGAGGCGTCGTGCTGGCCCTGCCGCACATGGCCAACTGGGACCTCGCCGGCGCGTGGCTCACCCGGGGACAGGGGGTGCCGTTCACGACCGTCGCCGAGCGGCTCAAGCCCGAGACGCTGTACGACCGGTTCGTCGCCTACCGCGAGAGCCTGGGCATGGAGGTCCTGCCGCACACCGGCGGCTCCGCCTTCGGCCGACTCGCGCGGCGGTTGCGCGGCGGCGGCCTGGTCTGCCTGGTCGCCGACCGCGATCTGTCGTCGTCGGGGATCGAGGTCGACTTCTTCGGGGACACTGCCCGGATGCCGGCGGGACCCGCGCTGCTCGCTCAGCAGACCGGGGCGCTGCTGATGCCGGCGACGCTCTGGTTCGACGATTCGACGGTCATGCGGGGACGTGTGTATCCGGCGATCGAGGTGCCGGAGACAGGTACCCGCGCCGCGAAGACGTCTGTGATGACACAGGCGATGGCCGACGCCTTCGCCGACGGAATCGCCGAGCACCCGGAGGACTGGCACATGCTGCAACGGCTGTGGCTCAAGGACCTGGAGCGGGGGCCCGAGTGAGGATCGGCATCGTCTGCCCGTACTCCTGGGACGTACCGGGCGGCGTCCAGTTCCACATCAGGGACCTGGCGGACCATCTGATCGGGCTCGGACACGAGGTGTCCGTACTGGCCCCCGCGGACGAGGAGACCCCGCTCCCGCCGTTCGTCGTCTCGGCCGGCCGCGCCGTGCCCGTCCCGTACAACGGCTCGGTCGCCCGGCTGAACTTCGGCTTCCTGTCCGCCGCGCGGGTACGGCGCTGGCTGCACGACGGCGCTTTCGACGTGATCCATATCCACGAGCCGACCGCGCCGTCACTGGGTCTGCTCACCTGCTGGGCCGCGCAGGGCCCCATCGTCGCGACGTTCCACACGTCGAACCCGCGGTCGCGGGCCATGATCGCGGCGTACCCGATCCTCCAGCCCGCGCTGGAGAAGATCAGCGCGCGGATCGCGGTGAGCGAGTACGCGCGACGGACGCTGGTGGAGCATCTGGGCGGCGACGCCGTGGTCATCCCCAACGGCGTCGACGTCGACTTCTTCGCCAAGGCCGAGGTCAATCCGGCCTGGCAGGGACGCACCATCGGCTTCATCGGCCGGATCGACGAGCCCCGTAAGGGCCTGCCGGTGCTGATGAACGCCCTCCCGAAGATCCTCGCCGTCTACCCGGAGACGCGGCTGCTGGTGGCGGGGCGCGGGGACGAGAAGGAGGCGGTGGAGTCGCTTCCCAAGGCGATGCGGGAGCGCGTCGAGTTCCTCGGAATGGTCAGCGACGAGGACAAGGCGCGGCTGCTGCGCAGCGTCGACCTGTACATCGCCCCCAACACCGGCGGCGAGAGCTTCGGCATCATCCTCGTCGAGGCGCTGTCGGCGGGCGCGGCGGTGCTGGCGAGCGATCTGGACGCGTTCGCGCAGGTCCTGGACCAGGGCGCGGCGGGCGAGCTGTTCACGAACGAGGACGCGGACGCGCTGGCGGGGGCGGCGGTACGGCTGCTGGGCGACGCGGAGCGGCGCGCGGAGCTGAGGGAGCGGGGGAGCGCACATGTGCGGCGCTTCGACTGGTCGACGGTGGCGGCGGACATCCTGGCGGTGTACGAGACGGTGACGGACGGGGCGGCGTTGGTGGCGACGGACGAACGGACGGGGCTGCGGGGCCGCTTGTGGCGGCGGGGCGAGAGCGGCGGCGAGGCGCTCTTCTCGAGCACGTAGCGCCGTCCGGCGGGGCCCTGGTGCGGGGTGCGTTTGTCTTTGGCCGGGGGCTGGTTTCCGGGTGCGGGTTGTTGCCGGGTGCCGCGATGCGCCGTCCGGGGTGCGTTTCGGCTGGGGCCGGTGGTGCGGTGCGGGTTGTTGCCGGGTGTCGCTCCGGGGCTCGCGCCCGGGACGGCATGCTGTGCTTTCCCGGGGGACCCCCCCGGACCCCCGTACGGCGCGCAGCTGCCCAGCGTTGAGAGACGGGCGGTCGCGCGCCACACATCACGCTTTAGTGTCCCGGACACGACCCCTGCGCGCCCCCCTTCACCGCCCGCACAAGCCACGGGGTCGTGCGCGGGGCGGGTGGGGGAGGCGGCGGCATCCTCCCGTATCGAGCCCGATCGCTCCGCCAGGACGTGCGAGTAGCCAGGCTCTGGCCGCATCGGCCCTCTCACCCCCGCCGAGATGGCGAGTGGCCGGGGCCACCGGGCCGCACTCACCCCAACCCCCCCAGCCGAACGGCAGGTGTGGGCGACCGCCGCGGGAAGGGGGTCGGGGTCGGAGGCGGTGCGTGTCCGGACGTAAAGCGTCGCAGCTCGCGCGGAGCGCGGTGACCACGCGACGGAGTCGCGTATCGATCGCAGCGCAGTCCGGACACGGACCTCCGGAGGCCCCGGGCCCCGGCCCATGACGACGCGACCGCAACCCAGACCCGCACCCCCACCCCCCCCCGTCGGATGGCGAACCCCCCCCGTCGGATGGCGAACCCCCCCGTCGGATGGCGAACCCCCCCCGTCGGATGGCGAACCCCCCCGTCGGATGGCGAACCCCCCCGTCGGATGGCGAACCCCCCCGTCGGATGGCGAACCCCCCCGTCGGATGGCGAACCCCCCCCGTCGGACGGCGAACCCCCCCCGTCGGACGGCGAACCCCCCCGTCGGACGGCGAACCCCCCCCGTCGGACGGCGAACCCCCCCCGTCGGACGGCGAACCCCCCCGTCGGACGGCGAAACCGCACCACGACCCCCCGCCGGGAGGCGATACCGTGGCGCCGTGATCGAGACCCTTATCTGGATCGTCGTCGCCGTCGTCGCGATCGGCCTCTACCTCAGCTGGACCGCCGGCCGCCTCGACCGCCTGCACGCCCGCATCGACGCCGCCCGCGCCGCCCTCGACGCCCAGTTGCTGCGGCGCGCCTCGGTCACTCAGGAGCTGGCCTCTTCCGGCGTGCTCGATCCCGCCGCGTCGATCGTCCTGTATCAGGCCGCGCACGCCGCCCGGCAGGCCGAGGAGGAGCAACGGGAAGTCGCGGAGAGCGAGTTGAGCCAGGCGCTGCGAGCCGTCTTCGGGGAGGCCGCGCAGGTGGAGGCGGTGCGGGCCGCCCCCGGGGGTGAGGACGCCGCCGGGGAGCTCGCCGCCGCGGTGCGGCGCGTACCCATGGCGCGGCGGTTCCACAACGACTCCGTACGCGCGGCCCGCGCCTTGCGGCGGCACCGTAAGGTCCGCTGGTTCCGGCTCGCCGGCCACGCGCCGTTTCCGCTCGCGTTCGAGATGGACGACGAGCCGCCGGTCGCGCTGGCCGACCGGCCGGGTTCCTGAGCACGCGAAACGAGCCACCGCCTCCTCATTGGCCCTTGCTGTGGACTGGTTCCCGGGCGTTCTCTTGGGATGCACTTGCCCATCGTTTTCAGCCAGTGAGGTCGCTCCGTGTCCACCACGCTTCCCACCGTTCCCCAGTCCCCCGAGACCGGCACCGCGCGCGTGAAGCGCGGCATGGCCGAGCAGCTCAAGGGGGGTGTGATCATGGACGTCGTCACGCCGGAGCAGGCGAAGATCGCCGAGGACGCCGGCGCGGTCGCTGTGATGGCGCTGGAGCGGGTGCCCGCCGATATCCGTAAGGACGGCGGCGTCGCCCGGATGTCCGACCCGGACATGATCGAGGGCATCATCGAGGCGGTCTCGATCCCGGTGATGGCCAAGTCCCGGATCGGTCACTTCGTGGAGGCCCAGGTCCTGCAGTCGCTCGGCGTGGACTACATCGACGAGTCCGAGGTGCTGACCCCGGCCGACGAGGTCAACCACTCCGACAAGTGGGCGTTCACCACGCCCTTCGTCTGTGGTGCCACCAACCTGGGGGAGGCGCTGCGCCGGATCGGCGAGGGCGCGGCGATGATCCGCTCCAAGGGCGAGGCGGGCACCGGCAATGTCGTGGAGGCCGTCAGGCACCTGCGGCAGATCAAGAACGAGATCGCCAGGCTGCGCGGGTTCGACAGCAATGAGCTGTACGCCGCCGCCAAGGAGCTGCGCGCGCCGTACGAGATCGTCAAGGAGGTCGCGGAGCTCGGCAAGCTGCCGGTGGTGCTGTTCTCCGCGGGCGGTGTCGCCACCCCCGCCGACGCCGCGCTGATGCGCCAGCTCGGTGCCGAGGGCGTCTTCGTCGGATCCGGCATCTTCAAGTCCGGTGACCCGGCCAAGCGCGCCGCGGCGATCGTGAAGGCCACCACCTTCTACGACGACCCCAAGGTCATCGCGGAGGCGTCCCGTGATCTGGGCGAGGCCATGGTCGGCATCAACTGCGACACCCTGCCCGAGGCCGAGCGCTACGCGAACCGTGGCTGGTAACCGGCGATGAGCACCCCTGTGATCGGCGTCCTGGCGCTCCAGGGCGATGTCCGGGAACATCTGACGGCTCTGGCGACGGCGGGAGCCGAGGCCAGGACCGTCAGGCGCCCGGCGGAGCTCGACGGGGTCGAGGGGCTGGTGATCCCGGGCGGGGAGTCCACCACGATGTCCAAGCTGGCCGTGCTCTTCGGCATGCTGGAGCCGCTGCGGGAGCGTGTACGGGCCGGGATGCCGGTCTACGGCACCTGCGCCGGGATGATCATGCTCGCCGACAAGATCCTCGATCCGCGCTCCGGCCAGGAGACGGTCGGCGGGATAGACATGATCGTCCGCCGGAACGCCTTCGGCCGGCAGAACGAGTCCTTCGAGGCGGCGGTCGAGGTCAGCGGTGTCGACGGCGGCCCCGTGGAGGGCGTCTTCATCCGGGCCCCCTGGGTCGAGTCGGTCGGCGCCGAGGTGCGGGTGCTCGCGGAGTACGGGGGCCATGTCGTCGCCGTGCGGCAGGGCAACGCCCTCGCGACCTCGTTCCATCCGGAGCTGACGGGCGACCACAGGCTGCACCGGTTCTTCACCGACCTGGTGCGCTCCGCACGGTGACCGGATCCCGGTAGGATCGCTGCCGAACGGAGCAGGATTGGTTACGCGAAGGAGACAGGCAGATGTCCGGCCACTCTAAATGGGCTACGACGAAGCACAAGAAGGCCGTGATCGATGCCAAGCGCGGCAAGCTCTTCGCGAAGCTGATCAAGAACATCGAGGTCGCGGCCCGCACCGGCGGTGCCGATGTCGACGGCAACCCGACCCTCTTCGACGCCATCCAGAAGGCGAAGAAGAGCTCGGTACCGAACAAGAACATCGACTCGGCCGTCAAGCGCGGCGCCGGCCTGGAGGCCGGTGGCGCCGACTACGAGACGATCATGTACGAGGGGTACGGTCCGAACGGTGTCGCGGTGCTCATCGAGTGCCTGACCGACAACCGCAACCGCGCCGCCTCCGACGTCCGTGTCGCCATGACCCGTAACGGTGGGTCGATGGCCGACCCGGGCTCCGTCTCGTATCTCTTCAACCGCAAGGGCGTCGTGATCGTCCCCAAGGGCGAGCTGGGCGAGGACGACGTGCTGGGCGCGGTGCTCGACGCGGGCGCCGAGGAGGTCAATGACCTCGGTGAGTCCTTCGAGGTGCTCAGCGAGGCGACCGACCTGGTCGCGGTCCGCACCGCGCTCCAGGAGGCGGGTATCGACTACGACTCCGCCGACGCCAACTTCGTCCCGACCATGCAGGTCGAGCTGGACGAGGAGGGCGCGCGCAAGATCTTCAAGCTGATCGACGCCCTTGAGGACAGCGACGACGTGCAGAACGTCTTCGCCAACTTCGACGTCTCGGACGATGTGATGGAGAAGGTCGACGCCTGACGGTCACGGCTGACACGGCTTCATCTGACGGGCCGACGGGACACACCCTCCCGTCGGCCCGTCGCGTTGTCAGTGGCGACCGATACTGTGCTGATCAGCTGGAACATTTGACCGAGGGAGGGGGCGCCATGCGGGTTCTGGGAGTTGATCCCGGGCTGACCCGGTGCGGTGTGGGCGTCGTCGAGGGCGTCGCGGGCCGTCCGCTGGCCATGCGCGGCGTCGGCGTGGTCCGTACGTCCGCGGACGCCGAGACCGGCCAACGGCTGGTCGCCATCGAGCAGGGCATCGATGCCTGGCTGGACGAGCACCGGCCCGAACTCGTCGCGGTGGAGCGGGTGTTCGCCCAGCACAATGTGCGTACAGTCATGGGCACCGCGCAGGCCAGCGCGGTCGCCATGCTCTGCGCCGCGCGCCGTGGCATCCCGGTGGCCCTGCACACCCCCAGCGAGGTCAAGGCGGCCATCACCGGCAGCGGCCGGGCGGACAAAGCCCAGGTCGGCGCGATGGTGACCCGGCTGCTGCGCCTCGACGCCCCGCCGAAGCCGGCCGACGCCGCCGACGCCCTCGCGCTCGCCATCTGCCATATCTGGCGTGCCCCCGCGCTGAGCCGCCTCCAGCAGGCGCAGGCGGCGGTCCGTCCCTCCCGTATTCCCGCCACCGCATCCGTACGGAAGGTCACGCGATGATCGCCTTCGTCAGCGGCCCGGTCGCCGCCCTCGCCCCGACCACAGCGGTGATGGAGGTCGGCGGTGTCGGCATGGCCGTCCAGTGCACGCCCGGCACGCTCGCCGGGCTGCGCGTCGGACAGGACGCGAGGCTCGCCACCTCCCTGGTCGTGCGGGAGGACTCCCTGACCCTGTACGGCTTCGCGGACGACGACGAACGCCAGGTCTTCGAGCTGTTGCAGACCGCCAGCGGGGTGGGTCCGAGGCTGGCTCAGGCCATGCTCGCCGTGCACAGCCCGGACGCGCTGCGTCTCGCCGTCTCCACGGGCGACGAGAAGGCGCTGACCGCGGTCCCCGGCATCGGCAAGAGGGGCGCCCAGAAGCTGCTGCTCGAACTGAAGGACCGGCTCGGCGAGCCGCTCGGCGCGGCTGGTCGGCAGGGCGTCGGCTCCGCCGTCTCCGCCTCCTGGAGCGACCAGCTGCACGCCGCCCTGATCGGTCTCGGCTATGCCACCCGCGAGGCCGACGACGCGGTGGCGCTGGTCACCCCGCAGGCCGAGGCGGCGCTCGCCGAGGGGGCGCAGCCTCCCGTGCCGCGGCTGCTGCGGGCCGCGCTCCAGAGCCTGAACAGAACGCGTTGAGCCGGCGCCGGCCGCCCCTCCGTGCCGTACTTCAAGGCGCCGTCGAGCGACGCGCCCCTTTCCCGAGGTGAAACAGAGTGAACTGGGACGACATCAGCGGCGGTACGCCGCCGGACGACATGGCCGAGCGGCTCGTCGGCTCGTCCGCCGACGGCGAGGACCAGGCCGTCGAAGCGGCGCTGCGGCCCAAGTCGCTGGGTGAGTTCGTCGGGCAGGAGCGGGTCCGCGAGCAGCTCGACCTGGTGCTGAAAGCGGCCCTGGCGCGTGGCGCGACCGCCGACCACGTACTGCTCTCGGGCGCTCCGGGACTGGGCAAGACCACCCTCTCCATGATCATCGCGGCGGAGATGAACGCCCCGATCCGGATCACCTCGGGCCCCGCCATCCAGCACGCCGGCGATCTCGCGGCGATCCTCTCCTCCCTCCAGGAGGGTGAGGTCCTCTTCCTGGACGAGATCCACCGGATGTCCCGGCCCGCCGAGGAAATGCTCTACATGGCGATGGAGGACTTCCGGGTCGACGTCATCGTCGGCAAGGGCCCGGGCGCCACCGCCATCCCGCTGGAGCTGCCGCCGTTCACCCTGGTGGGCGCCACTACCCGGGCCGGGCTGCTGCCGCCCCCGCTGCGCGACCGCTTCGGTTTCACGGGCCATATGGAGTTCTACGAGAGCGCCGAGCTGGAGCGTGTGATCCACCGCTCCGCCCACCTCCTCGACCTGGAGATCGACACCGAGGGCGCGGCGGAGATCGCGGGACGCTCCCGGGGCACGCCCCGTATCGCCAACCGACTGCTGCGGCGCGTACGCGACTACGCGCAGGTCAAGGCGGACGGCGTCATCAACCGCGAGGTGGCGGCCGTGGCCCTTGGGGTCTACGAGGTCGACGCCCGCGGGCTGGACCGGCTCGACCGCGCCGTACTGAAGGCCCTGCTCAAGCTCTTCGGCGGCGGCCCCGTCGGTCTGTCGACCCTGGCGGTGGCCGTGGGGGAGGAGCGTGAGACGGTGGAGGAAGTCGCGGAGCCCTTTCTCGTACGGGAGGGACTGCTCGCCCGCACTCCGCGCGGCCGGGTCGCGACCCCCGCCGCCTGGGCCCACCTGGGGCTCGCACCCCCGCAGCAGGCCCCCGGCGCGAGTGGACAGCAGGGTCTGTTCGGGGCGTGAGGGCGATGACACTCGCCGGGTCAGGAACCCCGGTGCGATGCTGGGCGTTGTTCCAACGAAGCGGACTCGCTTAGACTCCGCCGATGCCGCCCTTCCGGGTCGGCGTGCCCACCCCCGTATACCAGGCCGTTCGACAGCGCGGTCGTGCGAAGGAAGTTCCCTCCCGTGAGTCTCGTGACCCTCCTCCCCTTCATCGTGCTCATCGGGGCCATGTTCCTGATGACCCGGTCTGCCAAGAAGAAGCAGCAGGCAGCTGCGCAGATGCGCGACGAAATGCAGCCCGGCACCGGCATCCGCACCATCGGGGGCATGTACGCCACCGTCAAGGAGGTGCACGACGACATGGTTCTTCTGGAGGTCGCTCCCGGCGTCCACGCCGTCTACGCCAAGAACGCCATCGGCGCCGTCCTGGACGACGACGAGTACAACCGCATCGTGCACGGCGAGGGCGACCTCAAGAGCGATCTCGACGCTCCGGTCGTCCCGGACGACGCCTCCTCGCTGACCGAGACGGACAGCACCCCGGACGACGCCAAGATCGACCTGGGCAAGAAGCCCGAGGCCGACGACGCCGAGCCCAAGGACGGCAAGGCCGACGGCGAGGCCGGCGCGAAGTAGTCCCGACCGTACCGACGGGCCGCTCCGCGGCCCGTCGCGGCGTACGGTCGCGCTGGAATACTGCGGGGGCAGGTCCCCACAACACTTCGTGGCCGCTCCGGCGCACACCCGGCGTGGGGCGGTTGGACAGGGAGAAACGAGAAGGTGGCAGCACCTAATAAGGGCCGCAGGCAAGCGGGGTCCCCAGGCAGGCCAGGGCGCACCCTGGCCCTGTTTCTGATTGCCATGGTCGCCCTCACGGGCGGTATGTTCTGGTCCGGTCATGTCACGCCACGCCTGGGAATCGACCTCGCCGGCGGCACGAGCATCACGCTCCAGGCGAAGAACACGCCGGGCAAGCCAAACGCGATCAACAAGACCAACATGGACACCGCCGTCAGCATCATCGAGCGGCGTGTCAACGGTCTTGGCGTCTCGGAGGCCGAGGTTCAGACGCAGGGCAGCAGCAACATCATCGTCAACATCCCCAAGGGGACGAACGAGAAGCAGGCCCGTGATCAGGTCGGCACCACGGCCCAGCTGTACTTCCGGCCGGTACTGACGGTCGCCGCGGGCGGCCCGGCCGCTCCGCAGCCCTCCACCAGCGGCTCCCCGAGCGGTTCCCCCAGCGGTTCTCCGAGTGGCTCCCCTTCCTCCTCCGCGGGTACCCCGTCGAGCGAGCAGTCGGCCGGTAACGCCGACACGTCCGCGTCGCCCTCGTCGAGCTCCACCACTCAGGGCCGTGCTGTCACCGACGGCCTGAAGAAGGACGTGACGCCCTCCCCGGGCGCGTCCTCCTCGGACAAGCCCGGCGCCTCGGAGAGCCCCGCCCCCTCCGCCACGCCCTCCGCCGACCCGGCCACGGCCGCGCTGGAGAAGAAGTTCACGGACCTGGACTGCACCGACCAGGCCTCGCGCACCAAGGCCAACCAGGAGACCACGCCCAAGGACACGATCGTGGCCTGCGGCACGAACTCCGCCGGTGAGTGGGAGAAGTACATCCTCGGCCCCGCCGAGCTGGAGGGCACGGACGTCGACGACGCCAAGGGCGTTCTCGACCCGCAGCGTGGCATGTGGATCGTCACGATGGACTTCAGCAGCGGTGGCACGAAGAAGTTCCAGTCCATCACCGGCAAGCTCTCCCAGCAGCAGCCGCCGATGAACCAGTTCGCCATCGTGCTCGACGGCAATGTCGTCTCGGCGCCCTCGGTGAGCCAGACGCTCGGCGGCAGCGCCGAGATCTCCGGCAGCTTCACCCAGCAGTCCGCCCAGGACCTGGCCAACATCCTGTCCTACGGCGCGCTGCCGCTCTCCTTCCAGGAGCAGAGCGTCACGACGGTCACCGCCGCGCTCGGCGGTGAGCAGCTCCAGGCGGGCCTGATCGCCGGTGCGATCGGCCTCGCCCTGGTGGTCATCTACCTGGTGGCCTACTACCGCGGCCTCGCGGGCATCGCGATCCTCAGCCTCGGCGCGTCCGGCATCATGACGTACACGATCATGTCGCTGCTCGGCCCGGGTATCGGCTTCGCGCTGAACCTGCCCGCCGTGTGCGGCGCGATCGTCGCCATCGGTATCACCGCGGACTCGTTCATCGTCTACTTCGAGCGCATCCGCGACGAGATCCGCGAGGGCCGCACGCTCCGGCCCGCCGTCGAACGCGCGTGGCCCCGCGCCCGGCGCACGATCCTCGTCTCCGACTTCGTGTCGTTCCTCGCCGCCGCCGTGCTGTTCCTCGTCACGGTCGGCAAGGTCCAGGGCTTCGCGTTCACCCTCGGACTGACCACGCTCCTCGACGTGGTCGTGGTGTTCTTCTTCACCAAGCCGGTGATGACGCTCCTGGCCCGTACGAAGTTCTTCGCCAGCGGTCATCCCTGGTCCGGACTGGACCCGAAGCGGCTCGGCGCCAAGCCCCCGCTGCGCCGCTCCCGCCGTGTCAGCGCTCCCACCGACCCGAAGGAGGCGTGAGATGTCGCGACTTGGCGCACTCGGCGCCCGGCTCTACCGCGGCGAAGTCGGCTACGACTTCATCGGGAAGCGCAAGTTCTGGTACGCGCTCTCGATCCTGATCACCATCACGGCCATCGCGGGCGTGGCGGTGCGCGGCCTCAACATGGGCATCGAGTTCAAGGGTGGTGCCGTCTTCACCATCCCGAGCACGAGCGTCTCCGTGACCCAGGCCCGGACGGACACCGAAGAGGCCTCCGGCCACGACGCGATCGTCCAGAAGCTCGGCAACGGCGGCATGCGGATCCAGGTCACCGAACTGGACACCAAGCAGGCCGACGGCGTGCGGACACAGCTCGCCAAGGACCTGAACGTCGACGAGGCGAAGATCAACGCCGAACTCGTCGGTCCGAGCTGGGGCGCGACCATCGCCAACAAGGCATGGATGGGCCTGGGGATCTTCATGGTCCTGGTGGTGATCTATCTGGCGATCGCCTTCGAATGGCGTATGGCGGTCGCGGCACTGGTCGCCCTGATCCATGACCTCACCATCACCGTCGGTGTGTACGCACTGGTCGGCTTCGAGGTCACCCCGGGTACGGTGATCGGTCTGCTCACCATCCTCGGTTACTCCCTCTACGACACCGTCGTCGTCTTCGACAGTCTCAAGGAGGGTTCGAAGGGCATCACCAAGCAGACCCGCTGGACCTACAGCGAGGTCGCCAACCGCTCGATCAACGGCACGCTGGTGCGTTCCATCAACACCACCGTGGTCGCGCTGCTGCCGGTGGCCGGTCTGCTCTTCATCGGCGGCGGTTTCCTCGGCGCCGGCATGCTGAACGACATCTCGCTCTCGCTCTTCGTCGGCCTCGCCGCCGGCGCGTACTCCTCGATCTTCATCGCCACGCCGCTCGTCGCCGACCTGAAGGAACGCGACCCGCAGATCAAGGCGCTGAAGAAGCGGGTGCTCGCCAAGCGGGCCGTCGCTGCCGCCAAGGGGGAGCAGGCCGACGGCCCCTCGGACGGCGACGACGCCGTCGAGGACGGTCCGGAGGACGTGGTTCCAGGAGCGCCGGCGGCCGCTGTGGCCGGCCCGCGCGCCCGGGGCGGGCGAGGGCGCCCGTCGGGCTCGGGGAGGCGTCGGTGACCGACACCAGCACGCGGGAGCTGCTGCTCAGCCGCATCCGTGATGTCGCGGACTACCCCAAGCCGGGCGTGGTCTTCAAGGACATCACGCCGCTGCTGGCCGACCCGAAGGCCTTCACGGCGCTGACGGACGCGCTCGCGGAGCTGTGCGCGAAGCACGGCGCGACGAAGATCGTGGGCCTGGAGGCCCGTGGCTTCATCCTGGCGGCCCCCGTGGCGGTCAGGGCGGGCGTGGGCTTCATCCCCGTGCGCAAGGCGGGCAAGCTCCCCGGCGCGACGCTGTCGCAGGCGTACGAGCTGGAGTACGGCTCCGCGGAGATCGAGGTCCACGCGGAGGACTTGGACCAGGACGACCGGGTTCTCGTCATCGACGACGTGCTGGCCACCGGCGGTACGGCCGAGGCCTCGCTGGAGCTGGTCCGGCGGGCCGGCGCCGAGGTGGTGGGCGTCGCGGTCCTGATGGAGCTGGGTTTCCTGGGCGGCCGGGCCCGGCTGGAGCCCGCCCTGCGCGGGGCCCCGCTGGAGGCTCTGATCACGCTCTGAGCGGCCCTGTGAGGCATACGGACGGGCACCCGGGAACAACCGGGTGCCTGTCCGTCGTTTTGTGGGGTCCTGGGTCCTGGGGCGAGAGGGACGCCGGAGGTCGATACCATGGAACCTCCGGGCCTGTCCGGGGGACCTGGATCCGCACGAGGAGCGCTCTTGCCAGAAGAGGTCCAGCCACTGGCCGCCGCGATGCCCGATCACTCTGCCGAGCAGGCCGCGGCGGCAGCGGCCGTGTCGCGGCACAAGGCCGCGGTCGCGGCGGAGGAGAAGGCTGCCCGGACGTCCGCGGAGACCTTGGACGGGCGCCCCGTGGAGGCGCGTCCGGCGCCCGTGCCCCCCGCGCCCCCGGAGCGCCCCTCCACGCCCGTCACCGCCCCCAAGCCGGGCCCCACGGCCGCGCCGCGCTCCGGTGGCTCCTCCAACCGCGTACGGGCCCGGCTCGCCCGGCTCGGGGTGCAGCGCTCGTCGCCGTACAACCCCGTGCTCGAACCTCTCCTGCGGACCGTGCGGGGCAACGATCCGAAGATCGAGACCGCCACGCTCCGCCAGATCGAGAGCGCCTACCAGGTCGCCGAGCGCTGGCACCGCGGTCAGAAGCGCAAGAGCGGCGACCCGTACATCACCCATCCCCTCGCGGTGACGACGATCCTCGCGGAGCTGGGCATGGACCCGGCCACTCTGATGGCGGGTCTGCTGCACGACACCGTCGAGGACACCGAGTACGGGCTCGACACCCTGCGCCGCGACTTCGGCGACCAGGTCGCGCTGCTCGTCGACGGCGTCACCAAGCTGGACAAGGTCAAGTTCGGTGAGGCGGCGCAGGCCGAGACCGTACGCAAGATGGTCGTCGCCATGGCCAAGGACCCGCGGGTCCTGGTCATCAAGCTCGCCGACCGGCTGCACAACATGCGCACCATGCGCTATCTCAAGCGGGAGAAGCAGGAGAAGAAAGCCCGCGAGACGCTGGAGATCTACGCGCCCCTGGCCCACCGGCTGGGCATGAACACCATCAAGTGGGAGCTGGAGGACCTCGCCTTCGCGATCCTCTACCCGAAGATGTACGACGAGATCGTCCGGCTCGTCGCGGAGCGTGCCCCCAAGCGGGACGAGTATCTGGCCATAGTGACCGACGAGGTCCAGTCGGATCTGCGCGCCGCCCGGATCAAGGCCACCGTCACCGGCCGGCCGAAGCACTACTACAGCGTCTACCAGAAGATGATCGTCCGCGGCCGGGACTTCGCGGAGATCTACGACCTGGTGGGCATTCGCGTCCTCGTCGACACCGTCCGCGACTGCTATGCGGCGCTCGGCACCGTGCACGCGCGGTGGAATCCGGTCCCCGGCCGGTTCAAGGACTACATCGCGATGCCCAAGTTCAACATGTACCAGTCGCTGCACACGACGGTCATCGGACCCAACGGCAAGCCCGTCGAGCTCCAGATCCGTACGTTCGACATGCACCGCCGCGCCGAGTACGGCATCGCCGCGCACTGGAAGTACAAGCAGGAGGCCGTCGCGGGCGCCTCCAAGGTGCGCACGGACGTGCCCAGGAACGCGGGCAAGGGCGCCGGCCAGGACACCGTCAACGACATGGCGTGGCTGCGCCAGCTGCTGGACTGGCAGAAGGAGACCGAGGACCCCAGCGAGTTCCTGGAGTCGCTCCGCTTCGACCTGTCCCGCAACGAGGTCTTCGTCTTCACGCCCAAGGGCGATGTCATAGCGCTGCCCGCCGGTGCCACCCCCGTCGACTTCGCGTACGCGGTGCACACCGAGGTCGGCCACCGGACCATAGGAGCCCGGGTCAACGGGCGGCTCGTACCGCTCGAATCGACGCTGGACAACGGCGATCTGGTGGAGGTCTTCACCTCCAAGGCGTCCGGCGCGGGCCCCTCGCGCGACTGGCTGGGCTTCGTCAAATCGCCGCGGGCCAGGAACAAGATCCGCGCGTGGTTCTCCAAGGAGCGCCGCGACGAGGCGATCGAGCAGGGCAAGGACGCCATCGCGCGCGCCATGCGCAAGCAGAACCTGCCGATCCAGCGCATCCTCACCGGCGACTCGCTGGTCACGCTCGCGCACGAGATGCGCTACCCCGACATCTCGTCCCTGTACGCGGCGATCGGCGAGGGCCATGTGGCCGCGCAGGGCGTCGTGCAGAAGCTGGTGCAGGCCCTCGGCGGCGAGGAGGCCGCCAACGAGGACATCGCCGAGAGCGCCCCGCCCTCGCGTGGCCGCAGCAAACGCCGTGCCAACGCCGACCCCGGCGTGGTCGTCAAGGGCGTCGAGGACGTCTGGGTCAAACTCGCCCGCTGCTGTACGCCGGTCCCGGGCGACCCGATCATCGGCTTCGTCACGCGCGGCAGCGGCGTCTCGGTGCACCGCGCCGACTGCGTCAACGTCGACTCGCTCTCCCAGCAACCCGAACGGATCCTCGAAGTCGAGTGGGCCCCGACCCAGTCGTCGGTCTTCCTGGTCGCCATCCAGGTCGAGGCGCTGGACCGCTCTCGGCTGCTGTCGGACGTCACGCGCGTCCTGTCCGACCAGCATGTGAACATCCTGTCCGCGGCCGTCCAGACCTCCCGCGACCGGGTCGCCACGTCCCGTTTCACCTTCGAGATGGGCGACCCGAAGCACTTGGGACACGTACTGAAGGCGGTGCGGGGCGTGGAGGGCGTCTACGACGTCTACCGGGTCACCTCGGCGCGCAGGCCCTGACCGAGACCTGACCGAAGACGACCCGGGGGACGAGATGGCCGGCGAGGATCTGATCGCGGGGCGCTACCAGAAGGTCCGGCTGCTCGGCCGGGGCGGCGTGGGCGTGGTCCATGAGGCGGAGGACACGCGGCTCGGCCGGCGCGTGGCCGTCAAGGTCCTGTCGTCGCTCGGCGGGCTGTCCAGGGACGACGAGTTACTCTCGCGGTTTCTCAGGGAGGCCCGCGCCCTCGCACGGATCGACCACCCCGGGGTGGTGACGCTCTACGACGAGGGCGTCCACGAGGGCGCCCCCTTCCTCGTGATGCAACTGCTCGACGGTCTCGACCTGGCCCGGCTCGTCTCGGGCCACGGCCCGCTGCCGTCCGAGGTGGCGTGCGGCGTGGCGCTCGGCATGGCCCACGCGCTGGGCGCGGCCCACGAGGCCGGGGTGCTGCACCGCGACGTCAAGCCCACGAACGTGGGCGTCACCGGTGACGGGCGCGTCGTCCTGCACGACTTCGGTCTCGCCCGGCTGGTCGGGGAGTCGGCGCTCACGAAACTCACGGCGATGGTCGGCACCCCGCAGTTCATGGCCCCGGAGATCATCCGCGGCGCGCGGCCGGGACCGACGGCCGATCTGTACGGTCTCGGCGCCTGCCTCTATCTGATGATGACCGGACAGGTGCCGTTCCACGACGCCGTCGAGGTCGGCGCCATAGTGGAGCGCGCGGTCGGCGCGGGCGTGCCCAAGCTGCGCCATCGGGACGATCTGCCGTATCCGGAGAAGCTCAGAGCCCTGGTGGATCTGCTCTGCTCCCAGGACCCGGCCGTCAGACCGCGAACCGCCGCCGAGGTCGAGGCGTCGCTCGCCCCACTGGTGGGCGACGGACGGTCCGCGCTGCGCGAGCTGGTCGCCGGACAGGTCCGGGACACCGCCCTGCAACAGGTCTTCGACGATCCGGCTTTCGGCGACGCGGCGGCGGGGGAGCCCGAGTACGACTGGGACGCGGCCTCCGCCGTGCCGGCACCGCGCGGGGTGGAGCGCGACCCGTTTCGTCCCCTGACGCTCAGCAACACCACCCGCTGGATGGTGCTCAGCAGCATGACCCCGCGGAACGCGGCCTCCCGGCTGCGGGAAGCGGTGACGCTCGTGCAGCGCGGCGAGCTCCAGGAGGCGGTGCAGATGCTCTCGGCCATCACCCAGGTCTGCCTGTCGTCCCTCGGTCCCGGCCATCCGACGACCCTGGCCGGCCAGTACTGGCAGGCGGTATGTCTGGCCAGGCTCGGGGCGGGCGGCGAGGCGCTCGAACTGTTCTCGCGCGTCCACACGCATATCGATCACACACAAGACGATCACACGCGAGACGGTCGGACGCGTATCGGCCGGACACGTATCGATCGGACGCATATCGATCAGGGGAGGGACGGGGAGCATGCCTGAGTACCAGGTCCGGTTCGCCGCTGGACCGGCCGAGGAGGAGGACCGGGAGGACGAACTGCGGTCGCTGCTGCGGTGGCTGACCGAGGACGAGAGCCTCGACCGCGCCGTACGAGGAGCGGTCGGGGGCGACGAGCCGCTGGGCTCCGGGCACATGGGCGCCGCATTCGACCTGCTGCAGCTCGCGGTCGGCACCGCTGTCTCCACGGCGTCGCTCGTCGTGTCCGTACTCCAGTGGCAGACCTCCCGGCGGCGCGCCGCCCCCGCGGTCGTCCTGCGCCGCGGTGGCGCCGAGATCGAGCTCTCGCGTGAGGCGTCGGCCGATCCCGAGACGCTCCGCCGCGCGGTGGAGCTGCTCGACCGGGCCGAGGAGAGCGGCGACGACGGTGGCACCGACTGATTCGACGGTGGGGCTGGCGGGACGGGTGGGGCTGCCCGACCCGGCGGCGTCCAGAGCCGTCCTCATCGGCACCGCCGCCTACCGGCATCTGCCCGCGCTCCCCGCCGTCCAGGCGAATGTCACGGACCTCGCGGCCGAACTCTGCGACGCCACGGTGTGGGGGCTGCCCCGTGAGCACTGCACCGTGGTCGCCGACCCGCAGAACGCGACCGCCATGCTCGATCCCGTACACCGGGCGGGCGACCAGGCCACGGACACCCTGCTGGTCTACTACGCGGGCCACGGAATGCGGGACTCCGAATCCGCCGACCTCTATCTGGCGCTCGGCGGCTCCCGTGACAACACCGGCTACACCGCCGTCGCCTACCAGCATGTCCGGGCCGCGCTGCGCTCCGCCCGCGCCCGGCGCAAGATCGTGGTCCTCGACTGCTGCTTCAGCGGCCGGGCCGCCCGTACGCTCTCCGCCGGAAGCGATGTCCTCGCCGCCCAGGCCGCCGTCGACGGAGCCTTCGTCCTGACCGCGTCGCCTCGCGACCGGCTCGCGCTGGCGCCCGACGGGGAGCGGCACACCGCCTTCACCGGCGAGATGCTCGGCGTGCTGCGCCAGGGCATCGAGGACGGTCCCGAGCTGATCGACCTGGACACGCTCCACCGCGTACTGGAAGAGCGCCTGCGGGCCAAGAACCGGCCACTGCCGCAGCGCTCCCAGGAGAACGGTGTCGGACGGTTGCCACTGGCCAGGAACAGGGCGCGGGCCGCCCGCCGTATCCCCGCCGGGCCCGTGCTCGCCACCGATGTGCGGGCCGCCATGGTCGCCTCGGGACTCGGACTGGCCCGGATGCTGCGCGCCGCGGGCCGGAGCAGGGACGCCCTCCCCGTGCTCCGGCTGGCATTGCAGGAGCGGGTTCCGGACGGGGAGGGAAGTCTGCTGGCCGTTCAGCTCGAACTCTCCGAGATGCTCGCCGAGACCGGCCAGATCCGGGAGGCCATCGAGGTGCTGGAGCAGGCGTTTCAGCAGGTGCACAAGTTCTACGGTCCCGACGCGCTGCTGGTCTGCCGCCGTCTCGCCGATCTGCTCCAGGAATCGGGCAATCACATTCAGGCGTGCGAGGTGCTCAAGCACGCGCTCGAACTGGCCGACACCCACGGGCGGCGGCCTTAGGCCCTGCCCAGGGCGTGTCCGCGGACCGGGAAACGCGAAGCAGACCGGGAAACGCGAAGCAGACCGGGAAGCGCGACGCGGACCGGGAAACGCGAAGGGGCTCCCCGCGCCGATAGACGGGGAGCCCCTTCGCGTATGCGGATGACGCCGTGCCGGACGGTGCCCGGTCCGGTCTCAGCCGCCGAACTCCTGGAGACCCTTCAGCGCCTGGTCGAGCAGGGCCTGCCGGCCCTCCAGCTCCTTGGCGAGCTTGTCCGCCTTGGCGTTGTTGCCCGCCGCGCGCGCCGCGTCGATCTGCGTACGCAGCTTGTCGACCGCGCCCTGGAGCTGACCCGTCAGACCCGCGGCGCGCGCACGCGCCTCCGGGTTCGTCCGGCGCCACTCGTTCTCCTCGGACTCCTGAAGCGTCCGCTCCACCGTGTGCATCCGGCCCTCGACCTTGGGCCGGTCGTCACGCGGTACGTGGCCGATGGCCTCCCAGCGCTCGTTGATCGCCCGGAACGCCGCCCTGGCCGCCTTGAGGTCCGTGACCGGCACCAGCCGCTCGGCCTCGACCGCGAGCTCCTCCTTGAGCTTGAGGTTCTCGGTCTGCTCGGCGTCCCGCTCGGCGAAGACCTCGCCGCGCGCCGCGAAGAAGACGTCCTGGGCGCCGCGGAAGCGGTTCCACAGATCGTCCTCGGCCTCGCGCTGGGCGCGGCCCGCCGCCTTCCACTCCGTCATCAGCTCGCGGTAGCGGGCGGCCGTACCGCCCCAGTCGGTGGAGCCGGACAGCGATTCGGCCTCCGCGACCAGCTTCTCCTTGGCCTTACGGGCATCCTCGCGCTGCGCGTCGAGCGCCGCGAAGTGGGCCTTGCGGCGCTTGGAGAACGCCGAGCGGGCGTGCGAGAAGCGGTGCCACAGCTCGTCGTCGGACTTCCGGTCGAGCCTCGGCAGGCCCTTCCAGGTGTCCACCAGCGCCCGCAGCCGCTCACCGGCCGACCGCCACTGATCGCTCTGCGCAAGCTCCTCCGCCTCGGTGACCAGCGCCTCCTTGGCGTGGCGCGCCTCGTCGGTCTGCTTCGCCCGCTGCGCCTTGCGCTCCTCACGGCGCGAGTCGACCGTCGCCACCAGCGCGTCGAGCCGCTTGCGCAGCGCTTCGAGATCGCCCACGGCGTGGTGTTCGTCGACCTGGCCGCGCAGATGCTCGATGGCCGTCGTCGCATCCTTCGCGGACAGGTCGGTGGTCTTCACCCGCCGTTCGAGGAGGCCGATCTCGACAACCAGGCCCTCGTACTTGCGCTCGAAATAGGCCAGAGCCTCCTCCGGAGAGCCTGCCTGCCACGATCCGACGACCTGTTCGCCCTCGGCCGTACGCACGTACACGGTGCCCGTCTCGTCGACGCGGCCCCACGGGTCGCTGCTCACAGCGCCTCCTCCACCTGATGTCCGTGAGGGGTGTGGCCCCCGGGCATCATCCACAGTTTCCTGGGACGGGCTGCGCCCGCCCTGCACAACGCCAATCTAGGCGACCGGCCGCCCGGCTGTCCGCACTCAGCACGGCCGAAATTCACAGGGTCACGCCGTGTCGACCGTCCCCTTCTCCACGGTGACGGTCTTCTTGGGCGCGCCGTCGCCCGTGCCGCCGTCCACTCCGGCCTTCGCCACGGCTTCCACGACCTTCAGGCCGGCGTCGTCCATGGTCCCGAACGGCGTGTAGCTGGGCGGGAGTTTGGTGTCCTTGTAGACCAGGAAGAACTGGCTGCCGCCGGTGTGTGGCTGGCCGGTATTGGCCATCGCGACCGTCCCTGCCGGGTACGTGACCGAGCCGTCGGCGCCCGCCTTGCCGAGAGCCGTCAGATTTTCGTCCTCGATCGTGTAGCCGGGACCGCCGGTGCCGTCGCCCTTCGGGTCGCCGCACTGGAGCACGAAGATGCCCTCGGTGGTCAACCGGTGACACTTCGTGTTGTCGAAGTACTTCTTGTCCGTGAGCGCCTTGAACGAGTTCACCGTGTGCGGGGTCTTCTTGGCGTCCATCGCGATGGAGATGTCGCCCTGGCTCGTCTTGAGCTCCATCGTGTACTTCGCGTTCTTGTCGACGGTCATCTTCGGCTCGGGCACGCTGCTCTCGCTCGGCGAGGGCGAGGCGGAGGCGGAGGCGCTCGACTCCGGGGCGGCGGCCTTGTCGCTGCTGTCCCCGTCCGTCAGACCGACCGAGGCGTACGCCGCGGCTCCCGCGAGCACCACCACGGCCAGCGCGGACGCGATGATGACATTGCGGCGCTTCGCCTTGTTCCGCGCCTCGGCCCGGCGCTGCTGCTGCCGCTCGAACTTTTCCCGGGCGAGCTGCCGCCGCCGCTGATCGCTGTTGACCACCGGGTCCACTCCTCGTATGTGTATGTGATCCTGTCCGGCCTGATCTAGCCCCGTACGGTATATGGGTTCGCTGTGGATTGAGGACCGCCGGTAGTCTCTGAACTGCTGCATTCTCCCGACGGACGACATATAAGGACGATCGTGCTCATTGCCGGGTTCCCCGCCGGGGCCTGGGGGACCAACTGCTATCTGGTCGCCCCCGCCGCGGGCGAGGAGTGCGTGATCATCGACCCGGGCCACCAGGCCGCTCAGGGCGTGGAGGACGCGGTGCGCAAGCATCGGCTCAAGCCCGTCGCCGTCATCCTGACCCATGGGCACGTCGACCATGTCGCCTCGGTCGTCCCCGTGTGCGGAGCACATGACGTACCGGCGTGGATCCACCCCGCGGACCGCTACATGATGAGCGACCCCGAGAAGTCGATCGGCCGCTCGATCGGGATGCCGCTGATGGGCGAGCTGACCGTGGGAGAGCCGGACGAGGTCCACGAGCTGACCGACGGCGCCGAACTGACGCTGGCGGGACTGGAGTTCACCGTCGCGCACGCCCCGGGCCATACCAAGGGGTCGGTGACGTTCGGAACGCCCGAGGCGGTCGGTGGTGCCGATATTCCGCCGGTCCTCTTCTCGGGCGATCTGCTCTTCGCCGGCTCCATCGGACGCACCGATCTGCCCGGTGGCGACCACGCCGAGATCCTCGAGTCCCTGGCACGGGTGTGCCTCCCGCTCGACGACTCGACCGTGGTGCTGTCCGGACACGGCCCCCAGACGACCATCGGCCGCGAGCGCGCCGCCAACCCTTACCTCAGGGAGCTGGCCGCCGGCTACGGAAGCGGCCCGACCGCCGCTCCGCGACGAGGAATGTGAAGCACCGATCTCCATGAGCGCCTTCCAGGCCCCCAAGGGCACCTACGACCTGATCCCGCCCGCCTCGGCGGTCTATCTCGCGGTGCGCGAGGCCATCTCCGCACCGCTGAAGAACTCCGGCTACGGCTATGTCGAGACGCCCGGTTTCGAGAACGTCGAGCTGTTCGCCCGCGGTGTCGGCGAGTCCACCGACATCGTCTCCAAGGAGATGTACGCCTTCGAGACCAAGGGCGGTGACAAGCTGGCGCTGCGCCCCGAAGGCACCGCCTCCGTGCTGCGCGCCGCGCTGGAGGCCAATCTGCACAAGGCCGGGAACCTGCCGGTCAAGCTCTGGTACTCCGGCTCCTACTACCGCTACGAGCGTCCCCAGAAGGGCCGCTACCGCCACTTCTCGCAGGTCGGCGCCGAGGCGATCGGCGCGGAGGACCCCGCGCTCGACGCCGAACTGATCGTCCTGGCCGACCAGGCGTACCGCTCCCTGGGGCTGCGCGACTTCCGTATCCTGCTCAACTCGCTGGGCGACAAGGAGTGCCGCCCCGTCTACCGCGAGGCGCTCCAGGGCTTCCTGCGCGGGCTCGACCTCGACGAGGACACCCGCCGGCGCATCGAGATCAACCCGCTGCGGGTGCTCGACGACAAGCGCGCCGACGTACAGAAGCAGCTCGTCGGGGCGCCGATGCTGCGCGACTATCTGTGCGACGCGTGCAAGGCGTACCACGAGGAGGTACGCGAGCTGCTGACGGCCGCCGGGGTCGCGTACGAGGACGACGAGAAGCTCGTACGCGGCCTCGACTACTACACCAGGACCACCTTCGAGTTCGTCCACGACGGGCTCGGCGCGCAGTCCGCGGTGGGCGGCGGTGGCCGGTACGACGGGCTCTCCGAGATGATCGGCGGACCGGCGCTCCCGTCGGTCGGCTGGGCGCTCGGCGTGGACCGTACGGTGCTGGCGCTGGAGGCCGAGGGAATCCAGCTCGATCTCCCGAACGCCACCAGCGTCTTCGCGGTGCCGCTCGGCGAGGAGGCGCGGCGGCGGCTGTTCGCCGTCGTCACCGAGCTGCGCAGGGCCGGGATCCCCGCGGACTTCTCGTACGCCGCCAAGGGCCTCAAGGGCGCCATGAAGAACGCCAACAGGTCCGGTGCCCGCTACACGATCGTCGCGGGCGAGCGCGATCTCGCCGAGGGTGTCGCCCAGCTCAAGGACATGGAGAGCGGCGAGCAGTCGGCGGTGGCTCTCGACGACCTTGTGACGGAGCTGACACAGCGGCTCGGCTGACCGCGCGGAGACGGTGTGGGGCCTGGACGGAGACCGTCCGGGCCCCGCTTTGCTTATGCCGGGCGAACGGTGGACACCGGGACCCGTGCGGCACAATGAGCCTGCCCCGCAGGTCCCCGAGTGCGCGAACTCCCTGTGCGAACTCCCCGAGTGATGGAACGGTGATATGGCGCGAGCAGTGGTGGACGACGTCTCCTCCGACCGGGATGAGGGGACGGCCACGGGCACGGTCGGCGGAAGTCGGGCGTTCGCGCTCCTGCTGGTCATCACCGGCGCGGCGGGGCTGCTGGCGGCCTGGGTGATCACCCTCGACAAGTTCAAGCTGCTGGAAGACCCGAACTTCACCCCCGGATGCAGCCTGAACCCGGTGGTCTCCTGCGGCAACATCATGAAGAGCGACCAGGCGTCCGCCTTCGGCTTCCCGAACCCGATGCTCGGACTCGTCACCTATGCCGTGGTGATCTTCATCGGGATCGGACTGCTCGCCGGGGCGCGCTACCGCGGCTGGTTCTGGCTCGGGCTGAACGCGGGCACTCTTTTCGGCGTCGGATTCTGCACCTGGCTCCAGTACCAGTCGCTGTACACCATCAACTCGCTCTGCCTGTGGTGCTGCCTGGCCTGGGTCGCCACGATCCTGATGTTCTGGTACGTCACGTCCCACAACATCCGCGCAGGCGTGCTGCCCGCGCCGTCCTGGCTGCGCGGTTTCCTGAGCGAGTTCACCTGGGTGCTGCCGGTGCTGCACATCGGGATCATCGGGATGCTCATCCTGACCCGCTGGTGGGACTTCTGGACCGGCTGAGCAGCCGAGAACCGGACAGGGCCCCGAGCCGTGCCGAGGACTCCGCCGGCGGGCGGGGACACCGACGGAAACGGCGTTGTCAGCGGTCTGGCATAGGCTTCACGCGTGGAGCCCGACCTCTTTACCGCAGCGGCGGAAGACCGCCAGGAGAAGGACCCGTCCAGCAGCCCCCTGGCCGTACGGATGCGCCCGCGCGTCCTCGACGAAGTCGTCGGCCAGCGTCATCTGCTGAAGCCCGGATCCCCGCTGCGGCGGCTGGTGGGAGAGGGCAACGGCGGCCCCGCCGGTCCTTCGTCCGTGATCCTCTGGGGCCCGCCGGGCACCGGCAAGACGACCCTCGCGTATGTCGTCTCCAAGGCGACCAACAAGCGCTTCGTCGAGCTCTCCGCGATCACCGCGGGCGTCAAGGAGGTCAGGGCCGTCATCGACGGGGCCCGCCGCGCCTCGGGTGGCTTCGGCAAGGAGACCGTCCTCTTCCTCGACGAGATCCACCGCTTCAGCAAGGCCCAGCAGGACTCGCTGCTGCCCGCAGTCGAGAACCGCTGGGTCACGCTCATCGCCGCCACCACCGAGAATCCGTACTTCTCGGTGATCTCCCCGCTGCTCTCCCGCTCTCTGCTGCTCACGCTGGAGCCGCTCACCGACGACGATCTGCGCGGTCTGCTGCGGCGGGCGCTCACCGAGGAGCGCGGTCTCGGCGGCGCGGTCACGCTCCCCGACGACGCCGAGGCGCATCTGCTGCGGATCGCGGGCGGCGACGCCCGGCGCGCGCTGACGGCGCTGGAGGCGGCGGCCGGTGCCGCGATCGACAAGAGCGAGAAGGAGATCAGCCTCCGGACCGTGGAGGAGACCGTCGACCGGGCGGCGGTGGCCTACGACCGTGACGGCGATCAGCATTACGACGTGGCGAGCGCGCTCATCAAGTCCATCCGCGGCTCCGACGTGGACGCGGCGCTGCACTATCTGGCCCGGATGATCGAGGCGGGGGAGGACCCCCGGTTCATCGCCAGACGGCTGATGATCTCGGCGAGCGAGGACATCGGCCTCGCCGATCCCACCACCCTGCCGATAGCGGTCGCCGCCGCCCAGGCCGTGGCCATGATCGGTTTCCCGGAGGCCGCTCTCACCCTGAGTCACGCCACCATCGCGCTGGCGCTGGCCCCCAAGTCGAACGCGGCCACGACCGCCATCTCCGCCGCCCTGGAGGACGTCAAGAAGGGGCTGGCGGGACCGGTCCCGCCGCATCTGCGCGACGGCCACTACAAGGGCGCGGCCAAGCTCGGCCATGCCCAGGGCTATATCTATCCGCATGATGTGCCGGGCGGGATCGCGGCCCAGCAGTACGCCCCGGACGAGGTGCGGGGCAGGCGCTACTACGAGCCCACGCGGTACGGCGCGGAGGCGCGCTACGCCGATGTGGTCGACAAGGTGCGCGAGCGGCTGCGCGGGGACGGCGCCTAGCCCGCGGCCGCGTCGAAGAGCGTGTGCATCGCGTACCGCAGCTCGTTGACGTTCCGCACCGGCTCGGGGAAGTCGAACCGCGCGTCGAAGCACCGCACCCCGGTGAAGCGCACCCGCAGCCCGAAACGGTCGAGCGCGACAGGTACGGCGACGGTCCCGGCGGCCCCGGCCTCCGAGGAGCCCGCGGCCCGCTCGCCGAGCAGCCCGCGCAGCGCCTGGACCTCCGCGCTGTGGGCGGAGTGCAGATGCTGGAGCGGTTCCGCCTCGTGTTCCATCAACGGATCGGCCGCGGCCGCGGCGAAGTCCTCGGGCTCCACCGACTCCGCGCCCCAGAGATCGTCCACGCACGCCTCGCCGACCTCCAGCCGTAGCGTCATACGACCGGGTTCGGCCCCGCCCGCCGCGCGGGTGAGCCAGCCGGAGAGCCAGGCCCGGCCCCGGATACGGTGGGGTACGGACACCGGCGCGACGTCCGTGATCTCCAGCACCGCGGTCAGCTCGTCGTCCTGCGCGTGCGTCGCGGCGCGTACGGCGGGGGAGTCGGCGGGGAACGCGAGGAACACCTCGCCGTCCGGGCCGACGCTCCGCGTATCGGGCATCAGCTGGTAGGGCTTGGTCCCGTCCAGGCCCGGAATGATCAGTACTGCCGAGCATGTACTCTGTACGAGAGTTCGTGTGCGCTCGGCTGCTGACGGCATCCGATCGATTTCAAGCCCGCTGGGACGCGGCTGACCATGAGCTGATCGGACCTCCGTCGAATCGTCGCTCTGTGCGCCGAGGCTGTCTGTGATGCGCGTGGTGTTCCCAGGGCGAGACATGCGATCTCCTTAAGTAAGGTGAGCCTAACCTAACCTACAACGGAGGTCTGGAGAACGTGCCTAACCAGTCGCGTCCCAAGGTCAAGAAGTCACGCGCGCTCGGTATCGCGCTGACGCCGAAGGCTGTCAAGTACTTCGAGGCCCGTCCCTACCCGCCGGGCGAGCACGGCCGTGGACGCAAGCAGAACAGTGACTACAAGGTCCGTCTGCTGGAGAAGCAGCGCCTGCGCGCCCAGTACGACATCAGCGAGCGCCAGATGGCCCGCGCCTACGACCGCGCCCGCAAGGCCGAGGGTAAGACGGGCGAGGCCCTGGTCGTCGAGCTGGAGCGCCGCCTCGACGCGCTGGTCCTGCGCTCGGGCATCGCCCGCACCATCTACCAGGCCCGCCAGATGGTCGTGCACGGCCACATCGAGGTCAACGGTGGCAAGGTCGACAAGCCGTCGTTCCGCGTCCGTCCCGACGACGTCGTGATGGTCCGCGAGCGCAGCCGCGAGAAGGTCCCCTTCCAGGTCGCGCGCGAGGGTGGCTACGACACCGACGGCGAGACCCCGCGCTACCTGCAGGTCAACTTGAAGGCCCTGGCGTTCCGCCTGGACCGTGACCCGCAGCGCAAGGAGATCCCGGTCATCTGTGACGAGCAGCTGGTCGTCGAGTACTACGCCCGCTGACGTCGAGTACGACGCCCGCTGACGCGGACACGTTGTCTCAGCCCGCCGCTTCCCCGCCCCGTGAGGTGGGGGAGCCGGCGGGCTTCCGCGTCTTCCGGGCCGGCGGATGCGCGTCCGGCTGCTGGTGCGGTGGCGCGGCGGCCGGCCGGCGCTCGGCGAGCGCCCGCTCCACGGCCGCGCTCATCGACAACCCGAGCCCCTCGCCCTCGTACGCCGCGTACCGCTCCGTACCCAGCGCCTCGCTCGCGCGCCGCTCGCACAGCGCGCGCGGCGCACCGAAGAAGCCGGAGCCGAACAGCGGCGGGCCGACCGACTCCCACAGTCGGCTCGCGGCCCCCTGGAGCACCGCGGCCTCCGCCGGATCACCCTCGCTCGCCGTCACCAGCGCCATCAGTTCGACGGCCAGCACCAGCCCCACCAGATCGTTGAATCCATGGTGAATGGCGATCGACTCCGCGATCAGCGCGCGCGCCTCGGCGTGCTCGTCGCGTGTCCAGGCCGCGTAGGCCAGCACATACAGCGCGTACGCCCTGGTCCAGCGCTCGCCGCTGTCCTCGCAGATCTCGCGGACCTCCTCGCACAGGGCGACCGCCGCTTCCAGATCGCCCTGGAAGACCAGCGACATGGCCAGCTCGACCTGGCCCATCAGCACATTGCTGTTGAGCTCGCCGAGTTCCCGGTACGCGCCGAGCGCCGAGCGCAGCAGTCGTTCGGCGCGCGGCATGTCGTCGGTGAGCAGCGCCTGACAGCCCAGCCGGTGCACGGCATAGGCCCGCGCCAGCGCGTTGCCGGTGCGCGCGGCCTCCTCCCGGCACTCGTGCAGCGCGCCCACCGCGGCCGTGCTGTCGCCCTGGAGAACCGCGACATAGCCGAGCACCCACAGGGCCTTGAGCCGCGACTCGTCGTACGGGGTGTCCAGCGCGAGGGCCCGGTCCAGCCAGTGCCGCCCCTCGGTCAGCCTGCCGCATCCCGCCCAGTAGAACCAGAGCGTGCCCGCCAGATGCTGGCCCAGATGCGCCTCGTCGGGACTCTCCAGACACAGTTCGAGCGCGGCGCGCAGATTCGGCAGCGCGCTCTCCGTACCGGCCGCGACATCCGCCTGGCGCGGGCTGAACCAGTCCAGCTCGTACCAGGTCGCCAGCCCCATGTACCAGTCGCGGTGCCGGCGGCGCATCCGCTCGGTGTCCGCCAGGGCGTCCAGCCACTCGGCGCCGTACGCCCTGACGGTGTCCAGCATCCGGTAGCGCGTACCCGCCGGGGTCTCCTCGCGGATGACGAGGGACTGCGAGATCAGTTCGGCGAGGACGTCCAGGACCTCTTCGTCCGGCAGCTCGGGGCCGCCGCACACATACTCGGCGGCCTCCAGGTCGAACGGTCCGGCGAAGACCGACAGCCGTGCCCACAGCAGCCGTTCGGCCGGAGTACACAGTTCATGGCTCCAGCCGATCGCGGTCCTGAGCGTCTGATGGCGCGGCGGCGCGCCCCGGCTGCCTTCGGTGAGCACCCGGAAGCGGTCCCCGACGCGGTCGAGGATCTGCTCGACGGAGAGGACAGGGAGCCGTCCGGCCGCCAGTTCCAGCGCGAGCGGGATCCCGTCGAGGCGCCGGCACAGCTCTTGTACGGCCGCGGACCGGGCATCGGCCCGCCCCGGACCCGGACCGGGGGATACGGAACCGGAGGGAGCGGGCGGGACGAGCGGGTCGGACGGGCCGGGCGGGACGAGCGGGCCGGGTGATACGGCGGCGGCCCGTTCGGTGAAGAGCCGGACCGCGTCCGTCTCCGCCATCGGGGCGAGCGAGAAGGTCAGCTCACCGTCCACCCTGAGCGGTCGTCTGCCGACGGCGAGCACCCGCAACTCCGGTGCCCGGCGCAGCAGTTCATGGACGAGCACGGCACAGGCGTCGACGAGCTGCTCGAACCCGTCGATGACCAGCAGCAGTTGGCGCGTGGCGAGATGCCCGGCGAGCACCCGGCGCGTGGGCCTGCTGCTGTGGTCCGCCAGCCCGAGCGCCTCCACCAGCGCGTGTTCGAGCAGCTCGGGGTCGCGGAGCGCGGAGAGCTCGGCGAGCCAGATGCCATCGCAGTAGCGTTTCTTCAGGCCATCGGCGGCTTTCAGGGCCAGCCGGGTCTTGCCGACTCCGCCGACCCCCACCACCGTGACCAGCCGGGATTCCCCGAGATGCCGCGTCAGGGCGGCCAGCTCGTCGTCGCGCCCCACGAAGAGGTTCAGCTCGGCGGGGAGATTGCCCGGAGCCGGGGCGGGCACGGCCGACGGAGGGCCGGAGCGAAAGGGGCGTCGCATGGGACACGCAGAGTACTCAACCCGCCGCACTCCGTACAATCTTTCTCACTGAACGCCATCCCGGCCCCCGCTAATCCGGTACGGGACGCGATCCCCGGCGCGATAGGGTCGGAGGACGACTTTCCAGTCGCTTTCCAGATGACCGTCGACGATCAGGGAGCGGTGCGGCGTGACCGGTGGAGAGGTTGCCGGGATCCTGGTGGCCGTGTTCTGGGCCATTCTGGTCTCCTTCCTGGCCGTGGTGCTGGTGAGGCTGGCGCAGACCCTCAAGGCGACCACCAGACTGGTGGCGGAGGTGACCGAACAGGCCGTGCCGCTGCTGGCGGACGCGTCGGCGACGGTCCGCTCCGCGCAGACCCAGCTCGACCGGGTGGACGCCATCGCGACGGACGTCCAGGAAGTCACCTCCAACGCCTCGGCGCTCTCCACGACGGTCGCCTCGACCTTCGGCGGCCCGCTGGTCAAGGTCGCGGCGTTCGGCTACGGCGTACGCCAGGCGCTCGGGCGCAGAGGAGCACCGGACGCCGGCGCGGCGCCCGAGCCGGCCGTCCGGCGCACGGTCATCGCCGGGCGCACGCTGCCGTCCGCCCGGCGCAGGAAGAAGAAGGGCTGACGCAGCGATGTTCCGCCGTACGTTCTGGTTCACCGCGGGCGCGGCCGCCGGCGTCTGGGCCACCACCAAGGTCCACCGCAAGCTCAAGCAGCTGACCCCGGAGAACCTCGCCGCCCAGGCCGCGAACAAGGCGATCGACGCCGGGCACAAAGTCAGGGAATTCGCTGTTGATGTCAGGGCCGGGATGGTGCGGCGCGAGGCGGAGCTCGGTGAGGCCCTCGGCCTCGAAGCGCCCGCCGACCGAGCGCTTCCCGGGCCCCGGCACCTCGCCGCCATCGAGTACACCGAACAACCCCGGACCGTGTACTCCGCCCAGCCGCAGGACGGCCGGCCGCAGGACGCCCGCCCGCGGAACTCCCACCCGCGTCACTACAACCCGCACAACCGGAATGAGGACCACTGATGGAGTCGGCTGAAATTCGTCGCCGCTGGCTGAGCTTCTTCGAGGAGCGCGGTCACACCGTCGTCCCTTCGGCGTCGCTCATCGCGGACGACCCGACTCTGCTGCTGGTCCCGGCGGGCATGGTGCCCTTCAAGCCGTACTTCCTCGGCGAGGTCAAGCCGCCGTACCAGCGCGCCACCAGCGTGCAGAAGTGCGTGCGCACACCGGACATCGAAGAGGTCGGCAAGACCACCCGGCACGGCACGTTCTTCCAGATGTGCGGCAACTTCTCGTTCGGCGACTACTTCAAGGAAGGTGCGATCACCTACGCCTGGGAGCTGCTCACCGGCTCCGTGGCGGACGGCGGTTACGGGCTCGACCCGGAGCGCCTGTGGATCACCGTCTACCTCGACGACGACGAGGCCGAGCGGATCTGGCGCGAGAAGATCGGCGTACCGGCCGAGCGCATCCAGCGGCTGGGCAAGAAGGACAACTACTGGTCGATGGGCGTGCCGGGTCCCTGCGGCCCCTGCTCGGAGATCAATTACGACCGCGGCCCCGAATTCGGCGTCGAGGGCGGTCCCGCCGTCAACGACGAGCGCTACGTGGAGATCTGGAACCTGGTCTTCATGGAGTTCGAGCGCGGTGAGGGGACCGGCAAGGAGGACTTCGAGATCCTCGGCGAGCTGCCGTCCAAGAACATCGACACCGGCCTCGGCCTCGAACGTCTCGCCATGATCCTCCAGGGCGTACAGAACATGTACGAGACCGACACCCTGCGCGTCGTCATGGACAAGGCCACCGAGCTGACCGGGGTGCGCTACGGCGCCGACCGCGGCTCGGACGTCTCCCTGCGCGTGGTGGCCGACCACATCCGTACGTCCGCCATGCTCATCGGCGACGGCGTCACCCCCGGCAACGAGGGCCGCGGCTATGTGCTGCGCCGCATCATGCGCCGCGCCATCCGCAATATGCGGCTCCTCGGCGCCACCGAACCGGTCGTCGCCGATCTGATCGACGTGGTCATCAAGACCATGGGTGAGCAGTACCCGGAGCTGGAGACCGACCGCAAGCGCATCGAGACCGTGGCCCTCGCCGAGGAGGCCGCCTTCCTCAAGGCCCTCAAGGGCGGTACGAACATCCTCGACACCGCTGTCACCGAGACCAAGTCCGCCGGTGGTCAGGTCCTCTCCGGCGACAAGGCGTTCCTGCTCCACGACACCTGGGGCTTCCCGATCGACCTCACCCTGGAGATGGCCGCCGAACAGGGCCTCTCCGTGGACGAGGACGGCTTCCGGCGGCTGATGAAGGAGCAGCGGGAGCGGGCCAAGGCCGACGCCAAGGCCAAGAAGTCCGGCCACGCCGACCTCTCCGCCTACCGCGCCGTCGCCGACAACAGCGGTTCCACCGAGTTCACCGGCTACACCTCCACCGCGGGCGAGTCGACCATCGTCGGACTCCTCGTCGACGGTGTGCCGTCGCCGGCCGCCACCGAGGGCGACGAGGTCGAGATCGTCCTCGACCGCACCCCCTTCTACGCCGAGGGCGGCGGCCAGCTCGCCGACCAGGGCCGGATCAAGCTCGACACCGGCGCCGTCATCCAGGTCCGGGACGTCCAGCAACCGGTCCCCGGCGTCTCCGTGCACAAGGGATCCGTGCAGGTCGGCGAGGTGACGGTGGGCTCCTCCGCGTACGCCGCCATCGACGTCAACCGCCGCCGCGCCATCGCCCGCGCCCACAGCGCCACGCACCTCACGCACCAGGCGCTGCGTGACGCCCTCGGCCCGACGGCCGCCCAGGCCGGCTCGGAGAACTCGCCGGGCCGCTTCCGCTTCGACTTCGGCTCGCCCGCCGCCGTACCCGGCACGGTCCTCCTCGATGTCGAGCAGAAGATCAATGAGGTCCTCGCCCGCGAGCTGGATGTGCAGGCCGAGGTCATGTCGATCGACGAGGCCAGGAAGCAGGGCGCCATCGCCGAGTTCGGCGAGAAGTACGGCGAGCGGGTCCGTGTCGTCACCATCGGCGACTTCTCCAAGGAGCTCTGCGGCGGTACGCATGTCCACAACACCGCCCAGCTGGGTCTGGTGAAACTGCTTGGTGAGTCGTCCATCGGCTCCGGGGTGCGGCGTATCGAGGCTCTGGTCGGTGTGGACGCCTACAACTTCCTGGCCAGGGAGCACACCGTCGTCGCCCAGCTCCAGGAACTGCTCAAGGGCCGGTCCGAGGAGCTGCCCGAGAAGATCTCCGGCATGCTGGCCAAGCTCAAGGACGCCGAGAAGGAGATCGAGAAGTTCCGCGCGGAGAAGGTGCTCGCCGCCGCCGCCGGACTCGCCGAGAGCGCCAAGGACGTACGGGGCACGGCGCTGGTCACCGGACAGGTCCCGGACGGCACCTCGGCCGACGATCTGCGCAAGCTGGTCCTCGAT
Organism: Streptomyces sp. NPDC102274; assembly: GCF_044766385.1. Taxonomy (NCBI): domain Bacteria; kingdom Bacillati; phylum Actinomycetota; class Actinomycetes; order Kitasatosporales; family Streptomycetaceae; genus Streptomyces; species Streptomyces sp. NPDC102274. Next base: position 174,373 of record NZ_JBIWLW010000009.1, on the reverse strand, counting down.
GTCCGTGGCCGCATCCAGGGCGACCGACCCGTCGTGGTGGCGCTGTTCACCACGGCCAATGGACGCCCGCTGACGGTCATCGCCACCAACGAGGCCGCCCGAGGACGCGGTCTCAAGGCCGGTGACCTGGTCCGTGCCGCCGCCAAGACCCTCGGCGGCGGCGGCGGCGGCAAGCCGGACGTCGCCCAGGGCGGCGGCCAGAACCCCAACGCCATCGGGGACGCCGTCGCCGCTGTGGAACGCCTCGTCGCCGAGACGGCCTGACGCCGTATGCGACGCGGACGCCGCCTCGCGATCGACGTCGGGGACGCCCGGATCGGGGTCGCCTCGTGCGACCCCGACGGGATCCTCGCCACGCCGGTGGAGACCGTGCCGGGACGCGATGTCCCGGCCGCCCACCGGCGGCTGCGCCAGATCGTCGAGGAGTACGAACCGATCGAGGTGCTGATCGGGCTCCCGCGCTCCCTCAACGGGGGCGAGGGACCGGCCGCGGCAAAGGTACGGACGTTCGCCGAGGAGATGGCGCGGTCCATCGCGCCGTTGCCCGTACGACTGGTCGATGAGCGGATGAGCACAGTGACGGCCAGTCAGGGACTGCGGGCCTCGGGCGTGAAAGCGAAGAAAGGCCGGTCCGTGATCGACCAAGTGGCGGCAGTCGTCATCCTCCAGAGCGCCCTTGAGGCCGAACGGGTATCAGGTAATCCTCCCGGCGAGGGCGTCGAAGTGGTCATCTGATCGCGATACGGTAACGTTCCGCGCGATGCGGCAGTGTTCGAACAGCTGCCGCACAGCAAAGAGGCGAAACGGACGCGGTGCCACGGTGCTCCGCGATCAGCGCCTCGCGGCTCTAGGGGATCGATGACTGACTATGGACGGGGCCCCGGCTCCGAACCGTGGCACCCCGAGGACCCCTTGTACGGGGACCAGGGGTGGGCGGCACAGCAGGCCACCGACGGCAGCGCTCCCTATGCCGGGCAGCCTCAGCAGCAGTATGCGCAGCAGCCGCACCCGCAGGTGCAGGCACTCTACGGGGGCGGTCAGGACCCGTACCAACAGCAGTACCACCCGCAGCAGGGTGGGCAGCCGCACTACGAGGCGCAGCAGCCGCAGTACGACGGGCAGCAGTTCCACAACCCCCCGTACGGCGACCCGCTGCAGTCCCACCAGGCCCAGCAGTACGGCGGTCAACAGCAGCAGCTCCATCAGCAGCATGCCCAACAGCCGCAGCAGCATGCCCAACAGGCGCCGCAGTCACCTCAGCAGCATCCGCAGCCGCAGTACAACGACCCGCAGTACAACGGCAGTTGGGACACCGGCCAGCAGGCCACCATGCCGTACGGCGGACAGCCCGGGTCGTCCTACGACGCACAGCAGCCCGCCGGCTACGGCGACAACCAGGATTACTACGCCACCCCCGACGCGTATCCGCCGCCACAGCCGCCCGCTCAGCGACGGGCCGAGCCGGAGCCCGCGCCCGATCAGGGTGATGGCTGGGACGACGAGCCGCAGAAGGAGACCCACCCCTTCTTCACCGGTGACGGCGACGGCGAGGACGCCGAACCGGGCGAGGGCCGCCGGGGCGGCGGCGGGCGGGACCGGCGCGGCAAGACGAAGAAGAAGGGCCGCAACGGCGTCGCCTGCATGGTCGTGGCCGTGGTGCTGGTCGGCGGTGTCGGCGGCGCCGGCTATGTCGGCTACCAGTACTGGCAGCAGAAATTCGGCCCCCCGCCGGACTTCGCCGGCACCGGATCCGGCTCGGTGGAGGTGGAGATTCCGCAGGGGGCGGGCGGTTATGAGATCGCCGCGCTCCTGGTGAAGAAAGGCGTGGTGAAGAGCCAGCGCGCCTTTGTCTCCGCGCAGCAGGCGAATCCCAAGGGAAATACCATCCAGGCGGGCGTCTACCGGCTCAGCAAGAAAATGTCCGCGGCGAACGCGGTGAAGACAATGCTCAGCCCGAGCAGCCGCAATGCGTTGGTCATTCCCGAGGGCAGGCGCAATTCCTGGGTCTACGAGGAGATCGACAAGCGGCTCGGACTCAAGCAGGGCGAGACCGCCGATGTCGCCAAGGCGGAGGCGAAGAACCTCGGTCTGCCGACATGGGCCAATGACAACAAGGACATCAAGGATCCGCTGGAGGGTTTCCTCTTCCCCGCGAGTTATCCGGTCGCCAAGGGAATGAAGCCCGAGGCCGTCCTCAAGAAGATGGTCGCCCGAGCCAACGCCGAATACAGCAAGCACGACCTCAAGGGCGAGGCCGAGAAGCTCGGACTGAAATCACCGCTCCAGCTGATCGCGGTCGCGAGCCTCGTCCAGGCCGAAGGCAAGTACAAGCACGACTTCGAGAAGGTCGCGCGCGTCGTCTACAACCGACTCCAGCCGGACAACACGGAGACCGTCGGACGTCTTGAGTTCGACTCCACGGTGAACTACATCAAGAGCCAGAGCAGACTGGATCTCGGTGCGGTCGACAATCTCCGGAAGATCAAGGACCCGTACAACACGTACGACATCAAGGGTCTGCCTCCGGGCCCGATCGGAAATCCGGGTACCGACGCTCTGCAATCGGCGATCGATCCGGCGGATGGTCCCTGGTACTACTTCGTCTCGGTGACCTCGGACAAGACGCTCTTCGCCGTCACCAACGAGGAGCACGAAGAGAACCGTCAGCAGTACGAGAAAGAAAGCAAGAAACCGTGATCCGACGTCGGCGGGCGGCGGTCCTCGGATCGCCCATCGCTCACTCCCTGTCCCCGGTGCTGCATCGCGCCGCGTACGACGCGCTGGGCCTCGACGACTGGTCGTACGACCGGTTCGAGGTCGGAGAGGTCGGGCTGCCCGGCTTCTTCGACAGGCTGCGGGACGATCCGTCCTGGGCCGGTCTCTCGCTGACCATGCCGCTCAAGCGGGCCGTCATCCCGCTGCTGGACGAGATCACCGACACCGCGGCGTCCGTGGAGGCGGTCAACACCGTCGTCTTCGGCGACGACGGCCGGCGTACCGGCGACAACACCGATATTCCCGGCATGATCGCCGCGCTGCGTGAGCGAGGCATGGAGAAGGTGGAGTCCGCGGCGATCCTCGGCGCGGGCGCCACCGCCTCGTCCGCCGTCGCGGCGCTCGCCCTGATCTGCACGGGCCCGGTCACCGCGTACGTACGCAGTGAGATCCGCGCGGCCGAGATGCGAGGCTGGGCCGAGCGGCTCGCCGTCGACGTCCGGGTCGTCGGCTGGGCGGAGGCGGACCGGGCTCTGCGCGCCCCTCTCGTGATCGCCACCACCCCGGCCGGTGCCACCGACGAGCTGGTGGCAGCCGTCCCGACCGGGGCCGGGACGCTCTTCGACGTGCTGTACGAGCCCTGGCCGACGCCGCTCGCGGCGGCCTGGGCGGAGCGCGACGGGGCGGTCATCAGCGGGCTCGATCTGCTGGTGCACCAAGCGGTGCTCCAGGTGGAACTGATGACCGGCCGCTCGCCCGCCCCGCTCGCCGTCATGCGCGCGGCGGGAACCGCAGCGATCGGTGAGAACGTGAACGCCGCCGGCTCGTCTCCGTCCTCGTTCTGACGGCGGGGCCCTGTCGCCGGGCCCCGCCGTCGGGCCCTCTCGGCGCGTCTTTGTCCGCGTATCGGACCGTGTCGTCGGTCCGCCTCCCGGCCGTGGGAGGATCGGACAAGGCGGGCCAGGGCCGCGCACCCGGTCATGCCTCCGCAGTTCCGGGCGCGAGTATGAGGAGCACCGTTGAGCAGGTTGCGCTGGCTGACCGCGGGGGAATCCCACGGCCCCGCACTCGTGGCGACTCTGGAGGGACTTCCCGCCGGTGTGCCCATCACCACGGAGATGGTGGCGGACCACCTGGCCAGGCGGCGCCTCGGCTATGGGCGCGGTGCCCGGATGAAGTTCGAGCGCGACGAGGTCACCTTCCTCGGTGGTGTACGGCACGGTCTGACCATGGGATCGCCCGTCGCGATCATGGTGGGCAATACCGAGTGGCCCAAGTGGGAACAGGTCATGGCGGCCGATCCGGTCGACCCGGACGTGCTGGCGGGACTCGCCCGTAACGAGCCGCTGACCCGGCCCCGGCCCGGCCACGCCGATCTCGCCGGGATGCAGAAGTACGGCTTCGACGAGGCCCGGCCGGTCCTGGAGCGGGCCAGCGCGCGGGAGACCGCCGCGCGGGTCGCGCTCGGCGCGGTGGCGCGTTCGTATCTGAAGGAGACGGCCGGGATCGAGATCGTGTCCCATGTCGTCGAGCTGGCCGCGGCCAAATCTCCGTACGGGGTGTACCCGGTCCCGTCCGACGTGGCGAAGCTGGACGCGGATCCCGTGCGCTGTCTGGACGCGGATGCGAGCAAGGCGATGGTCGCGGAGATCGACCAGGCCCACAAGGACGGCGACACCCTCGGCGGCGTGGTCGAGGTGCTGGCGTACGGAGTGCCCGTCGGGCTCGGCTCGCACGTGCACTGGGACCGCAGGCTCGACGCGCGCCTCGCCGCCGCCCTGATGGGCATTCAGGCGATCAAGGGCGTCGAGGTCGGCGACGGCTTCGGACTGGCGCGGGTGCCGGGTTCGCAGGCACACGACGAGATCGTGGCGACCGACGACGGCATCAGGCGCGCGTCCGGCCGTTCCGGCGGCACCGAGGGCGGGCTGACGACCGGTGAGCTGCTGCGGGTACGGGCCGCGATGAAGCCCATCGCGACCGTGCCGCGCGCGCTGGCCACCGTCGACGTGGTCACCGGCGAGGCCACGAAGGCGCACCACCAGCGCTCCGACGTGTGTGCCGTGCCGGCCGCAGGCATCGTCGCCGAGGCCATGGTCGCGCTGACCCTCGCGGACGCGGTCGCCGAGAAGTTCGGCGGCGACAGCGTGCCCGAGACACGGCGCAATGTCCGCTCGTACCTCGACAACCTGCGGATCCGATGAGCGGGCCGGATCCGGTAGGGAAGGCAGATCCGGTGAAGGGGGCAGAGCAGGTGAGCGCACCTGTCATCGTGCTGGTCGGGCCGATGGGGGTCGGCAAGTCCACCGTGGGCGAGCTGCTCGCCGAGCGTCTCGGCACCGGCTTCCGCGACAGCGACACCGATATCGTCGCCACCCAGGGACGGTCGATCGCGGACATCTTCGTCGACGAGGGCGAGCCGCGCTTCCGCGAGCTGGAGCGCGAGGCGGTACGGCTGGCGATCGCCGAGCACCGTGGCGTACTGGCCCTCGGCGGCGGCGCGGTGCTCGACGCCGCCACGCGTGAGCTGCTCGCCGGGCTGCCCGTCGTCTTTCTGTCGATGGAGGTCGGTGAGGCGGTGAAGCGGGTCGGACTGAACGTCGCCCGCCCGCTGCTGGCGGTCAACCCCCGCCAGCAGTGGAAGACGCTGATGGAGGCCCGCCGCCATCACTACACGGATGTGGCCCGGGTGGTGGTCCCCACCGACGACCGCACGCCCGAAGAGGTCGCCGAGGCCGTCCTCGACGCGCTGGAGCTCAAGCACCTCCCGGCAGAAGAACTCCGGACCCCCGGCAAGGAGAACCCCGCATGACGGACCAGACAGTCACCCGTATCCAGGTCGGCGGCGCGGCCGGGCACGACCCGTACGAGGTGCTGGTCGGCCGGCAGCTGCTGGGGGAGCTGCCCGCGCTCGTCGGCCCCAAGGCCAAGCGGGTCGCGGTCCTGCACCCCGAGGCGCTTGAGGGCACGGGCGAGGCGCTGCGCCAGGATCTCGCGGACCAGGGGTACGAGGCCGTCGCGATCCAGGTGCCCAACGCCGAGGAGGCCAAGACCGCCGAGGTCGCCGCGTACTGCTGGAAGGCGCTCGGGCAGACCGGCTTCACCCGTACCGATGTGATCATCGGTGTCGGTGGCGGGGCCACCACCGACCTGGCCGGGTTCGTCGCCGCGACCTGGCTGCGCGGGGTGCGCTGGATCGCCGTACCGACCACGGTGCTCGCCATGGTCGACGCGGCGGTGGGCGGCAAGACAGGTATCAACACCGCCGAGGGCAAGAACCTCGTCGGCGCCTTCCACCCGCCCGCCGCGGTGCTCTGCGACCTCGCCGCGCTGGACTCGCTGGGCGTCCACGACTACGTCAGCGGCATGGCCGAGATCATCAAGGCGGGCTTCATCGCCGACCCGGCCATCCTCGATCTCGTCGAGTCCGACCCCGAAGGAGCGCGTACGCCCTCCGGACCGCACACCGCCGAGCTGATCGAGCGCTCGATCCGGGTCAAGGCCGAGGTCGTCTCCAACGACCTCAAGGAATCCGGGCTGCGCGAGATCCTGAACTACGGCCACACCCTCGCCCACGCGATCGAGAAGAACGAACGCTACAAGTGGCGGCACGGCGCCGCCGTCTCCGTCGGCATGGTCTTCGCCGCCGAACTGGGCCGGCTCGCCGGCCGGCTGGACGACGCGACCGCGGACCGGCACCGCTCCGTGCTGGAGTCCGTCGGGCTGCCGCTGACCTACCGCGGTGACCAGTGGCCCAAGCTGCTGGAGACGATGAAGGTCGACAAGAAGTCCCGCGGCGACCTGCTGCGGTTCATCGTGCTGGACGGGCTCGCCAAGCCGACTGTCCTGGAGGGCCCCGACCCGGCGGTGCTGCTCGCCGCGTACGGGGAGGTGTCGGCGTGACCCGACGGGTCCTCGTTCTCAACGGCCCCAACCTCGGCAGGCTCGGCTCGCGCGAGCCCGATGTCTACGGCGCGACCACTTACGCGGGTCTGGTGGACGCCTGCCGTGAGCTCGGCAAGGAGCTCGGCTTCGAGGTCGACGTCCGTGAGACGAACGACGAGGGCGAGATGATCCGCTGGCTGCACGAGGCCGCGGACGGTTCGATTCCGGTCGTTCTCAACCCCGGAGCCTTCACCCACTACTCGTACGGAATGCGGGACGCGGCAGCTCAGCGCACCGCGCCGCTCATCGAGGTGCATATCTCGAATCCGTACGCACGGGAGGAATTCCGCCACACCTCGGTGGTCGCGGCCGTCGCCAGCGGTACGGTCGCGGGCTTCGGCATCGGCTCGTACCGGCTCGCCCTGCGGGCGATCGCGGAGGAGGTGTCCGGCTGACCGGGCACTGTTGGCGCACCCCGGCCGTTGCCAGTGTGGCGGCCGGGGACGGTACCGTTCGGTAGCGCGCGGCCGTCAGGCAGGAAGCGGCCGCCGACCAGCGTCAGTCGCACGAGACGGAGTGGCACCGGATGCAGCACTCAGCGGGGGCTCCGCTGCCGCCTCAGGGACCGGGGTACGGATCAGGCGGATGGGCGCACCAAGGGCCGCAGCAGGGGCCGCGGCAGGGACCTGAGCAGGGACCGCGGCAAGGATCTGAGCAGGGACCGCACTCGAGCACCCGCCCAGGAGCGCACCCGGGGCCGCAGCAGCCGCCGGTGCCCCATCAGCCTCCGGGGCCGCATCACGTGCCCGCGCAGCACCAGCCTCCGGGCCCGCACCAGCCTCCCGGCCCGCGTCCGGCGCATGCCCCGCACGGTGCGCCCGTACCGCCGCAGGGGCCGCCCGCCGGGCCGCCCTCCGTGGACTCCACCGGGCACATCCAGCTGCCGCCCGGTGGCCCGGTGCCCGTACCCGCCCCGCCACCGGCCCTCGACGGCGGCACCGGTGCGGCGACCCTCGCCGTCCTGCTGATCGGCCCGGCCGGCGCCGGTAAGACGACCGTGGCCAGGCACTGGGCGATGAGCCGCCGGGTGCCCACCGCGCACATCAGTCTCGACGATGTCCGCGAATGGGTCTGTTCCGGGTTCGCGGATCCGCAGTCCGGATGGAACGACCACTCCGAGGCGCAGTACCGGCTGGCCCGCCGCACCTGCGGCTTCGCCGCGCGCAACTTCCTCGCCAACAGCATCTCCTGCATCCTGGACGACGCGGTCTTCCCCGACCGGCCGGTCGTCGGCCTCGGCGGCTGGAAGCGCCATGTCGGCCCCGGTCTGCTGCCAGTGGTGCTGCTGCCGGGACTGGAGATCGTGCTGGAGCGCAACGCCGAGCGCAGCGGCAACCGCAGGCTCTCCGACGAGGAGGTGGCCAGCATCCACGGCCGTATGGCCGGCTGGTACGGCTCGGGACTGCCGATCATCGACAACTCCAAGTACGACGTGGAGACCACCGCCCGGGTCCTCGACGACGTCCTCGCCCGTTCTCTCACGAGCCCGCCCAGTTGGTGAGGGGCTGACGGCTGGCATCCGACGACTGACAGCGGCGCGCGGGCGTGGACGTGGGCCGCACCCCCGGCGTGTGCCGTGCCCCCGTCGCGAGCCGCGCCCCCCGGTCGGACGCGCTGAACCGGCCGGGTGACGCCCTCGCTCATACGCTCGGGTCATGTCAGACGTGTATGCGGCCCGCCGCGCGCGGCTGCGTGACCGGTGCTCGGCGGCGGGGGACGCTGCGGCCCTGGTCTCCCGCCCCGCCAACGTCCGCTACCTCGCGGGCGGGGTGCCCCCCGGCGCCGTACTGCTGCTCGGTGCCGCCCCCGACGGGGACATGTTGTTCTGCCCGCGTCCCCCCGCCGACGACGACGCCGGGGGACGGCGGATCGACGAGCACCTCCGGCTCACCGTCCTGCCCCACACCACCGGCGACCCCGCGATCGCCGCCGCCGGAACCCTCGGCTCCTCGCTCGCCGGGACCCTCGCCGTGGAGGAGCACCATCTGACCGTCGTCCGCCACCGCGCGATCGGCTCCGTGGCGCCACGGCTGCGGCTGACCGATCTGGGCGGCGCCGTCGAGCAGCAGCGGATCGTCAAGGACGAGGAGGAGATCGCCTGTCTGCGGATCGCGGCCGAGATCGCCGACCAGGCGCTGGGCGAGCTGCTGGAGTCGATCCTGGTGGGCCGTACCGAACGCCATCTCGCGCTGGAGCTGGAGAGGCGCCTCGTCGACCATGGCGCGGACGGCTCCGCCTTCCCGACCGCCGTCGCCACCGGCCCCAACTCCGGCCGCTGCGGGCACCATCCGTCGGACCGCCGGGTCGAGGAAGGTGATTTCCTCTCCGTCAGTCTTGGTGCCGACTACCGCGGCTACCGCTGTCTGATCGGCCGCACGTTTGTCATCGGGACCTCCCCGGCCGACTGGCAGATCGAGCTGTACGAGCTGGTCTTCGCGGCACAACGGGCAGGTCGGGAGGCTCTTGTGCCGAGCGCCGGCTACCGCGAGGTGGACCACGCCACCCGGTCTCCGCTGGAGGCGGCGGGGCACGGCGAGGGGCTCGCACCCCGTACGGGACATGGTGTCGGACTCGAAATCGACGAGGACCCGCAGCTCGCCCCCGCCGCCATGGGTAAACTGGACGCTTGTGTGCCGGTCACCGTCGGACCGGGGGTCCACCTCCCGGGCCGGGGCGGTGTCCGGATCGATGACACGCTCGTCGTCCGCCCCGAGGCGGACGGCGGACCCGAGCTACTCACCATCACGACCAAGGAGCTGCTCGCGCTCTAGCGCGCACCCTCGGTCGTCCACCAGCTTCAGTCCAGGAGATTCCGCAACCGTGGCTTCCACGAACGACCTCAAGAACGGCCTGGTGCTCAAGCTCGACGGGGGCCAGCTCTGGTCCGTCGTCGAGTTCCAGCACGTCAAGCCCGGCAAGGGCCCGGCCTTCGTGCGCACCAAGCTGAAGAACGTGCTCTCCGGCAAGGTCGTCGACAAGACCTTCAACGCCGGCGTGAAGGTCGAGACGGCCACCGTTGACCGCCGCGACATGCAGTTCTCGTACATGGACGGCGAGTACTTCGTCTTCATGGACATGGAGACCTACGACCAGCTGATGGTCGACCGCAAGGCAGTCGGCGACGCCGCCAACTATCTGATCGAGGGCTTCACGGCCAGCGTCGCCACCCACGAGGGCGAGGTGCTCTACGTCGAGCTGCCCGCCGCCGTCGAGCTGACGATCCAGCACACCGACCCCGGCGTCCAGGGCGACCGCTCCACCGGCGGCACCAAGCCCGCCACCTTGGAGACCGGCTACGAGATCGGTGTCCCGCTCTTCATCACCACCGGTGAGAAGATCAAGGTCGACACACGCTCCGGTGAGTACCTCGGCCGGGTGAACAGCTAACCGTGGCTGCCCGGAACAAGGCCCGTAAGCGCGCCTTCCAGATTCTCTTCGAGGCCGACCAGCGCGGGGCGTCCGTGCAGACGGTCCTCGCGGACTGGATACGGCACGCCCGGACCGACGACCGCCAGCCGCCGGTGGGCGAGTACACGATGGAACTGGTCGAGGGGTACGCGGAGTACGCGGACCGCATCGACGAGCTCATCTCCACCTACTCGGTGGGCTGGACGCTCGACCGGATGCCGGTCGTCGACCGGAACATCGTGCGGCTCGGCGCGTACGAGCTGGTGTGGGTGGACGAGACCCCGGACGCGGTGGTGATCGACGAGGCGGTGCAGCTCGCCAAGGAGTTCTCCACCGACGACTCCCCGTCCTTCGTGAACGGCCTGCTCGGCCGGTTCAAGGACCTCAAGCCGAGCTTGCGCCGCGTCTGAACGGCCTCGGGACCCGCCGGATCACGGAAACGGCCGGCGTTCCGCGAGTCGGCTCACCGCGGCGTACCGCGAAAGCGCCGGACGGGCTGTCCCAGCCCTGTCCGGCGCTTTGCCGCTTCCCGGGGCGAGGGCCGCTGAACGCACCGGAGGGTGGGCCCGTACGGCATACGGGACCCACCCTCCGGAGGTGACGTTTCTGCTGGTCTGCGGTGGGCTCGGTCAGCTCTCCTCGTGGGCGACCGCACGGCGCGCGTCGGCGTCCAGAACGCCCCAGCTGATCAGCTGCTCGGTCAGGACCGAGGGCGACTGGTCGTAGATCACGGCGAGCGTGCGCAGGTCGTCCTGGCGGATCGACAGCACTTTGCCGTTGTAGTCGCCACGCTGGCTCTGGATCGTGGCCGCGTAACGCTGGAGGGGGCCCGCCTTCTCCTGCGGCACATGGGCGAGCCGCTCCAGGTCGAGGACGAGCTTCGGCGGCGGCTCGGCGGCTCCGCCGGGGGTCGTGCCGGGAAGAAGCTCCTGCACGGGGACCCCGTAGAAATCCGCCAGCTCGGCGAGGCGCTGCACCGTGACGGCGCGGTCGCCCCGCTCGTACGAACCGACCACCACTGCCTTCCAACGGCCCTGGGACTTCTCCTCCACGCCATGGAGCGAGAGGCCCTGCTGGGTGCGGATGGCGCGGAGTTTGGCCCCGAGCTGCTTTGCGTATTCGCTGGACATATAGCTCCCCGGACGAAGTCTGGTAACTCACTGTGAGGTTACGCAGCGTTACTTGGATGCGTCAAGCCGAAGGAGTCGCACCAAGGTCCGCAGCGGGCTTTCCGCCGTGCCATGACAGGGGTGCGACCAGGTACTCCGCCGGCCTCCTGCTAGCCTGGGTGGCGTAATTTCGACGTCCTTTAAGATCCGTCCCGTGAGGCGGAGAAGGAGGTCCGTTTCATATGGACACCAGCGAAACCAGCGACATCGGCGAGACCGGCGAAACCGGTCATCGCGGCGAGTCCGGTCATCGTGGCGGGACCGGCCGGACGGAAGGCGCGGGCGAGGCGGTACGCCCCGTCCTGGAGGCCCCCGACATCGCACGAGCCCTGACCCGTATCGCCCACGAGATCGTGGAACGCGCGAAGGACGCAGACGACGTGGTGCTGCTCGGCATTCCGACCCGCGGAGTCTTCCTGGCCCGCCGGCTGGCCGGGAAGCTCGCGGAGATCACCGGCCGCTCCATCCCCGTCGGCTCCCTCGACATCACCATGTACCGCGACGACCTGCGCCTGCGACCCGCCCGCGCGCTGGCCCGTACCGACATCCCCGGCGACGGCGTCGACGGACGGCTGGTCGTCCTCGTCGACGACGTGCTCTTCTCCGGCCGTACGATCCGGGCCGCCCTCGACGCGCTCGGCGACATCGGGCGCCCGCGCGCCGTCCAGCTCGCCGTACTCGTCGACCGGGGCCACCGCGAGCTGCCGATCCGTGCCGACTACGTCGGCAAGAACCTGCCCACCTCGCTGCGCGAGACGGTCAAGGTCCAGCTCGCGGAGGAAGACGGCCGGGACACCGTGCTGCTCGGCCTCAAGCACTCCGCCGCGTCCGGCGAGCGATAGCACGCCTCCGTACGCCCACCCGTCCCGTACGGATGCGTTCGCGCGCCCGCACGCCCGCACACCCACACAACGGAGCACTTCCCAGATGCTGCGCCTCCCGGGGGCCGGCCCCCGCACACCCGGCCATCTCATCTCCGCCGCCGACCTCAGTCGCGACGAGGCCGTGCTGATCCTCGACACCGCCGAGGAGATGGCGCGGGTCGCCGACCGGCCCATCAAGAAGCTGCCGACCCTGCGCGGCCGCACCGTGGTGAACCTCTTCTTCGAGGACTCGACCCGTACGCGGATCTCCTTCGAGGCCGCCGCCAAGCGCCTGTCGGCCGATGTCATCAACTTCTCCGCCAAAGGCTCGTCCGTCTCCAAGGGCGAGTCGCTCAAGGACACCGCGTTGACCCTGGAGGCGATGGGCGCCGACGCCGTCGTCATCCGGCACGGTGCCTCCGGTGCCCCGTACCGCCTCGCCACCTCCGGGTGGATCGACGGTGTGGTCGTCAACGCCGGCGACGGTACGCACGAACACCCCACCCAGGCGCTGCTCGACGCCTTCACCCTGCGCCGCCGGCTCGTCGGCGCGGACGCGGGCATCGGGCGTGATCTCGACGGGCGGCGCGTCACCATCGTCGGCGATGTGCTGCACAGCAGGGTCGCGCGCTCCAATGTCCTGCTGCTGCACACCCTGGGCGCCCAGGTCACCGTGGTCGCTCCGCCCACGCTCGTACCGATCGGGGTCGAGCGGTGGCCGTGCGAGGTCTCGTACGACCTGGACCGGGTGCTGCCCGAATCCGACGCCGTGATGATGCTGCGCGTGCAGCGCGAGCGCATGAACGACGCGTTCTTCCCGACCGAGCGGGAGTACTCCCGCCGCTACGGGCTGGACGGCGAGCGCATGGGCCGTATGCCCGGGAAGTCGATCGTGATGCACCCCGGGCCGATGAACCGCGGCATGGAGATCACCGCAGAGGTCGCCGACTCCGACCGCTGCACGGCCGTCGAGCAGGTCGCCAACGGTGTCTCGATCCGGATGGCGGTGCTCTATCTGCTGCTGGGCGGCAACGAGCCCGCCGTCAACCATTCCCGCCCGTCGCACGCCGCCACCCCCGAACCCGAGCGCTCCGCGCACACCCCTGACGCCGAGGAGATCAAGTAACCATGAGCAAGATTCTGATCCGGGGCGCGCGGGTACTCGGCGGCGAGGCACAGGACGTACTGATCGACGGCGAGACCATCGCCCAGGTGGGCACCGGGCTGCCCGTGGACGACGCGACGACCGTCATCGAGGCCGAGGGCCGGATCCTGCTGCCCGGTCTGGTCGATCTGCACACCCATCTGCGCGAGCCCGGCCGCGAGGACTCCGAGACCGTGCTGACCGGTACGAAGGCCGCGGCCGTGGGCGGTTTCACCGCCGTCCACGCCATGGCGAACACCTTCCCGGTGGCCGACACCGCCGGTGTGGTCGAGCAGGTCTGGCGGCTGGGCAGGGAGTCGGGCTACTGCGACGTCCAGCCCGTCGGCGCCGTCACGGTCGGCCTCGAGGGCAAGCAGCTGGCCGAGCTGGGCGCGATGCACGACTCGGCCGCCGCCGTCCGGGTCTTCTCCGACGACGGCAAGTGCGTGGACGACGCGGTGATCATGCGCCGCGCGCTGGAGTACGTGAAGGCCTTCGACGGGGTGATCGCCCAGCACGCCCAGGAACCGCGGCTGACCGAGGGCGCCCAGATGAACGAGGGCATCGTCTCGGCCGAGCTGGGACTCGGCGGCTGGCCCGCCGTGGCCGAGGAGTCGATCATCGCCCGCGATGTCCTCCTCGCCGCCCATGTCGGCTCCCGTGTGCACATCTGCCATCTCTCCACGGCCGGCTCGGTGGATCTGGTGCGCTGGGCGAAGTCCAAGGGCTGGAACGTCACCGCCGAGGTCACCCCGCACCATCTGCTGCTCACCGACGAACTCGTACGGTCGTACAACCCCGTCTACAAGGTGAACCCGCCGCTGCGCACCGAGGCCGATGTGACGGCCCTGCGCGAGGCGCTCGCGGACGGCACGATCGACTGCGTCGCCACCGACCACGCGCCGCACCCGCACGAGGACAAGGACTGTGAGTGGGCGGCCGCTGCCATGGGCATGGTGGGGCTGGAGACGGCGCTGTCGGTGGTACAGGAGACGATGGTCGAGACCGGACTGCTCGACTGGGCCGGGGTCGCCGACCGGATGTCGTTCCGGCCGGCCCGCATCGGCAGGCTCGACGGCCACGGCCGTCCCGTCTCGCCGGGTGAGCCCGCCAACCTGACCCTGGTGGATCCGGCATACCGTGGTGCCGTGGACCCCGCGGGGTTCGCCTCCCGCAGCCGTAACACCCCCTACGAGGGGCGTGAGCTGCCGGGGCGGGTGACCCACACCTTCCTGCGGGGCCGTGCCACGGTCGTCGATGGGAATCTGGCGTGACTACTGCGAACCTTCTCGTGCCTCTGGCCGCCGAGCAGAAATCGGCGGAGGTGACCGACTGGGCCGCCCGGATCGGCTGGGTCCTCGGTCTGCTCCTCTTCATCGCCTTCGTGTACTGGCTGATGCGCCAGGGGTGGAAGTGGCGCGGCACTCTCCAGTCCGATCTGCCGGAGCTGCCCGGCGCGCCCGAAACGCCCGGTGAGGCCAGGCTGAGCCTGAGCGGCCGCTACCACGGCTCCACGACCGCCGGGCAGTGGCTCGACCGGATCGTGGCCCATGGTCTGGGCGCCCGCAGCCGCGTCGAGCTGACGCTCACGGACGCGGGGCTGGATGTCGTACGCCCCGGCGCGAACGACTTCTTCGTCCCGGCCGCCCAGCTGCGCGAGGCCCGGCTCGACAAGGGCATCGCGGGCAAGGTCCTGGCCGAGGGCGGGCTGCTGATCGTCACCTGGCGGCACGGCGACAAGCTGATCGACTCGGGCTTCCGCTCCGACCACTCCGCCGAGCACACCGCATGGGTCGACGCCATCAACTTCATGAACCAGTCCATGACGACGGAAGGTCCCGCACGATGACCACCTCCACCCCGGGAACCGCCCGCGACAAGGCGACTCCCGCCGTACTCGTCCTGGAGGACGGCCGCAGCTTCCGCGGCCGTGCCTACGGGGCCGTGGGGGAGACCTTCGGCGAGGCGGTGTTCTCCACCGGCATGACCGGCTACCAGGAGACCCTGACCGACCCGTCGTACCACCGCCAGGTCGTCGTGATGACGGCGCCGCACATCGGCAACACCGGCGTCAACGACGAGGACGCCGAATCGCGGCGGATCTGGGTCTCCGGCTATGTCGTACGCGACCCGGCACGCACCCCCTCCAACTGGCGCTCCCGGCGCTCCCTCGACGACGAGCTGATCGCCCAGGGCGTCGTCGGCATCAGCGGGATCGACACCCGCGCGCTCACCCGCCATCTGCGCGAGCGCGGCGCGATGCGCGTCGGTATCTTCTCCGGCGCCGCCCTGGCCGACGAGGCGACGCTGCTCGCCCGTGTCCGGCGGGCCCCCGAGATGACCGGCGCCGACCTGTCCGCCGAGGTCGCCACCGAGCGGACGTACGTCGTCCCCGCGCTCGGCCCCGACGGCGAAGCACTCCCGCTGGGCACGGCGCGCTTCACCGTCGCCGCGCTCGACCTGGGCATCAAGGGCATGACCCCGCACCGGATGGCCGAGTGCGGCATCGAGGTGCATGTCCTGCCCGCCACCGCCACCCTCGACGAGGTGTACGCGACCGGGCCCGACGGAGTCTTCCTCTCCAACGGCCCCGGCGACCCGGCCACCGCCGACCTCACCGTCGTGAAGGGTGTGCTGGAGCGCGGCACCCCGCTCTTCGGCATCTGCTTCGGCAACCAGCTGCTCGGGCGCGCGCTCGGGTTCGGCACGTACAAGCTGAAGTACGGCCACCGGGGCATCAACCAGCCGGTGCAGGAGCGTGACGCCGCCGGCACATGGGGGAAGGTCGAGGTCACCGCCCACAACCACGGATTCGCCGTCGACGCCCCGCTCGACCGGGTCTCCGACACCCCCTACGGCCGCGCCGAGGTCTCCCACGTCTGTCTCAACGACAACGTGGTCGAGGGGCTCAGGCTGCTCGACCGGCCGGCTTTCAGCGTTCAGTACCACCCCGAGGCGGCCGCGGGCCCGCACGACGCCGCGTACCTGTTCGACCGCTTCACAGAGCTCATGGAGGGCCAGCGTGCCTAAGCGCACCGATATCCAGTCCGTCCTGGTCATCGGTTCAGGACCGATCGTCATCGGCCAGGCCGCTGAGTTCGACTACTCCGGCACCCAGGCATGCCGTGTCCTCAAGTCCGAGGGCCTGCGCGTCATCCTGGTCAACTCCAACCCCGCCACGATCATGACGGACCCGGAGATCGCCGACGCCACCTACGTCGAGCCGATCACCCCCGACTTCGTCGAGAAGATCATCGCCAAGGAGCGCCCCGACGCGCTGCTGCCCACCCTCGGCGGGCAGACCGCGCTCAACACCGCGATCGCGCTCCATGACGCGGGCACGCTCGACAAGTACGGCGTCGAGCTGATCGGCGCCAACGTCGAGGCGATCAACAAGGGCGAGGACCGCGACCTCTTCAAGGGGGTCGTCGACGCCGTCCACACCAAGATCGGCCACGGCGAGTCCGCGCGCTCGGTCATCTGCCACTCCATGGACGACGTGCTCAAGGGCGTCGAGGAACTGGGCGGCTACCCCGTCGTCGTACGCCCCTCCTTCACCATGGGCGGCGCCGGCTCCGGCTTCGCGCACACCGAGGAGGACCTGCGCCGGATCGCCGGGCAGGGCCTGATGCTCTCCCCGACCACCGAGGTGCTCCTCGAAGAGTCCATCCTCGGCTGGAAGGAGTACGAGCTGGAGCTGATGCGCGACAAGCACGACAACGTCGTGGTCGTCTGCTCCATCGAGAACTTCGACCCGATGGGCGTGCACACCGGCGACTCGATCACCGTCGCGCCCGCGATGACACTCACCGACCGCGAGTACCAGATCCTGCGGGACATCGGCATCGCCGTGATCCGCGAGGTCGGCGTCGACACCGGCGGCTGCAACATCCAGTTCGCGATCAACCCCGACGACGGCCGGGTCATCGTCATCGAGATGAACCCGCGCGTCTCCCGCTCCTCCGCGCTCGCCTCCAAGGCCACCGGCTTCCCGATCGCGAAGATCGCCGCCCGGCTCGCCATCGGCTACACCCTGGACGAGATCCCCAACGACATCACCGAGAAGACCCCGGCGTCCTTCGAGCCCACGCTCGACTATGTTGTCGTGAAGGTGCCACGCTTCGCGTTCGAGAAGTTCCCGGCGGCGGACGCCAGCCTCACCACCACCATGAAGTCGGTCGGCGAGGCCATGGCCATCGGCCGTAACTTCACCGAGGCCCTCCAGAAGGCGCTGCGCTCGCTGGAGAAGGCGGGCAGCCAGTTCGACTTCACCGGCGAGGCGGGCGGTCCCGCCGAGAAGGACGCCCTGCTGGAGACCGCCAGGATTCCCACCGACGGCCGGATCAACACCGTCATGCTCGCCATCCGGGCCGGTGCCACCCCCGAGGAGGTCTTCGACGCGACGAAGATCGACCCGTGGTTCGTCGACCAGCTGTTCCTGATCAAGGAGTACGCGGACGAGCTGGCGGCGGCGCCCGAGCTCGACCCCGGGCTGCTCGCCGAGGCGAAGCGGCACGGCTTCTCCGACGCCCAGATCGCCGGTATCCGCGGGCTCCGCGAGGACGTGGTCCGCGAGGTCAGGCACGCGCTCGGCATCCGCCCGGTCTACAAGACGGTCGACACCTGCGCCGCCGAGTTCGCCGCGAAGACCCCGTACTTCTACTCCTCGTACGACGAGGAGAACGAGGTCGCGCCGCGCGAGAGGCCCGCCGTGATCATCCTCGGCTCCGGTCCCAACCGGATCGGCCAGGGAATCGAGTTCGACTACTCCTGCGTCCACGCCTCCTTCGCGCTCAGCACGGCGCCGACTCCTGTGGGGGGCTACGAGACCGTGATGGTCAACTGCAACCCGGAGACGGTCTCCACCGACTACGACACCTCCGACCGGCTCTACTTCGAGCCGCTCACCCTGGAGGACGTCCTGGAGATCGTGCACGCCGAGACGCTGGCCGGCCCGGTCGAGGGTGTCATCGTCCAACTGGGCGGGCAGACCCCGCTCGGCCTCGCCCAGGCGCTCAAGGACAACGGCGTACCGGTCGTCGGCACACCCCCCGAGGCGATCCACGCCGCCGAGGACCGCGGCGCCTTCGGCCGGGTCCTCGCGGAGGCCGGGCTGCCCGCGCCCAAGCACGGCACCGCCACCACCTTCGCCGAGGCCAAGGCCATCGCCGACGAGATCGGCTACCCGGTGCTGGTCCGCCCCTCGTATGTGCTCGGCGGGCGCGGCATGGAGATCGTGTACGACGAGACCAGGCTCTCCTCGTACATCGCAGAGTCCACCGAGATCAGCCCCACCCGGCCCGTCCTGGTGGACCGGTTCCTCGACGACGCCATCGAGATCGACGTGGACGCGCTCTACGACGGCAGCGAGCTGTACCTCGGCGGCGTCATGGAGCACATCGAGGAGGCCGGGATCCACTCCGGCGACTCGGCGTGCGCGCTGCCCCCCATCACGCTGGGCGGCTTCGACATCAAGCGGCTGCGCGCCTCGACCGAGGCCATCGCCAAGGGCGTCGGGGTCCGCGGGCTGATCAATATCCAGTTCGCGATGGCCGGCGACATCCTGTACGTCCTGGAGGCCAACCCGCGCGCCTCCCGCACGGTCCCCTTCACCTCCAAGGCGACGGCCGTACCGCTCGCCAAGGCGGCGGCCCGTATCTCGCTCGGCGCCACCATCGCCGGACTGCGCGCCGAGGGACTGCTGCCGGCCCAGGGCGACGGCGGCACGCTGCCGCTGGACGCGCCGATCTCCGTCAAGGAGGCCGTGATGCCGTGGTCGCGCTTCCGCGACATCCACGGGCGCGGGGTGGACACCGTCCTCGGCCCGGAGATGCGTTCGACCGGTGAGGTGATGGGCATCGACTCCGTCTTCGGCACGGCGTACGCCAAGTCGCAGGCCGGCGCGTACGGCCCGCTGCCGACCAAGGGCCGCGCCTTCATCTCCGTCGCCAACCGCGACAAGCGCTCGATGATCTTCCCGGCGCGTGAGCTGGTCGCCCACGGCTTCGAGCTGCTCGCCACCTCGGGCACCGCGGAGGTGCTCAAGCGCAACGGCATCAACGCCACCGTCGTGCGCAAGCAGAGCGAGGGTGAGGGCCCCGACGGCGAGAAGACCATCGTCCAGCTGATCCACGACGGAGGTGTCGATCTGATCGTCAACACCCCGTACGGCACCGGCGGACGGCTCGACGGCTACGACATCCGCACGGCGGCCGTGGCGCGCGGCGTTCCCTGCCTGACGACGGTCCAGGCGCTGGCCGCCGCTGTCCAGGGCATCGACGCGCTCAAACACGGCGAGGTCGGCGTCCGTTCCCTCCAGGAACACGCCCGACACCTGATCGCGGCACGCAACACGTACTAGTCGGCCCGAGGAAGGGGGACACCGAAGCCGGTGTCCCCCTCTTCACGAGGTCTCTTCGAGGACACACCACTCCGTTCGAGGACACACCACTCCATGTACAAGATTTTCTTCAGGCTGGTCTTCCGCCGGATGGACCCGGAGCGCGCTCACCACCTGGCGTTCCGCTGGATCCGGCTCGCCGCCCGCGTCCCCGTCCTGCGTACGTTCGCCGCCGCCGCCCTGGCGCCGCGCCACCGCGAACTGCGCACCGAGGCGTTCGGACTGCGGATGCACGGCCCCTTCGGGCTCGCCGCGGGCTTCGACAAGAACGCCGTGGCCATCGACGGCATGACGATGCTCGGCTTCGACCACATCGAGATCGGTACCGTCACCGGCGAGCCGCAGCCCGGAAACCCGAGGACGCGGCTCTTCCGGCTCGTCGCCGACCGCGCGCTGATCAACCGGATGGGCTTCAACAACGAGGGCTCGGCCGCCGTGGCGGCCCGGCTGGCGGCGCGCAGGCCGGTCTTCAGGACCACCGTCGGCGTCAACATCGGCAAGACCAAGGTCGTCCCCGAGAGTGAGGCGATCCGCGATTACGTGCTCTCGACGGAGCGGCTGGCCGGGCACGCCGACTATCTCGTGGTCAACGTCAGCTCGCCCAACACCCCCGGGCTGCGCAGCCTCCAGGCCGTCGACCAGCTGCGCCCGCTGCTCACCGCCGTACGCGAGGCCGCCGACCGCACCGTCACCCACCGCCGGGTACCGCTCCTGGTCAAGATCGCGCCCGATCTCGCCGACGAGGACATCGACGCGGTCGCCGACCTGGCCGTGGAACTGCGCCTGGACGGCATCATCGCGACCAACACCACCATCGCGCGCGAGGGGCTCGGGCTGCTCTCGGCTCCGGCCCTGGTCGCGGAGACGGGCGGACTGTCCGGCGCGCCGCTGAAGGCGCGCTCACTGGAGGTGCTGCGCCGGCTGTACGCGCGCGTGGGCGACCGGATCACGCTCGTCGGGGTCGGCGGCATCGAGGACGCCGAGGACGCCTGGCAGCGCGTCCTCGCGGGCGCCACGCTCGTCCAGGGCTACAGCGCCTTCATCTACCAGGGCCCGTTCTGGAGCCGGACGATCCACAAGGGGCTCGCCGCCCGGCTGGCTGTCAGCCCGTACGCGACGCTCGCCGAGGCCGTCGGCGCCGACACCAGGAAGGTGACCGCATGACCCCCACCGCTTCCGCCCCGACCCCGGGGGAGCCCTTCGGGGCCCGACTGCGGCGTGCCATGGACAGCCGCGGACCGCTCTGCGTCGGTATCGATCCGCACGGCTCGCTGCTCATGGACTGGGGCCTGGGCGACGACATCGCGGGCCTGGAGCGCTTCGCCCGTACGACGGTGGAGGCGCTGGCGGACCGGGTGGCCGTGCTCAAACCGCAGTCGGCGTTCTTCGAGCGCTTCGGGTCGCGTGGGACCGCCGTCCTGGAGAAGACCGTCGCGGAGGCGCGGGCGGCCGGGGCGCTGGTCCTGATGGACGCCAAGCGCGGCGACATCGGCTCCACCATGGGCGCGTACGCGGCGACCTATCTGGACAAGGACTCGCCGCTCTTCTCGGACGCCGTGACGGTCTCCCCGTACCTGGGCTTCGGGTCGCTGAGGCCGGCACTGGACGCGGCCGCGATCTCCGGCTCGGGCGTCTTCGTACTCGCCCTGACGTCCAACCCCGAGGGCGCGGAGGTGCAGCGCGCCACCGCCGCGGACGGCCGGCCGGTCGCGCAGCTGATGCTCGACCACATGGCCGCGGAGAACAGAGGCGCGACCCCGCTCGGCTCGGTCGGCGCGGTCGTCGGCGCCACCCTGGGGGACGCGGGGGTCGATCTCGCGATCAACGGGCCGCTGCTCGCGCCCGGAATCGGCGCGCAGGGCGCGACCCCGGCCGATCTGCCCGGCGTGTTCGGCGCGGCGGTCGGCAATGTGGTCCCGAGCGTCAGCCGGGGCGTACTGCGGCACGGTCCGGACCTCGGCGCGCTGAGGGAGGCGGCGGAGCGTTTCAGCGACGAGGTGCGGGCGGCCGTCGGGGGCGCGTGAGGCGTGCGGCGGACACGTTTGGGGCATGCGGCGGGACAGCTTGGGGGCGTGCGCCGGGGGCGTGCCGGGAGGCTTCCGATGGCGCGGAGGACGGTTTTCGGAGGCGCCCCTGAACACCAGGGGAACATCGCTGGGACGCCGATAGGACGTCGCTGGGACGTCGCTGGGACGCCGACGAAGAGATTCTTGACGGAAAAGCTGGGCAATATGCCTGAAATGTCCGGCCCGATCGACGTTGACCAGGACTTTTCGTCTGTTCTCGCTGACTCCGGCGGCCATGGCCGCTAGTCTCCGTCGAGAGCCAACGTGCAGTCCGTTGCCCGTTGCTCGCCTGGTGTGGGGCGATTAGGTTCCTCACCGGTCCGTATCCGACAGTTCGACATCCGAGGTGACGTAGGCGTGGCTCTTCCGCCCCTTACCCCTGAACAGCGCGCAGCCGCGCTCGAAAAGGCCGCCGCGGCTCGCCGGGAGCGGGCCGAGGTCAAGAATCGACTCAAGCACTCCGGCGCCTCCCTCCATGACGTCATCAAGCAGGGTCAGGAGAACGACGTCATCGGGAAGATGAAGGTCTCCGCACTGCTCGAGTCCCTGCCCGGCGTGGGCAAGGTCCGCGCCAAGCAGATCATGGAGCGGCTCGGGATCTCCGAGAGCCGCCGAGTGCGTGGTCTTGGCTCCAACCAGATCGCCTCCTTGGAGCGCGAGTTCGGCGGCAAGGCCGCCTGACGTTCCCGGGTACCCCCGGGAACCTGGATAATCGCTGCATGGCAGCAGAGGTACGACCGCGGCTGACCGTGCTCTCCGGCCCCTCCGGGGTCGGCAAGAGCACGGTCGTCGCCCATATGCGCAAGGTCCACCCCGAGGTATGGCTCTCGGTGTCGGCCACCACCAGAAGGCCGCGCCCCGGCGAACGTCACGGCGTCCAGTATTTCTTCGTCACCGACGATGAATTCGACAAGCTGGTCGCCAATGGTGAGTTGCTGGAATGGGCGGAGTTCGCCGGCAACCGCTACGGCACGCCGCGCCAGGCGGTCCTCGACCGGCTGGGATCGGGCGAGCCCGTGCTGCTGGAGATCGATCTCCAGGGCGCACGGCAGGTCAAGCAGTCGATGCCCGATTCCCGGCTGGTCTTCCTGGCGCCCCCGAGCTGGGACGAGCTGGTACGCCGGCTCACCGGCCGTGGCACAGAATCGCCCGAGGTGATCGAGCGCCGTCTGGAGGTCGCCAAGGTGGAGCTGGCCGCCGAATCGGAGTTCGATACGACGCTGGTCAACACCTCGGTCGAGGACGTCGCGCGCGAGCTGCTAGCCTTGATGGCAGTTGCATGATCTTTTGTGGGATTTCCTTCCATCGTGAATCCCGCGATTACCGGTTTCTCCCTGAATTTTCTTCGGAAGGCTAGAGAGTGTCCTCTTCCATCACCACGCCCGAGGGCATCATCAACCCGCCGATCGATGAGCTGCTCGAGGCCACGGACTCGAAGTACAGCCTCGTGATCTACGCGGCCAAGCGCGCGCGCCAGATCAACGCGTACTACTCGCAGCTCGGTGAGGGCCTGCTCGAGTACGTCGGTCCGCTGGTGGACACCCACGTCCACGAGAAGCCGCTCTCGATCGCCCTGCGTGAGATCAACGCGGGTCTGCTGACCTCCGAGGCCATCGACGGCCCCGCCCAGTAGGCGTCACGCTCTTCAGTACAGGCTCTTCACCACAGGCCCGGCGGTACGACCGCCGGGCCTGTGGTGTGTCATGTCCCTAGGGCCTCCCCAGGGACTCCGTAGGGCCGGGGAGCTGTGGGGCCGGGGACGGACGAGAGAGATGGGGACACGGTGGACAAGCCGAAGGTCGTTCTGGGCGTCGCGGGCGGGATCGCCGCGTACAAGGCGTGCGAGCTGCTGCGACGGCTGACCGAGTCGGGCCACGACGTACGGGTCGTACCGACCGACTCGGCGCTGCACTTCGTCGGGGCGGCCACCTGGTCGGCCCTCTCCGGCCACCCTGTCTCCACCGAGGTCTGGACCGATGTCCACGAGGTGCCGCATGTACGGATCGGGCAGTCCGCCGATCTGGTCGTCGTCGCGCCGGCCACCGCCGATCTCCTCGCCAAGGCGGCGCACGGACTCGCCGACGACCTGCTGACCAATACGCTCCTCACCGCCCGCTGTCCGGTCGTCTTCGCGCCGGCCATGCACACCGAGATGTGGGAGCACCCCGCCACCCAGGAGAACGTCGCGACGCTCCGCCGCCGTGGCGCCGTCGTCATCGAGCCCGCCGTCGGCCGTCTCACCGGCGTCGACACGGGCAAGGGCCGGCTGCCGGACCCGGAGGAGATCTTCGAGGTCTGCCGGCGCGTACTGGCGCGCGGCGTGTCAGCGCCCGGCTCCGTACCCGACCTGGCGGGACACCATGTCGTGGTCAGCGCGGGCGGTACGCGCGAGCCGCTCGACCCGGTGCGCTATCTGGGGAACCGCTCCTCCGGGAAGCAGGGGTACGCCCTGGCGCGTACGGCGGTGGCGCGCGGCGCGCGGGTCACCCTGATCGAGGCGAATACCGGGTTCCCGGACCCCGCCGGCGTGGATGTGGTCCATGTCGGGACGGCGGTACAGCTGCGTGAGGCCGTACTGAAGGCCGCGGCGGAGGCCGACGCCGTGGTCATGGCGGCGGCCGTGGCCGACTTCCGGCCCGCTTCCTACGCCGAGGGAAAGATCAAGAAAAAGGACGGCGAGGAGCCCGCGCCGGTGGCGCTGGTCCGCAACCCGGACATCCTCGCCGAGATCTCCGCCGAGCGGGCCCGCCCCGGACAGGTGATCGTGGGCTTCGCGGCGGAGACGGACGACGTTCTGGCCAACGGCAGGAAGAAGTTGCTGCGCAAGGGATGCGACCTGCTGGTGGTCAATGAGGTCGGGGAGCGGAAGACCTTCGGCGCCGAGGAGAACGAGGCGGTCGTGCTCGCGGCGGACGGCGGCGAGACGGCGGTGCCGTACGGCCCCAAGGAGGCGCTGGCGGATGTCGTCTGGGACCTGGTGGCGCCGAGACTGGGGGTTTGAGGGCCCGCGGGCCCTGGACCTGGGGAGGGCCCGCGGGCCCGGCCCGCTCACCGAGGGCACTGGTTGAACGTGAGCCGTGGTGCGCATGAATTCTTTGTGGCACCGCTCCTGGCTGGTTCCCGGGGGGAGTCACCACGGTGGCGGGCCGAAATCCGAAGATTCCCGGCGTAGCGCCCCTGGTCAGGGCCGATCGGCGTATCGCATAATGCAGAGCCGCGGGCGCGGGACTCCCACAGATCGAGACACTTGCGCCCGTGACCCGATTCGACCGATAAAGTGGTCGTGGACCGTCGCGGGGCCGCAGCCCTCCGCCGGTCCGCCAACGATCAGCCAGCAGCCGCTGCAACCACAGGGAGCGATGTGTCCCGCCGTCTGTTCACTTCGGAGTCTGTGACCGAAGGTCACCCCGACAAGATCGCTGACCAGATCAGCGACACCATTCTTGACGCGCTCCTGCAGGAGGACCCGTCCTCCCGGGTCGCCGTGGAAACCTTGATCACCACCGGTCTGGTGCACGTGGCCGGCGAGGTGACCACCAAGGCTTACGCGCCGATCGCCCAGCTGGTGCGTAACAAGATCCTGGAGATCGGTTACGACTCCTCGAAGAAGGGCTTCGACGGCGCCTCCTGCGGCGTCTCGGTGTCCATCGGCGCACAGTCGCCCGACATCGCGCAGGGTGTCGACACGGCGTACGAGAAGCGCGTCGAGGGCGACGAGGACGAGCTGGACAAGCAGGGCGCCGGCGACCAGGGCCTGATGTTCGGCTACGCCTGCGACGAGACGCCCGAGCTGATGCCGCTCCCGATCCACCTCGCGCACCGGCTCTCGCGCCGTCTCTCCGAGGTCCGCAAGAACGGGACCATCCCGTACCTGCGCCCGGACGGCAAGACGCAGGTCACCATCGAGTACGACGGCGACAAGGCTATCCGTCTCGACACGGTCGTGGTCTCCTCGCAGCACGCCTCGGACATCGACCTGGACTCGCTGCTCGCCCCCGACGTGCGTGAGTTCGTCGTCGAGCACGTTCTCAAGGAGCTCGTCGACGACGGCATCAAGCTGGACACCGAGGGCTACCGACTGCTGGTGAACCCGACGGGCCGGTTCGAGATCGGCGGTCCGATGGGTGACGCGGGCCTGACCGGCCGCAAGATCATCATCGACACGTACGGCGGCATGGCCCGTCACGGCGGCGGCGCCTTCTCCGGCAAGGACCCGTCCAAGGTCGACCGCTCGGCGGCGTACGCGATGCGCTGGGTCGCGAAGAACGTTGTCGCGGCGGGCCTGGCCTCGCGCTGCGAGGTCCAGGTCGCCTACGCGATCGGCAAGGCGGAGCCGGTCGGTCTCTTCGTGGAGACCTTCGGTACGGCCACGGTCGACACGGACAAGATCGAGCAGGCCATCGCGCAGGTCTTCGACCTCCGCCCGGCGGCCATCATCCGTGACCTCGACCTGCTCCGCCCGATCTACGCGCAGACGGCGGCGTACGGTCACTTCGGCCGCGAGCTGCCCGAATTCACCTGGGAGCGCACGGATCGCGTGGACGCCCTGCGCAAGGCCGCGGGGGTCTGACCCTTCGGGGTTGTCCCTTCAGATTTGCCGTTGAGGCCCCGGACCGTACGACGGTCCGGGGCTTTCGCGTATGAGGACGCTCCCGGTGCGTGGGGTCGGAGCGGACCGGCTCCTCGGTGAGGTGGGGGGTGTCCGTGCTGTCTGGTAGGTATGAAGCTGTGAGCAGCGACGACAGGCAGGCCGAGGATCCCGCCGGCGGTGGGCCCGAGCAGCTTGCGCTCATTCGGGAGAGCGTGCGGAAGGCCAAGGTGCCGCGGGCGAAGCCGCGGACGTGGCGGGGGGCCGCGCTGGCCGGGGAGCTGCCGGTGGCGCGGGTGGTGGTCAACAAGGGCGTACTGCATCTTGATCAGTTCTTCGACTACGCCGTACCGGAGGAGCTGGACGACGCGGCGCAGCCGGGGGTGCGGGTGCGGGTGCGGTTCGGGGCCGGGGCGCATCAGGTGCGGGGCGGGCGGCGTGAGGGCGGGCGGCTGATCGACGGGTTCGTGGTCGAGCGGCGGGCCGAGTCGGACTACTCCGGGCCGCTCGCCGCGCTCGCCGATGTGGTGTCGCCCGAGCCCGTGCTCAGTGCCGAGCTGCTGGGGCTGGCCCGCGCCGTGGCCGACCGGTACGCGGGAAGCCTGGCGGACGTGCTTCAGCTCGCGATTCCGCCGCGGAACGCGCGGGCCGAGTCGAAGGCCTCTCCGGAGCCACTGCCGCCCCCCGCCGCGCCGGAGGCCGGGACCTGGGAGCGGTACGTCAACGGGCCCGCCTTCCTCGCCGCGCTCGCCGACGGTGGGGCGCCTCGGGCCGTGTGGACCGCTCTGCCCGGTCCGCACTGGGCCGACGAGCTGGCGCGCGCCGTGGCGGCGACGCTGGCCTCGGGGCGGGGTGCGCTCGTCGTCGTACCGGACGGGCGGGTCGCCGCCCGGGTCGACACGGCGCTGACGGCGCTGCTGGGGCAGGGGCGGCATGCGCTGCTCACGGCCGAGGCGGGGCCCGAGAAGCGTTACCGGGAGTGGCTCGCCGTACGGCGCGGAGCGGTGCGGGCGGTGGTCGGGACCCGTGCGGCCATGTTCGCGCCGGTGCGGGACCTGGGACTGGTGGTCATCTGGGACGACGGCGACGGCAGTCACAGCGAGCAGCACGCACCCCAGCCGCACGCCCGCGAGGTGCTGCTGCTGCGGGCCGCGCACGACAAATGCGGCTTCCTGCTGGGCGGTACGTCCTGCACCGTCGAGGCAGCCCAACTGGTCGGCACCGGCTGGGCGCTGCCTCTCGCGGCCGGCCGCGAGCAGGTGCGTACGGCCGCGCCGCTCGTGCGCACCATCGGCGACGGCGAGCTGGCGCGGGACGAGGCGGCGCGTGCCGCGCGGCTGCCCAGCCTGGCCTGGCAGGCCGTCAGGGAAGGGCTGAAGACCGGGCCGGTGCTGGTGCAGGTGCCCCGGCGCGGCTATGTGCCCCGGCTCGCCTGCGAACGGTGCCGAACGCCCGCTCGCTGCCGGCACTGCGCGGGACCGCTGGAGGCGGCGCGGGAAAGGGAGTTGCACTGCGGCTGGTGCGACCGGGACGAACCGGCCTGGCACTGCGTGGAGTGCGGGAACACCCGGCTGCGCGCGCGGATCGTGGGCGCGCGGCGGACGGCGGAGGAGCTGGGACGGGCGTTCCCGGCCGTCCCCGTCCGTACGTCGGGACGCGACCACGTGCTCGATTCCGTCCCCGGCCGTCCCGCCCTCGTGGTGAGCACCCCGGGCGCCGAGCCGGTGGCGGAGGGCGGTTACGCGGCGGCGCTGCTCCTCGACGGCTGGGCGATGCTCGGGCGGCCGGATCTGCGGGCGGGGGAGGAGGCCCTGCGCCGCTGGATACAGGCCGGGTCGCTGGTACGCGGACAGAGCGAGGGCGGCACGGTGGTCGTGGTCGCCGAGCCGACGCTGCGGCCCGTGCAGGCGCTGGTGCGCTGGGATCCGGTGGGCCACGCGCAGCGTGAGCTGGCGGAACGGGCCGAGCTGGGGTTTCCGCCGGTGTCGCGGATGGCGGCGGTGCTGGGTCGGGGCGAGGCGGTGGCCACGTTTCTGGCGGCCGCGGAGCTGCCCGTCGACGCGGAGGTACTGGGGCCTGTGCCGATGCCGGTCACGGATCCGGGCAGGCCGCGCCGGGCGGGCGACGCGCCGGCGGGGGAGCGGTGGGAGCGGGCGTTGGTGCGGGTGCCGCCGGGGAGCGGGGCCGCGCTCGCCGGGGCGCTGAAGGGGGCCCAGGCGGCGCGGTTGGCTCGGGGCGACGGGGATCCGGTGCGGGTGCGGATTGATCCGCCGGATATTGGGTGAGATCCCGCCTCCGGGCGCGCGGCGTGGCCGCGACGCGCCTCCGGCGGAGCGGGGTATCGGGTGCGGTGCGCCGTCCGGTGGGACTGCGGGTGCTTGCCTGCCTGCCTCATGGTGCCGGGTGCCGGGTGCCGGGTGCCGGGAGCCGGGAGCCGGGGCCCGCGGAGGGCGGAGGTACGTGTCCGGACCGCGCCGCGATCGACACGCCACCGCGTCGCGTGGTCACCGCGCTCCGCGCGAGCTGCGACGCTTTGCGTCCGGACACGTACCTCCTCCGACCTCGCCCCTCCCCCCCCCGGTGGGTCCCACCAACCCGCCGCCCTGTGGGGGTGGGTGCGGGTCCGGGACAGTGGGGGGTGCGGGGCGGAGCCCCTTTGGTCAGCCGCCCCTTGGGCCCGGGAAGACGTTCGGGCGGGGCTCTTCCCGGAGGGATTGTGTGCCGGCCGTCGGCTGCGGTGGCATCGATCGGGCCGCGGGTACCGCGGCCGGCACCGTCGGACGGGGCGCCGCGGCGTCCTGCGGGTGGTCCGCCTCGGGCGCGCTCGGCTGCTGGGCGGTACGGCGCGTACCGTAACGACGGTGCACCGCCTGCTTGGTGACGCCGAGCGCCGAACCCACCGCGTCCCAGGAGAAGCCCAGCGAGCGGTCGAAGTCCACCGCGGCGGTCACCAGGGTCTCTACGCTGTCCCTCAGCTCCTGCGCGAGCCGTACGGTCGGCGCGGGTGCCCTGCCGTACACGACGAAGCCCGCCGAAGGACCCGATCGCCGCGGGCGGTAGACATTGCCCAACTGGGCGGTGAGGGTGCGCAATGCGTCCACCTGTCGCCGGACCCGCTCGATGTCCCGCACCAACAGGTGCAGACTTGCTCGGGCTTGTGCGTCGTGGGTTGCGTGGTCGGCCATGAACAAGCCTCTCGAACCGGCGTTGAAAAGGATCCGGGCCGCACCGGTGCGGCCCGTGTTGGTCAATCTCTCTTGACAACGCGCCACCTGGCGTTGTGGTCACGCTGCGGGGGCGTATGCGCATATGCGCGGGGCGCGTGGGCCGTCGTACGCCCCCTGACGTCATGGCCCATAGACTGGTGCGCTGCCCGATCACCGCACTTTCAGCCCGAGAGGCAGTCAGCCACCGATGAAGCTCGTCTTCGCCGGCACCCCCGAGGTCGCCGTACCCGCCCTGGACGCACTCATCGCCTCCGAACGGCATGAGGTCGCCGCCGTCGTGACCCGGCCCGACGCCCCGGCCGGGCGCGGTCGCAGGCTTGTCGCCAGTCCCGTCGCCCAGCGTGCGGAGGAGGCCGGCATCGAGGTGCTCAGACCGGCGAGGCCGCGCGACGAGGACTTCCTGGCCCGGCTGCGCGAGATCGCGCCGGACTGCTGCCCGGTCGTCGCGTACGGCGCGCTGCTGCCGAGGGTCGCCCTCGATGTGCCGGTCCACGGCTGGGTGAATCTGCACTTCTCGCTGCTGCCCGCCTGGCGCGGTGCCGCGCCGGTGCAGCACGCCGTCATGGCGGGCGACGAGATGACCGGCGCGTCCACCTTCCAGATCGAGGCAGGGCTGGACTCCGGACCGGTGTACGGCGTGATCACGGAGCACGTACGGCCCACCGACACCAGTGGTGATCTGCTGACCCGGCTGGCCTTCGCGGGCTCCGGCCTGCTCGCGGCGACCATGGACGGGATCGAGGACGGCTCGCTCAAGCCCGTACCGCAGCCCGCCGAGGGCGTCACGCTCGCGCCCAAGATCACTGTCGAGGACGCGCGGGTGGAGTGGTCCGCGCCCGCGCTGCACGTGGACCGGGTGGTTCGCGCCTGCACACCCGCGCCCGGTGCCTGGACGGTCTTCCGCGGGGAGCGGCTCAAACTGATCCACCTGGGGCTGCTGCCGGAGCGTACGGAGCTGGCGCCCGGGGCGCTCGCCGCCGGCAAGAACCACGTGTACGTGGGCACCGGATCGCACGATGTCGAGCTGCTCTGGGTCCAGCCGCAGGGGAAGAAGCCGATGAGCGCCGCCGACTGGGCGCGAGGGGTACGGATCGCCCCGGGCGAGACCCTCGGGCAGGAGCGGTAGGCGGCCGACGGCTCGGCCGGGAGCGGTAGGAGGCCAGCGGCTCGGGCAGGAGCATTAGGCTGGGAGGGATCAATTCTTCTCACCGCGGAGCACCTTTGAACGAGCAGGCCCCTCGCCGCCCCTCCAAGCCGTATCGCCGCCCCAAGAAGGACCCCGTGCGGCTCCTCGCCTTCGAGGCGCTCAGAGCGGTCGACGAGCGGGCCGCGTACGCGAACCTCGTCCTGCCGCCGCTGCTCAAGAAGGCGCGCGAGAACAGCGGCTTCGAGGCGCGGGACGCGGCGCTGGCCACCGAGCTGGTGTACGGGACGCTGCGGCGCCAGGGCACGTACGACGCGATCATCTCGGCGTGCGTCGACCGGCCGCTGCGGGAGGTCGACCCGCCCGTCCTCGACGTGCTCGCCCTCGGGGCGCACCAGCTGCTCGGGACGCGGATTCCGACGCATGCCGCCGTCTCCGCGAGCGTGGAGCTGGCCCGGGTGGTGCTCGGCGACGGCCGCGCCAAGTTCGTCAACGCCGTACTGCGCAAGATCTCCAGGGACGATCTGGACACCTGGCTGGAGCGGGTCGCTCCGCCGTACGACGAGGACGCCGAGGACCATCTCGCGGTCGTCCACTCGCATCCCCGCTGGGTGGTCTCCGCGCTCTGGGACGCGCTGGGCGGTGGCCGCGCCGGTATCGAGGATCTCCTGGAGGCCGACAACGAACGGCCCGAGGTGACGCTGGTGGCCCGGCCGGGCCGCTCGACCGCCGAGGAGCTGCTCGATGTGCTCGGCGAGGACTCCGGACTGCCCGGCCGCTGGTCGCCGTATGCCGTACGCCTCGCCGAGGGCGGTGAACCGGGCGCGCTCGACGCCGTACGGGAGGGGCGGGCGGGCGTCCAGGACGAGGGCAGTCAGCTGGTCGCGATCGCCCTGGCCAACGCGCCGCTGGAGGGGGCTGACGCGCGCTGGCTCGACGGGTGCGCCGGTCCCGGTGGCAAGGCGGCGCTGCTGGCCGCGCTGGCGGCCGGGCGCGGCGCCTCCCTGCTGGCCGCCGAGAAGCAGCCCCACCGGGCCAGGCTCGTCGCCCGCGCGCTGGCCGGAAACCCCGGCCCCTATCAGGTGATCGCCGCCGACGGCACCAGGCCGCCCTGGGGCCACGGTTCCTTCGACCGGGTCCTGGTCGATGTGCCGTGCACGGGCCTCGGCGCTCTGCGGCGCAGGCCGGAGGCGCGCTGGCGGCGCCGCCCGGAGGATCTGGAGGGCTTCGCGCCGCTCCAGCGCGGCCTGCTGCGCGAGGCGTTCAACGCGGTACGGGTCGGCGGCGTCGTCGGCTACGCGACGTGCTCCCCGCACCCCGCCGAGACCAAGGCGGTCGTCGAGGACGTCCTCAAGGGGCGCGGCGGCCCGGCGGTCGAGGCCGAGTGGATCGACGCCAGGCCGCTGATGCCGGGCGTACCGGCGCTGGGAGACGGTCCCGACGTCCAGCTGTGGCCGCATCTGCACGGTACGGACGCCATGTACCTGGCGCTGCTGCGGCGTACTGCCTGACGGTGACGGCCGGGGTCCGACCGGGCCGGCGCGGCTACCGCGTCCAGGCGACCCGTCGGCCGAGGAAGGCCGCCAGCCGGTCCGTCGCAGCCGACCCGTCGGGCACCGGCACCTCGGGGGCGAACGAACCTCCCGGGGTCCGGGGCAGCGCGCCGTAGATCTCCCGTATGGAGGGGAGTACGGCCTCCACGGTCTCCTTCGCGAAGCCGGGCCGCTGTCCGGTGGCCATGGCCAGATCCCAGCCGTGCACCAGCATTTCGATCAGCAACTGCTCGACCAGTCTCCGGCCGGGGGCCGGGCCGTAACGGCGCTCCAGCATGCCGGGACGGCGGAAGGCGGTCATCGTCGCCGATGCGGCGGCGCGGAACGCGGCGAGATGGTCCGCGCCCAGGTGATCGGCCCCGTGATCGGTGGGCGGGGAGCCCTCGGCCAGCCCGGCCCAGATCAGGTTCTCCC
Organism: Streptomyces sp. NPDC102274; assembly: GCF_044766385.1. Classification (NCBI taxonomy): domain Bacteria; kingdom Bacillati; phylum Actinomycetota; class Actinomycetes; order Kitasatosporales; family Streptomycetaceae; genus Streptomyces; species Streptomyces sp. NPDC102274. Next base: position 141,737 of record NZ_JBIWLW010000009.1, on the reverse strand, counting down.
AGACCAGATGGTCCAGCAGGGCGCGTACGTTCCAGTCGGCGCAAGGGGTCGGATCGCCGAAGCGGTCGGGGCCCACGGCGCTCACCAGCCGCTCGACCTCGGCCAGTATTGAGGCGAAGGCGTCCACGGTGCCTGCCCCGGGCCCCTCCGGTGCGCCGGGCGCGGCGGCCCCGTCGTAGAGCGCTTCGAGCGCCGTGGCACGGGCGCCGGGCGTCGGATTGGTCCTGAGGGCCGTCATCAGCCAGGCGCCGGCCGGGGCCAGGCTCGGCCGCACGGGCCGGCCGCTGATGACACAGACGAGCTGCCAGTACCGCTCGGCGCGGGCTTCGGCGGCCATCTCCAGCTGTTCCAGCAGCCGGGCACGCGCCGCCGGTCCGTCGCCGTCCGGTGCGCCGGGCGTGCCGCTCTGGCCGGGAAGCCACTCCGCCACGACGGCCGTCACCACCGCGTCCGCCGCGGGCGAGTCCGGGGCCAGGCCGCTGTCCATCGCCGCGGACACTCGCCGTACCCAGGCGTCGGTCAGCCGCTCCGCCTCCTGGGCCCGGCGCCCGTCCTCGGCAGTGGCGGCGTCGGCCGGACCGGTTGTGGCGGTGTCGGCGGGAGCGGCTGCGGCGGTGTCGGCCGGGGCGTGCCGGGCCGCGTACTCGGCCATCCGCCGCAGCGCCGCGGCCAGGGCCGGATCCCGTACGAGAGCGCTCAGCTCGCACCATGCGTCGACCTGTTCGGCGGTGGGGTCGGCGGGCAGCTCGGGCATCGCCGCCAGCAGACCCCGTCCGAAGGACGAGGTCCCGACGTCGCCGAGCGCCCCCGCCACGAACGCGCGGACGATCGCCTCGCGTTCGGCGGCGGACATCCGGACCAGTTCGTCGAGGGCGGTGAGCTCCCCCGCGTCCGCACCGCGACGGGCGACCGACCGGAGCACCGCCTGCCGCAGCCGCAGCGTCCGGATCCGGGCCTCCAGGGCGTCGGCATGCACCGCCGCGACCTCGGGCAGGTCCCGTTCACGGTCGAGTACGTCCCGGATCGTGGACAGACCGAGACCGAGGTCCCGGAGGGTACGCGCCAGATCGAGGCGGGCCACGGCCTCGGGGCCGTACCGGCGGTAGCCGGCCTCGGTGCGGTCGGCGGGCGGTGCGATGCCGAGATCCGACCAGTGGCGGACGAGTTTCACCGGCAGACCGGTGCGCTCGGCCACCGCGCCGATGGTGAGCAGTGCGGGTTCCGGTGCGAGATCCGGCGCCGGGGCCGGTACGGGTTCGCTGTGCATGGTGCCACCGTGCGGTCTCCCTCCGTGGGAGAGTCAAGGCGGATGAGTCAAGGCGGATGAGTCAACGCGGATGAGTCAACGCGGGAGAGCCAGGCCAGGAGAGTCAGGCCCGAAAGTAGTCAGGTCGAAAGAGTCAGGCCGGGAGAGCCGGAGCGGGCGGGCCGGGCGATACGGGCGGTACGGGTCAAGCGGGTCAAGCGGGCGGGCCGGGCCGCCGTCGGCCGGGCAAGACGCGCGGATTGCGCGGACTGTGCCGTTCCCGCACCGCATTACCGGGCATTGGTCCGTACCGAGGTTCGCCGGGCGGTCCGGAAGTGGTCCGGAGCATGGCAGGCTTGGCACATGGCCCAGATCAACCCCAGCATCCTGTCCGCCGACTTCTCCCGGCTCGCCGATGAGGCGAAGGCGGTGGAAGGCGCCGACTGGCTTCATGTCGATGTCATGGACAACCACTTCGTGCCCAATCTGACCCTGGGCGTGCCGGTGGTCGAAGCGCTCGGACGGGCGACGGACATCCCGCTGGACTGCCACCTGATGATCGAGGAGCCCGACCGCTGGGCCCCGCAGTACGTCGAGGCAGGTGCCGGTTCGGTGACCTTCCACGTGGAGGCCGCCGCCGCCCCCGTACGACTGGCCCGCGAGATCCGTGCCAAGGGCGCCAGGGCGTCCATGGCGCTCAAGCCCGCGACGGCCGTCGAGCCGTACGAGGACCTGTTCCCCGAGCTGGACATGCTGCTGATCATGACGGTGGAGCCGGGCTTCGGTGGCCAGGGGTTCCTGGACATCATGCTGCCCAAGATCCGCCGTACCCGTGAGCTGATCTCCAAACACGGTCTTGAACTGTGGCTCCAGGTCGACGGCGGCGTCTCGGCCACCACCATCGAGCGGTGCGCCGAGGCGGGCGCCGATGTCTTCGTCGCGGGCTCCGCGGTGTACGGCACGGACGATCCGGCCGCGGCGGTACGGATGCTCCGCGAGCAGGCGACCGAGGCCACCTCCGCCGCCTCATGGGCATGCGGTCACTGACCCTCCGCGCGAGCGGGCGGGCTCCGGTCGACCAGTGCGCCACGGGAAAATGAACGGCGCCCTTCGGGGCTGATCAAGGATCGCTGGATCTGACAGGATGAACAGCGAGTCCAGAGTGTGAACAGCAGTGAGGAGATCGCGGTGTCTGGTATGTCGGCGGGTCGGCCAGCCCTGCGGATGGGACCCGCGGAACTGGTGCAGGCGGCGGCCATGGCTCGCCGTTTCTACCTGGAGGGCAAGTCCAAGATCCAGATCGCCGAGGAGTTCGGCGTCAGCCGCTTCAAGGTGGCCCGGGTCCTGGAGACCGCGCTGGAGCGCGACCTCGTCAGGATCGAGATCCGCGTCCCGTCCGAACTGGACGCCGAGCGCTCCGACGCGCTGCGCGCCCGCTACGGACTGCGGCACGCGGTGGTCGTCGAGTCGCCCACGGAGGCCGAGGACGAGTCGCCCGACCCGGAGAACCTCGGCGAGGTCGCCGCCGATCTGCTCGGTGAGCTGGTGGTCGAGGGCGATGTGCTGGGCCTGGCGTGGGGCCGGTCCACCATCCACATGGCCGCCGCGCTCGACCGGCTGCCGCCCTGCACGGTCGTCCAGCTCACGGGTGTGTACGACGCGGGCACCGCCGAGCGCGGCTCGGTCGAGGCCGTCCGGCGGGCCGCCCAGGTGTCCGGAGGCGAGGCGCACCCCATCTACGCGCCGATGCTGCTCCCCGACCCGGCGACCGCGGCCGCGCTGCGCAGCCAGACCGGTATCGCGCGCGCCTTCGAGTACTTCGACAAGGTGACCGTCGCCGCCGTGTCCATCGGTTCCTGGGAGGCGGGCATCTCCACGGTGCACGACATGATCACCGAGGAGGAGCGGACCCACTACGCCTCGCTCGGCGTCGCCGCCGAGATGTCCGCGCACCTCTTCGACGCGGAGGGCCGGCGGGTCGGCCGCGATCTGGGCGAGCGCTGCATCACGGTCGAGGCCGACCGGCTGCGCCGGGTCCCGGAGGTCGTGGCGATCGCGGGCGGATTGCGCAAGGCGGAGGCGATCGGGGCCGTCCTCCGTTCCGGGCTGGTCACCAGCCTGGTCACGGACACCGCGGCGGCGGACTTCCTGCTGACGGAGTTCTCCCCGGGGCCGCGGCCCGCGCTGGAGCGGGTCGACCCGGACGAGGCCTGACCTGCCTGACCTGATCCGACATCTCCTGGGCGCTGGGCGGTGCGGCGGGGGCCGGTGGTGGCCAGGCCGGCTGCCGGCCGGGACGGTGGACGATGGACGTGGGGCGTTGGATCATCGTACGAGGGCACCCCTTCTGAGCTGGACGTTCCTCCCCGGCCGGGTATCCGGTCCGGCATGGGACAATCAAGTACGTGCGTTTTCCCCGGCTCCACCGACCGGGGCCAACTCCGATCGACTGGGATGTTCTGCACGTGCGTTTCCTCAATGACCTGCAGCCGCCGTATGACCTCACGTACGACGACGTGTTCATGGTGCCGAGCCGTTCGGCCGTGGGTTCCCGCCAGGCGGTGGATCTCTCCGCCCCGGACGGCACCGGCACCACCATCCCCCTCGTCGTGGCGAACATGACCGCGATCGCGGGCCGCAGGATGGCCGAGACCGTCGCCCGGCGCGGCGGTCTCGTCGTCATCCCGCAGGACATCCCGATCGAGGTCGTCACCGACGTCATCTCCTGGGTCAAGACGCGCCATCTCGTACTCGACACCCCGATCGTGCTCGCCCCCCTCCAGACCGTGGGCGACGCCCTGTCCCTGCTGCCGAAGAGGGCGCACGGCGCGGGTGTCGTGGTCGACGGCGAGGGCCGGCCCGTCGGTGTCGTCACCGAGCACGACCTGACCGGTGTCGACCGCTTCACCCAGCTGTCCGAGGTGATGTCGAAGGACCTGCTGCTGATCTCCGCGGACATGGACCCGCGCGAGGCGTTCAACACGCTCGACAACGCCAACCGCAAGATCGCCCCCGCCATCGACGCCGACGGCAGGCTGGCCGGTGTGCTCACCCGCAAGGGCGCCCTGCGCGCGACCCTCTACACGCCCGCGACCGACGCCGGGGGCAAGCTGCGGATCGCCGCCGCCGTCGGCGTCAACGGCGATGTCGCGGGCAAGGCCGGGCAGTTGCTCGACGCGGGTGTCGACACGCTCGTCGTCGATACGGCCCACGGCCACCAGGAGTCGATGCTCGCCGCGATCAGGGCCGTCCGCGCGCTCGACCCGAAGGTGCCGGTCGTCGCGGGCAACATCGTCGCCGCCGAGGGTGTACGGGATCTGATCGAGGCCGGCGCGGACATCATCAAGGTCGGTGTCGGGCCCGGCGCCATGTGCACCACCCGCATGATGACGGGCGTGGGCCGGCCCCAGTTCTCCGCCGTCATGGAGTGCGCGGCGGAGGCGAAGAAGTTCGGCAAGCACGTCTGGGCCGACGGCGGGGTCAGGCACCCGCGCGATGTCGCCATGGCGCTCGCCGCCGGCGCCTCGAACGTCATGATCGGTTCCTGGTTCGCCGGTACGTACGAGTCCCCGGGCGACCTTCAGCAGGCCGCCGACGGACGGCTCTACAAGGAGTCCTTCGGCATGGCCTCCGCCCGCGCCGTACGCAACCGTACGAGCGAGGAGTCGGCGTACGACCGGGCGCGCAAGGCGCTGTTCGAGGAGGGCATCTCCACCTCGCGGATGTTCCTCGACCCGTCCCGCCCCGGTGTGGAGGACCTGATCGACTCGATCATCGCGGGGGTGCGCTCCTCGTGCACCTACGCCGGCGCCGACTCGCTGGAGGAGTTCGCGCGGAAGGCGATCGTCGGCGTCCAGAGCGCCGCCGGTTACGCCGAGGGCAAGCCCCTGCACGCCAGTTGGAGTTAGGGCCTCCAAACGAGAGGCCCTGGCTCCCGTCCGGCCGGACAGGACCCAGCTTCTGTCCGGCTCCGGTCAACTCACCGTCCGGCCGCCATGTTTGGCGGCCGGACGCGGCATTTCCCGATCCGGCATCGGACAAGCATGAGTGTGCCGGGAGCGGGTACACGGGCTGTGCACTGACCACGGAGCAGGGGAGGACGAAGTGTCCACGGCGAGCACGGTCCCGACCGAAAGCACGCAGTACGGAGCCCAGCAGCGCGCGGAGGCGGCGGAGCTGGAACTTCCCTACGTGGAGTGCCCGGCGGAAGTGGCACCCAAGGACGCACGGGAAATCTCGAAACTCTTCTTCGCCCGGCTGGCGGAGCTGCAAGAAGGCACACACGAATTCCAGTACGTGCGCAACACCCTGATCGAGCTGAATCTGGCGCTGGTCCGCTACGCGGCCACCCGGTTCCGTAATCGCGCGGACCAGATGGAGGACATCGTCCAGGTCGGCACCATCGGCCTGATCAAGGCGATCGACCGTTTCGAGCTGAGCCGCGAGGTGGAGTTCGCGACCTTCGCCGTGCCGTACATCGTCGGCGAGATCAAGCGCTTCTTCCGGGACACCAGCTGGGCCGTGCACGTACCGCGCCGGCTCCAGGAGCTGCGGATCGATCTGGCCAAGGCGACCGACGAGCTGTCCCAGCGGCTCGACCACGCGCCCACCACCTCCGAACTGGCCGGCCATCTCGGGCTGGAAGAGGAGGAGGTCATCGAGGGCGTCGTCGCGAGCAACGGCTATACGGCCGGTTCGATCGACATGCCGACGGATGACGCGTCGGGCTTCCCGGCCCCGCTCTCGGACCGGATCGGCGCACCCGACGCCGGGATGGAGACGGCGGAGAACGTCCAGGCGCTCAAGCCGCTCATCGAGGAGCTGGACGAGCGGGAGCGGCGCATCCTGCGCATGCGCTTCGGCGATGAGATGACCCAGTCGGAGATCGGCGCCGAACTGGGCGTCTCCCAGATGCATGTGTCCCGGCTGCTGTCGCGGATCACCGGGCGGCTGAGGGCGGGTCTGCTGGCGGTGGAGTGAGGCGCGCGTCGGCGACGTCGTACGAGGGGGGCGCTCCGCGACTGGGGAGCGCCCCCTCGTACGTCCGTCTCGTACGTCCGCCGTCCGCCGTCGGCTGTCGTGCCCGGTCGCCGGGTCACCCCGTCAGACAGGGGCGGTGACCGCCGGCCGTCGCCAGACCGCCTGGACACGCTTGCCGTCCGGCAGCGGGCGGACCTCGACATGGCCCGCGAGCTTCAGCACCATGTGCCAGCCGAACCCGCCGCCCCCGGAGAAGTCGGGTGTGCGGGCGACCGGCGGCTCCGGACTGGAGTCGTCCATCTCCACCGTCAACGTCTCGTCCTCCGCGGTGAGATGGAGCCGCCACCACCCCGGGGTGTGCCGGACGGCGTTCGTGACGAGTTCCGAGACGACGATCAGCACCGCGTCCAGATCGGCCCACGGACAGTGCTGCTGAAGGAATTCGGCGGCGGCGCCGCGGGCCGCCGCGCTGTCCCGGTACGGCGAGTCCACGACCACCACATGCGGCTCGTTGCTCATCACTGGCCTCATCTACCCCGTTGTCGGTCTTTCACCGGCATCGGCCTCATTGTGAGCCCGGCCCTGCGGCCAAGCGTCACCGGGTCCCGCGGCCCCGTGTTCTACTTCGGTGACGGCCCCCCGCCGTCCCTCCGGACACGCAGAGAAGTGAACCACCAGCCGTGCGACTCAACGATCTCGACGAACGCATCGTCCATGCCCTCGCCGCGGACGCCCGCCGCTCCTACGCCGATATCGGCTCCCTCGTCGGCCTGTCCGCGCCCGCGGTGAAGCGGCGCGTCGACCGGCTCCGCGCCGAGGGCGCGATCACCGGCTTCACCGTACGGGTGGAGCCGGCGGCGCTCGGCTGGGAGACCGAGGGGTTCATCGAGATCTACTGCCGGCGCAAGACCTCGCCCGAAGCCATTCAACGGGGCCTGGAACGGCTTCCGGAGGTGGTGTCCGCCTCCACGGTCACCGGAGAGGCGGACGCGATCGTCCAGGTCTTCGCCGCCGACATGCGCCACTTCGAGCAGGTACTCGAACGCATCGCGGGCGAGCCCTATGTGGAGCGTACGAAGTCCGTGCTCGTGCTGTCACCGCTGCTGAGGCGCTACTCGGGGCTTGAGGGGACCGGGAGCGGCGCCCACCGCTGAGCGCAACGAATCGCCGAGAGCGCCGCCGAGCACGCAATGGATCGGTGGTCCGCGCGCAACGGTCGCGTCTTGTCCGGGGCGGCGGCCGGACCGTAGCGTCAATGTCGTCGCCCGCGCCCTCCCCCGCGCCCCCCTTCGCACCGCCCGAGGTCAGCCATGCCGCCGCTGCGCACCGCCCTGCTTCAGAGCTCCGGCCGACCCGGTTCCGTCGCCGGGAACCTCAAGGTGCTCGACGAGGCGGCGGCCCGTGCCGCCGCCTCGGGCGCCGGGCTGCTGGTCTGCCCCGAGATGTTCCTGACCGGCTACGCCGTCGGCGACCAGGTGCCCCGGCTGGCGGAGCCCGCGGACGGCCCGGGGGCCGCGGCCGTCGCCGAGATCGCCGTACGCCATGGACTCGCGGTGCTGTACGGCTACCCCGAACGCGACTCCGGGTACGGCCCCGGGCGGGAAGGCGAACGCGACGGGGAGAGCGGTGGCGAGTGCGACCGCGAGTGCGACCGCGACCGGGACCGTGAGCGGATCTACAACGCCGCGCAGCTGATCGGCCCCGACGGCACGCGGCTCGCCAACTACCGCAAGACACATCTCTACGGCGGCTTCGAGCGCGAGTGGTTCACCCCGGGGGAGCGGCCCGTCGTCCAGGCCGAGCTGGCCGGGCTGCGGATCGGGATCATGATCTGTTACGACGTCGAGTTCCCCGAGAACGTACGGTCGCACGCCCTGGCCGGTACCGATCTGCTGCTGGTGCCCACGGCCCAGATGCATCCGTTCCAGTTCGTCGCCGAATCCGTCGTGCCGGTCCGGGCCTTCGAGAACCAGATGTATGTGGCGTATGTGAACAGGACAGGACAGGAGGGCGAGTTCGAGTTCGTCGGGCTGAGCTGTCTCGCCGGCCCCGACGGAGCTGTCCGGGCGCGCGCGGGGCGGAGCGAGGAACTGGTGCTCGGAGAGGTGGACGGCGACCTGCTGAGCGCCTCCCGCGCGGCCAATCCGTATCTGCGGGACCGTCGCCCCGGGCTGTACACCTCGCTCGTCCGACCCGACCACTGCTGAGCCGACCACTGCTGAGCCGACCACTGCTGAGCCGGCCCGCGCCGAGCCGCTCGCGCCCGCCCTCGTACCGGCCGTACCCGCCGTACGCCGTACCCGCCGCGCACCCGCCGCACCCGCAAGGAGTCCGTACCCCATGACGTCCACGGTGCCCACCGCCGTCCAGCACACCGACGCGCACCCCGTCGGCGCCCAGCCCCCGATCACCATGTTCGGACCGGACTTCCCCTACGCGTACGACGACTTCCTGGCGCACCCCGCCGGGCTGGGCCAGATACCCGCGGCCGAGCACGGCGCCGAGGTCGCCGTCATCGGCGGCGGGCTCTCCGGCGTGGTCGCCGCGTACGAGCTGATGAAGATGGGTCTGAAGCCCGCCGTGTACGAGGCCGACCGGATCGGCGGGCGGCTGCGTACGGTCGGCTTCGAGGGCTGCGACCCGGAACTGACCGCCGAGATGGGCGCGATGCGCTTCCCGCCCTCCTCCACCGCGCTGCGGCACTACATCGATCTGGTGGGTCTGGAGACCAGGCCGTTCCCCAATCCGCTGGCCCCGGGCACCCCGTCGACCGTGGTCGACCTCAAGGGCGAGTCCCACTACGCGAAGACCGTGGACGATCTGCCGCCGGTCTACCGCGAGGTGATGGACGCCTGGACCACCTGTCTGGAGGAGGGCGCGGACTTCTCCGACATGAACCGCGCCCTGCGCGAGCGCGATGTGCCGCGGATCCGGGAGATCTGGGCGCGGCTGGTCGAGAAGCTCGACAATCAGACCTTCTACGGGTTCCTCTGCGACTCCCCGGCCTTCACATCCTTCCGCCACCGGGAGATCTTCGGCCAGGTGGGCTTCGGCACCGGCGGCTGGGACACCGACTTCCCCAACTCCATCCTGGAGATCCTGCGGGTCGTCTACACCGAGGCCGACGACCACCACCGTTCCATCGTGGGCGGCAGTCAGCAGTTGCCGCTGCGGCTGTGGGAGGACGAGCCCCGGAAGATCACGCACTGGCCGGCCGGGACCTCACTGTCGTCGCTGCACGAGGGGGCGCCGCTGCCGGCCGTGACCCGGCTGCACCGCACCTCGGGCAACCGGATCACCGTCACCGATGCCTCCGGCCGGATCCGTACCTACCGCGCCGCCGTCTTCACCGCGCAGTCCTGGCTGCTGCTCTCCAAGATCGCCTGTGACGAGTCGCTCTTCCCGATCGACCACTGGACGGCGATGGAACGCACCCACTACATGGAGTCGTCCAAGCTGTTCGTGCCGGTCGACCGGCCGTTCTGGCTGGACCCGGCCGTGGACGACCGGGGCGTGCCGACCGGGCGCGACACGATGTCCATGACGCTCACCGACCGGATGACCCGGGGCACGTATCTGCTGGACAACGGCCCCGACCGGCCCGCCGTCATCTGTCTCTCGTACACCTGGTGCGACGACAGTCTCAAGTGGCTGCCGCTCTCGGCCGAGGAGCGGATGGAGGTCATGCTGAGCTCGCTGCGCGAGATCTATCCCAGGGTGGACATCCGCAAGCACCTCATCGGCAGCCCCGTGACCGTCTCCTGGGAGAACGAGCCGTACTTCATGGGCGCGTTCAAGGCCAATCTGCCGGGGCACTACCGCTACCAGCGACGGCTGTTCACCCACTTCATGCAGGACCGGCTGCCCGCCGACAAACGGGGGATCTTCCTGGCGGGCGACGACATCTCGTGGACCGCGGGATGGGCGGAGGGCGCCGTTCAGACCGCGCTCAACGCGGTGTGGGGCGTGATGAGCCACTTCGGGGGTGCCACGGACGCCACGAACCCGGGGCCCGGTGATCTGTACGACGAGCTGGCGCCGGTCGAACTGCCCGAGGACTGACGGCGACGGGGCCCGCTCCGGGGAGGGGGAACGGGCCCCGTCGCGGTCTCCGTCAGACGCCCGCCGCGCGTGCCTCCGCGTACACCTCGGCCGCCACGTCGGCCAGCTCCGCCGCGTCACGCGTCGTGGTCTGGAGGTCCACCATGATCTCCGGTACCCCCGACTCCGCGTGCGCCACCAGGTCCTCGACGATCTGCGCCACACTGCCCTGGAAGGGCTGCCGGCCCTCGCCCTCGAACGGCTTGGCGCTGTAGAGCGCGTTGGCACGCGCACAGGCGTCGAGCGGACGCTCCCTGCCGCGCTCGGCGGCCAGCTCCCGTACCCGCTGCCACTGCTCCGTCAGCTGCGTCGCGCCCATGGCGACGGGCACCCAGCCGTCCGCCCGGTCCACCAGGCGCCGGGTGGCGCGCGGGCTGTTCGCGGGCAGATAGACCGGGATGGGACGGACCGGCTTGGGGCCGACCTCGGACGGCGCGATGGTGGTCAGCTCGCCCTCGTACGAGACCGGGTCCGGTCCCCAGACGGCCGCGCAGACGTCGAGCAACTCGTCCAGGACCGCGCCGCGCTTCTCGAACGGGGCGACGGATGCGGCGGCGTACTCGTCGAGCGACCAGCCCGTGCCGAGGCCGGCGATCACCCGGCCGCCGCTCGCGACGTCGAGCGAGGCCAGCGAACGGGCCAGCTGGAACGGTACGTGCAGGGGCGCGACCAGGACGCTCGTGCCGAGCCGGGCCCGCTCGGTGGCGGCGGCCGCCAGCGTGAGGGTGATCAGCGGGTCGGCGACGCTCCGGTAATGGTCGGGCCAGGGCAGCCCCGGTACCCCGTACAGCCCCTGGGTGGCGGGCTCGGGGAAGAGGACCCGTTCGAAGACCCAGAGACTCTCGTATCCGGCCTCCTCCGCGGCTCGTGCCACGGTGGGCACATCGCGGCCGATGTCGTACTGCTTCATCTGCGGAAGACCGAGACCGAGTGTGACCGGCATGTGTGCACTCCTTCGTGCGAACGGCGGAACAACTACCGTATGGCACTGACTTGTTGAGGGCTCAACTTTTGGAGCTCCGTACGATAATTTTCCGGCCGCCAGGGGGACGTCGGCAAGCGGAGGGATGCATCCGGACCGGATCGCGGCGGCGGGTGTCGCTTGCTCGGTGATGGTTCTTGTTGGTGATGGTCGTCCCCATCCATGAATTGTGCGCAGATCATTGTCAGCGATACCGGTCGCCTCTACGCTCACACGGCCTCGTTCATGAATTACGTTCACGTACATGATAGGAGTGCCCAGTGAGCGGATCCATCCGACGGCGTCCGGCCGTCATGCTCGCCGTCATGACCGCCGTCGTCGCCGTACTCGTCCCGGCAGTGGCCTTCGCCGCGTCCCCTCTCGCGGCCCAGCCCTCCGGCCAACACCGCGCGGATCCCGTGGCTCCGCAGACCGTGGTGATCGACGGCAAGCGGATGCGGCAGGCCCGTATCGCCCTCGACCGCGGCGACCCCCACCTCCGCGCGGCAGTCAAGTCCCTTACGGCGAAGGCGGATTCATGGCTCGACAAGGGGCCCTGGACCGTCACCGACAAGCCGAAGCCCGCCCCCAGCGGTGACCCGCACGACTATCTCAGCCAGGCCCCGTACTGGTGGCCGTCACAGCCGAAGACCGACGCCAACCCCTGGGGCTGCCCGTACGTCCAGCGCGACGGCGAGCGGAACCCCGAGGTCGACACCGGCACCGACCGCCCCGACATCGGCAACGTCTTCAACTCGACCACCACGCTCAGCCTGGCCTGGTACTACACGGGCAAGAAGCAGTACGCGGAGCACGCGGCGCGGATTCTGCGCACCTGGTTCATCGACCCCGAGACCCGGATGAACCCGAACCTCGACCACGGGCAGTTCATCCCCTGCAAGTACGACGGCCGTGCCATCGGCATCATCGACTTCTCGCACAACAAGTCTACTTAGGGGTACCGGTGATGTCTTCGAGGAGGCGGAGAATGTCGTCGAGGCGGCCACGAAGTCGCTCCACTTGAAAGATCAGGGCGGTTGCGGGGAGTGCAGCGAGGTCGGCTCTGCGCGCGTCGTCGAGGTCGCGTTGGGCGAACTCGACTCTGCTGGCCTGCGCTGCTGTGAGGGGCGGTCGGAGAGGATCGTCACTCTGAGGCATGGGTCACCATGGGTAAGGGCGGATGAGGTGGCACCCGCTGACGTGGAGTCAATGCGTCCGGTCCAGGCTGGGTGCAGGGTGCAGGAATATCAAGAGCGAACGGTGGACCGGGAAAAATTATGCTTGAGCGTAAAGACACGTGATCATGATCGGATCACGGTTGACGAGTGCCATCGTCACCGCCGCCCACCGAGCGGGTACTTGCCCGCCGCCGGGAGATCGGTGACCAGATCCGCGCCGCCCGGAAGGCCGCGAGCCTGACGCAGGAGGCCGTGGCGCTCCGTGTTGATATGACTCTCGCGCAGTACAACCGGATTGAGCAGGCTCACGCGAGCCCACTGTTGGACACGCTGATCCGGATTGCCGACGCGATCGGCGTGCCCCTCGCGCACCTCGTGCGGGAGGAGCCCCGGCCGGCGCCGTAACGCCAGCCGGAGCAGGAATCAGCGGCCCGTCGTGTAGGGGGTCAGAGTCGCCGGGTCGACCACGACGACGAACGAGTCACCGTACGGCCTCTTCCGCCATCCCCCGCGTCGCTTCGGTTCCCCGGCCGCAGACTTCGCCGTCCGGTAGCGGGCCACCACCTCGGCATATCGCGGGTCGATCCACTCGCCCATGTCGGACTCGTTCTCCATTCTCTGACGGTAGGGCCGCCGGGGCGGCTAGCGCTATGAGACGTCAGTTCGGGCCAGTGTTGGAGCAGTCGCCGTTGCAGGTGTTTTCCGGCGGCGGCGGGGAGTGCTCGCAGTCGGCTGCTACGGGGATGGTGCCGTTGCTGGGGCCGGCCCACATTGCGGTCTCGGGGGTGTAGCCGGCGGCCCTGATGGCGTCCTGGGTGCGGGCCAGGGCGTGGGGGTCGTGGCGGCTGGTGTCCGGCGGCTCGGGCACGTGGTGCACGAAGATGCCGAGGCACTCGGCAAGTCGGGCCTTGATACGGGTGTGGAGGATCAGCGCGTGCCAGCCCTCATCCACCACGCGGCTGGGCTTCAGGCGCGCGCGGGGGTGAGCGGCGCAGGCCGCCTCGAACTTCAGCGCCTCCTCGGTGATGCTCCGGGCAACGGTTTCTTCCATGCCGGGGTTGTTGCGCTGGACGGTCCCTGCGACGGCCGTGAACTCCTCGTCCGTCAGCAGGGCTCGGGCGTCCCGTGTGGCGGGCGCCTGGGTGGTGATACTCATAGGTGCCTCCTGTTCTGGTGGATGGGTGGTGGAACCCGCTCCGGTCGTGCTCCTGGCTGGGATGTGTCGGCCGGGGCGGGGGTCAGCGGCGGGCGGCTCCTACTTCTTCTTTTTGGCCGCCTTATCGGCCGCCCGCCGCTCCGCGCGGTTCCCCGCCGCATCCGGTGTCGCTGTCTTCGATGACTTGTCCTTGCGGGCAGACACCCCATCCGAGGCGCCAGCGGTGCCGACCGTGCGATTGAACAATTCGTTCGTCCCTTCGGGCTGCTCTGGTTGGTGGACCCGTCCTGGCTGCTTGAGCGGCCGGGCGGGGGTCAATGGGGGTGCCCGGCCGCTACGTAGGGCCGGACTAGGCTCCGCTGGGTGTCGGCGAGCAGCAGGAGCAGCTGCCCCTCGCAGGCGCGGCAGGCGTCCAGCGGGATTTCGGTGGCCTGGTGGCCGGGGCCGCCGGTGTGGGTGAGCACGCCGACCGTGACCACGGCGAGATGATTGCGGGCGCACATGAAGCAGGCGCCCAGTGCGCCGGTAGCTGTCGGGTCAAGCTGGAGTCGGATGGTCACGGCCCCTCGCTCCGGAGCTCGGCGGTGCCGCAGTCACAGGGGCAGGGCTGGGGCTCCGACACCGCCATCCCGGTGACCAGGGCGCGCGCGACGCTCAGGCCCATGCACCGGTGCGGAGAGCTGAGCTCGAACATGCGGGCCGCCATGCACGGCCCGCACGGGGCCAGGGCACCGGGCTCCGAGGGGAGGTCGTCCTCCGTGATGGGGGCACCGTTCCACAGCAGGGTGATGCCGTGCGGTTCGCAGCGGGCGCCGTCCTCGTCCTCTACAGGGAAGTCGTGGCTTCCGCCGGGGCAGCGGGTCATCGTGCCTCCCGTGCGGTCTGGCGCAGACGGGTGCCGGTCGGGCAGTCGCGGAGGGCGCTGCACTCTCCGCACTGCGCGACGTGATCGAGGGCGTCGGTATATGGCGCCTGGACCTCCGGCGGGACGACGAGGATGGCGCTGGTGGTTCCCCCGGAGGTTCCTGCGGGTCTCCCTTCCGCGGGCCTCATGACTGTCCCGTGGATCCGGCATGCGCGGTAAGGCCCTCGGCGGCCAGCGCCTGGCGGTCGTCCTCGCCAAGGCCGGTGACCGTGTACCCGCCGGCCGCCGCCACCCGGCGCAGGTACCCGGGAAGGGCGCCGGTGCGGGTGAGGCGATCCCAGGTGTGGACGAGGCAGAGAACCTCACGGCTGCCCGCGTACAGCGCCATCGCGCCACACAGGCCGTCGAACTGCGGCCTGCGCCCGTCGGTCAGCGCGTTGTCGCCGAGGTCGAGCCAGATGCCCGCGATCTCCCAGCCGTGGAGCTCTGCCCAGTTCCGGCATCCGTCAAGGCGCAAGTCCAAGGGGGCGCGATGCTCCGTGGCGTGGCGGTCGTAAATGAACACGAGCGGCATCATGATGTGCCGCCTGCGGAGCAGCCGCAGGTGACGACCGGCCAGACACGGCCCGTCCCAGCAAGCGTGATGTGACCGTGCGCGAAGAGCGGCCTCGTCACGGCACCACAGTGGAAGCACGCCTCGCCGTGCAGCCGCGCGACGCTGACGTGCCCTTTTACGAGCGTCGGTGATTCCTCGACCATGCCCGCTCCTCTGTCTCATTCGTGCAGGTGAGACAGATGGTGGAGTACGGCAAGGGCCACAAGTACCCCAGTGAGGGGTACCCAGGGGTAGTTGCTCAGGTGGCGTTGCACCACTCGGCAAAGCCCGTAAGGGACTCAGCGTCCGCCCGCTTCAGACGGCGCAAAGTTGCCGCGTCCTCGCGTACCCACGGGTGCTCGCGGGTGTGCTGGGGGGCGATCCGCCGGGCTACCTTCAGAGACTCGAACGCGTCGTCGGCGAGGCCGCCCCACAGCTGTGCGCGGGCCAGCTCCACATAGAAACCCGATCGGCGCTCGGCTGGAAGGTTCTTGGGGGGTGCCCATTCGGCGGCGACGTCGAATGCCCGTTGCACGTGCTCGTCGCCGAGGCTCACGGCAACGCTGACCTCGTGGATGCGGACACTGTCGGGCCCGAATGCGGTCCCCTGGTAGACGCCTTCGGCGATTGAGTCACCGAGGGTCCGCGCCTCGTCGAGGTGGGTGTCTGCCGCATCGTGACGTCGGGCCCGGCCAGCGATGACGGCAGCGCGCATGTGTAGGGCTCCGCGGGCGGCGATTGCTGGCGGGGTGTCTGGTGTGGGGCTGGTGTCGATGGCCTTCTCCAGGGCGCGTAGTCCCTGGGTGTGGGCGCGGGCGGCGAAGAACGTCTCTGTACGGACGTAGCTCACCCCGGCGTCGATCAGCGGGTTGTCGGCCTGGGGTGCTGTCCAGCGCATCAGCTCGATGAGGCGTGCTGACAGGTCCCTGGCTCCGTGTTTGTAGGCGACCGCGTCTGCGCTTCGGTATGCGGCGACAAGGAGTGAGGCCACCGTTGGCGTCTGCTCTGACGGGACGGAGTGCAGGGCGCGGGTCAGTTCGGGGAGAAGGTTCGGCGCGCGGCGGGCGATCTTCAGATACTGGGCAGACAGGCGCCAGGATGTCGTCTCGGCGACTGCGGCCTGTAGTTCGTGGAGTTGGCGGACCGGGCCGTCGTCGGGGAGGTCGTAGGCGGCGATCGCTGCGGAGAGGGCGGGCAGCGCCTCGTGTACACGGGTGTGGGGGCGCCGGTCGTCGAGCAGCCGGGACGGATCGACGCCGAGGGCGCCAGCGATCGCGTCGAGGGCGCTGTCGCCGACACCGCGCTCTCCGCGTTCAATCTTGCGGATGGTGCCGAGGGCGAGGCAGGCTGCGGTGGCGAGCTGCTGCTGGGTCATCTTTGGGCGAACAACACTGCGGTAGTAGGCGATACGCTGGCCTACCCCCCGCTCGTAGGGCGTGGGCATACTGGTCTCCGTTCGGGGCGTCACTCCGAACGTAGCGCCGTCAGCTGGCGGTTGACATGGGAACGGCCCCGTCTCCTCCGTTAGGGCGAGGTCGTTTCCATGATCAGGGTGCGATGGCCGTGGCCACGCCTGTGAGGCTGTCGATCCGCCAGTCTGCTGCCTCGATCACCTCCGGGGCATCCGCCCACAGGTAGCCCCACGGGCCGCGCCGCAGATGGGCAGTGCGCAGACCTGCCTGCCGTGCGGGGAATATGTCGTTCGCTGGGTGGTCTCCCACGTACACCGTCTCGTACGCGAGCGCCCCGGCCGCGTCAAGGACCCGCGCGAAGAACTCCGGGTCCGGTTTCGCGGTGCCCCACTCGTCCGAGGTGGCGATGAGATCGACGGGCAGATCGAGGCCGCGCAGCATCTGTCCCGCCTTGACGGTCTGGTTGCCTGCGATGACCACGCGGATACCGAGCGCCTGGAGGCTTGCCAGGGCAGGCCGTACGTCGGGGTACAGGTCGGATTCGTTGAGGTGCTCGCCGCGGCCGGCGGCTTCACGGGCTTCGTATTCGGCGGCGATGTCGATGCCTGGGCGGATGAGCCGGAGGGCGTCGGCGTTGTCCCTGCTCTGGGAGACCACGGCGCCGACGAGCGCAGAGACGGTATGCCGCGGGATGTCGAGCCAGTCGGCCCAGGATGCCCAGTACCGATCATCGCGGGTGATTGTCTCTCCGATGTCGAGGACTACTGCGCGGATCATGGCGCGAGTCTATGGCGGTCGAGTCTTCGGTTCGCCGGGCGAGTGGTGATCTAAGCTCCGGGCGTGGCAATCGAACTTACTGACGAATTGATCAAGCTCGAAGAAAGAGCCTGGCAGGAACAGCAGGCCGGAGCGCTCACCGTGGACACCGCGGTCGCTGTCCAGGCCGCCATCACCGTGCACGCCGAGGCGGCAGGGCAGAACCGGTATGAGGTGGAGCAGGCGCTCAAAAGGCGCGTACGGCACCCGGCGCCGGACGAGTAGCCGCGCCGAACAGAGGAAGCGCCCCTTGCTCCAGCCCTGTGGGGCCAGAGCAGGGGGCGTTCACGTCCCTGCATAGGCGGGGAGCACCGTCAGCTCTGCGTCATGCGGATCAGCGTCAGATTCCGGTTGTTGACCGTGATAGACGGGATCGTCGACGTATGCGTGGGCGTCCACACGAGATTGAAGTAGTCGGTGGTCCCGTTGCAGAAGGCGCCCCCGGACGTCACCAGCTGCGCCGTCCCATCAGCGGCCAAGGTGTTCCCGTTGATCCCCGACCGGCTGATGACCTGGGAGTCGTTGAGCAGCAGCACGATTGCCGTATGGATCGCACTCGCCCCGCCCGCCGGCTTCGGGAACGATGCGGCGCCGAACGCCATCCAAAAGCCCGGCAGTTTCGGGATCACCCGGTAGAACTGGGTGTCGGAGACAGCAGCGCCACCGATGTTGAAGTCGAAGTACTCGAACGGCAGCCCGCGAAGACTTCCGGACACGACGTTGTTGTACTTCGCCGTGGTCTGCCCCACCGCCTTCGCACTCGGCCGGGAGCTGATCCCGTTGTAGACCGTCTGCGCATCACCGTCGATCGCCCCTGCGAGGTCCCCCAGGGCCTGCGGGACGTCCGCCGGATCGCTCGGCACTGGGTACGGATAGCCCCGCGATGTCGTGGCCGGCATGTCAGGTCCCTGTTCCAGGGCCCGGGAGGGTCTCCTCGCCGTTGTCCGGCGGCGTAGGCGGGTCGGGCTCGGGCGGCGGGGGGTTCTGCGGGTCGTCGCCGGGGATGCCGACGCCGGTGGTGGGGTCCGGCTCCGGCGGGGTCTCGGGCTCCGGCCCTGGGCCGGACTCTTCGGGGCCCGGGGTCCACGCGTCTTCGGGGATAGTCGTCACGGGAGTCCTCCAATGATCGAAATGCGGGTGGCGGTCAGGTTGCGGGCGCCGACCGTTTTGGCCGTGGTGTGGTCGTGGAAGAAGCTGACGCCGAGGGTCTCGCCGACGGCGGCCACGTAGTAGATGGCGTACAGGTCCGGGCGTGTGGGCCCGGTCTGGGACATGCGGAGGGACTGTGCGACTGGTGTCGGCCCGAAGGTGCCGGTCGTGACCATTTGGGTGTACGTGCCGACCTCGGTCGCGGTGCCGCTGACTGCGACCTCAAGCCTGGTCGAGAGCAGGTAGATCCCGGTGACGGTGAATGTGATCACCGTGGGGGTGCTCGCGGACCACATGCCCGTGTTGTCGTACGAGGCAGCGGACCACGTCAGCGGCGTCACCGTGGACCCGGGGATGCTCTGGTTGGTGGAGCTGCCCACGCGGACGGTCGGCTCGTCCAGGGCTGCCAGCCGGGCCGCGTCCAGCACCGCTACGTCGTCGTTGATCGCGGTCGCCAGAGCCTGGATGTCACCCAGCAGGTTCTGCGGGTCTGTGTACAGCGGGTACGGGTAACCCCGGGACGTGTTCTGCGGCATCAGGTCCTCCTTGCTACGGCCAGGTCCCAGTTCAAGGACGCGTCCGCACTCGTCGTCGAGCGGAGCGCGACCCGCATATAGCCAGTCACCGGCGCCGTCAGCGAACCCGACAACGTCGAAAACGGGGGCGCGGCCGGCACGTCCACCGCGCTGGCGATGACTGTGTCTGCGGACGAGGTGGTCGGGTACAGGTCCGTTGGGGTGGTGAACCACAGTGCGAGCAGATCCCCGTCGGCGGTCTCGGGGGCGTCGGCGACGTAGCTGCCCCAGACGTACACGGACACTGCGAAGGCGTCGCCCGTCGTGACGGGGATGGGGTCGGAGTACAGCAGCGCGGTGGCCGGTGTTCCGTCGGTGGCGGCGTTGACGTAGAAGGCGCCGTCGGGTGCGCTGTCTACGGGGCCGACGAGGGTGATGGACGAGGTCCCGGACACGTCGTACGTCGTCCAGTTGATGATCTCGGCCGAGTTGTCCTCGAAAGACGGGTTCACGACCTCGTTGGAGCCCACGCCGGCCAACGCGCCGAGGACGCACCACGAGGCGTCCTGCCGGAGCAGCAGAACGAGGTCTCCCTCCGCCGCTTGGTAGCCGATGAGGTACGAGGCGGTGATGGTGGTGCCGCCGACGTTGACGCGCAGCGCGGTGTCGGAGACGCCGCTCACGGTGCCCGTGCGGACCTGCGCGTACGGGCCATTCGCCGCGGCGACGAGCATGGGGGTCTGGTTGGTCATCCGGCCACGATCCTGACCAGCTCCATACGGGAGCCGAACGTGATCGACGTACCGGGGAAGGCGTGGCGGATCTGGTTGGTGAGGAAGTCCCCCTGGTCCAGATGCAGGCTGTAGAAGAACTGCTGCGCCTGCGACGCGATGCCCGTCGTGTTGCGGCTGTAGCCCTGCCAGTTGCCCCGTGGCGCGCCGTCCAACGTGAGACGGGAGCGCAGATGCAGCTGAAGGGTGGACGTCGCGAAAACGTAGCCCATGACCAGATACCAGCCGGACCGCTGGATCGTGAAGCCGCCTCGTGCCGCATCCCATAGTCCGGAGCGGTTGTTCCAGGAGAAGTTGGTGTAGACCACGTTGAAGTCGGTCTCGGTCGTCACAATCCCGTTGGCGAAGATCTTGGCGCAGTCCGGGTACGCCATCTCGTCGGAGATCCGATTGCGGAGCGTCTGGACATCCGTGTTGACCGCGTCCGCCAGCTGCTTCACCTGGATGATGTCCGAGGCGTCTTTCTGTACCGGCGGCTCGCACTCCGGGTACGGGTAACTGCGGTTGGGTGTCTGCTTCATACGTTCCCCCTTTCAGGACAGGTCGGGCGGGACCGGGCCGCGTCCGGCCAGGGTCTGCGCGGTGGTGGTGTCGAGCGGGTAGGTGATCCGGTCGATGATCTGGTCACCCATGAGGCGCTCGTTGGTGCCCTGTCCGGTGACGATGCAGCGGATGGCGTCCCCGGGCTCAAGCGCGTAGTCAGGGACGCAGGTGACGTCCCACTGTTCGGTGAGACCGATCGAGGCGCCGAGCTGCGCCAAGGACAACGTCTTGGCCTCGGCCTGCGTCAGCGGCGTCTGGACCTGGATGACCTGGGCGACGCGTCCGAAGCGGTCCCCGAACCGGGTGGGCGAGCCCGAGGCTGTGTTGCGGGACGTGGACCGTACCGGGTTGGTGCCGTCGGTCCGTTCGCTGATCACGGTCACGCTGTTGGCGACGCCGTCGCGGGAGCGGCTGATGCGCGCTCCGCTGATCGTCCCGTCGGGGCCGTCCTGCATGACCAGCGGCGGCACTGCGGGGATGGTGTACGGCAGGCGGTTGACGGTGAAGGAACCGTCGCCGAGGGCGTACCAGCGGGCGCCGAGGGCCTGCGCCAAGTTGTCGAGTGCCGACCCTCGGTCCTTGTCCCAGTTGAGTTCAGGGACCGGCGCATCCACGGCGTCGCCGACGGCGAATGCGGCGGACGGCAGGGCGTCGCGGATGAGCGCCTGGATCTCCGCGAGCACCGATGTGCGGTTGCGGACGGTCCAGATCTGTTCGAGCTGGTAGCCGATCACGTCCGCCGCGAGGTCGTCGCAGCTGACGGTCACGGTTCCATCCTGGGTGCGGGTCACGTCGTACACCCGACCGGTGAAGAGCGGGAAGACCTCTTCGGTGCCGTCGCCGTACTTCATGCCACCGCTGATGCGAATCACAGCCGCTTCCGGTGCAAACGGCGCTGTCGGAGTACGGGGGTACCAGTCATCCGACAACGTCAGCGTCGCGGTCCTGGTCACCCGGTTCGTCATCGACGCGGTCACCGACCCCTTGGAGAACGGAATATCCCGCAGCAACGGTGCCCCCAGCGAGTCCACCGTCAGCGGCACCCCGGCAATGTCCGTCGAGGTGACATGAAAAACCACCTGGTGAGGCCGGGCCAGCGTCTGCCGGTAGAGGTCCGAGGTCGGTCGCATCAGGCGATACCAGCCCACGTGGCGTTGGCCGACGGCGTGATACCGGTCATGGTGATCGTGGGGGGCAGCACCGTCTGAGCGGCCGGACCGTTCGCGAATCGCGCGGACCCAGTCGCGAGGTTGAAGTTGCCCACGGTGCTCGCCGACGAAGACGACTGCCCGAGCACCGGCGGGGTCCCGGCGTTGGCGAGGACCGCGACGTAGTAGCGGCTCGGGGCGGCTGCGTATGGCGCGGTGAGTGGGATGACTTTGGCGCCGCTGGTGGCGAAGTCGCCGGTGCAGTCAGCGGACTGGGCAAGCCGGGTGCCGGACGAGGAGTACAGGCCCACGAAGTTCTGCCCGACCACACCTGCGCTCGCGGCGGTGTTCACGTGGAGGGCCACGGACGTGATGCTCACCGACTGCACCAGGGACGGCAGTTTGATCAGGCGGATCGTTCCCGATGTCGGCGCGGCCGAGGTGCTGACCTGGGCGATGTCGTACGTCCAGGCGAGCAGGCCGTGGTCGTTCGCCTGGAACTCGGAGTGCGCGAGGGCCGCCAACGCAAAATTCAAGGGGCTGCCCCATGAGGGGGTACCGATAACTGGCAGAGTGATCATTTTCTACTCTCCGTAGATTCCATCGCCGTACAGCCCATCGCCGTAGCCGTCCGTACTGGACCCGCACACGAGCGTCCCGGCCGCCAAGTCCTGGTAGGTGCCCGCCGCCGCAGTCATGTCCCCGAACGTCGGAAAGGTGCTTTCGACTGCGCACCAGTTGGCGCACGCCGAGCCCTGCTTCGGGCCGACAGGCCCGTCGACCACCGTGTACGGGACCGTCCACAGCCGGTGAGGGCGCCGCTGGTCCTGATAGAGGTATGCCTCCTTCACCGTGCCCGGCTGTACGTACAGGTCCTTCTGCCCGTACTCCGGAGGCAGTTGGAGCATGAGCGGGCCGCCGGCCGTGAGCAGGTCGTAGACCTCGTCCTTCGCTGCCAGCGTGCGGGTCATGAAGGTGAAGGTGCCCTCGTGGCTCTTGCGGCGTGCCCAGACGACTGAAGGGGTCTCGGCGCCGGTGCGGTCGAAGAGCCCTGCGTCGGGTTCGCGGTTGCGGTCGCCGAAGCCGACCCAGACCCGTTCCGGGTTCGGTGTCGAGCAGCCCTCGGCGTGCCCCTCTGTGCCGCCGGCGCAGAAGTCGAACGGCCGGTCTGCCCATGGGCGCAGGGGGTCCTTGACCCACACCGAGCCTTCTTGCGGCAGCTGGGCCGGGCCCGCGAACAGCTCCTGCCCGGTTCCTGGGTGGCCGATGGCTCGATACCAGATGGGGGTGCCTATTGGGGCGCCGGTGTCGTAGAACACGGCGCGCTGTCCGAGCAGAGGCACGGTCTGGAGGAACGTCCACGGGCCCGACGCGCTGATGCTGGAGCGGTAGATGTCTCCGGTGGTCTGGGTGCCTGCTGTGCCGGTCCAGGTGACCGAGAGGACGATGTAGGGATCGGTCATCAGAAACGCACCCCTTGCGCGATGACGCGGTCTCGCGTCTGGTTCGAGCGGTCAATGCGTACGTCGACGTACCGGTCGACGGCCTCGTTGCCGATGGTCACGTACACCGGCGGCGGCGTGTAGGCGACTTGGGGGCGGGTGATGCGGGCCGAGTCGATTTGTGTGGGCAGGAATCCGGGGAGGGCCACGGTGACGTCGCCGAGCTGCCGCTGCAATTCCGGGATGGAGTCGCTGATGCCCTTCATGAAGCCGTCCATGATTGACCGGCCTGCGGGGATCAGGATCCGCTTGTCCAAATCCTCGGGGCCCTTCCAATCAGGCAGGCGGCTGGTGATGCTGCCGAGGGTGCTGATGAGGGATCCGATTCTGGATTGAATACCGCTGATGAGGCCCGAGATCAGGGACCGTCCGGCTGCGAAGAGAATGCCCGACAGGTTTCCGACTGCGCCGCGGATCTGGCCTGGGAGTGCACGCACCCGCGAGAGGAGATTAGTAATGCCCTGGATGACGCCCTGCACGAGGCGCTGGCCTGCTTGAGTGGCCTGTCCGGCGATGGTGGCGACGATCGACACCATGATCGTGGTGATCTGCGATTTCAGGTTGCTGAAGCCCTGTACGGCGGTGCCGATCATTTTGTTCACGATGAGGATTGCGTTGTTCAGTGCGCCCCGGAAATCTCCGTTGAGGAGATCCGCGACCAGCCGGATTGCGGGGATGACTACGTTGCGCAGTGTGTCAGCTGTGAGTCGGAGTGCGCCTCCGAAGAGTGCGGTCAGGATGCGTGCGAGGTCCGCGATGACGGGCATGACAGTGCTGAGGATCAGGACCTGGAATTCCAGGAATTTTGCAATCAGCGGGGCCAGTTCGATGAGGAGTTCTGCGAGCGCAGTGCTGATCTCCAGCAGGGACGGGGCAAGGTTGATCAGTACCTGTGTGAGGACCGGCACGATTTCCTCAGCCATGCGCGCGAATTGCGGCAGAAGCTCTTCGAGGATGGGGGTGATGGATTCCAGGATTGGAACGAGCTGGTTGGCGATGTTTTCCGCGAGCTGCGCGATGAACGGCGCAAGGATCGCGATCTGTTCACCGAGTGCCTGAAACAGGGGGACGAGTGCGGGCAGCAGCGCGACGATCAAATCACCGGCCAAGGTGATCAACGGGGACACGGCGACAATGAGTTCACCGAACGCCTCCGCAAGGGACAGCAGCACGGGCCCGAGTTCAGTGAGGATTCTCCCGAGTTGCTGCCCGATCAGCTCGACAAGCTGTTCCACCGGCGGCGCCAGCGCAGTGATTACCGGACCCAGGATCGCGAGAGCCTGCACCAGAAGCGGCGCCACGGTGCTCGCCACCGTGGCCATCACGTCGGACAGTGCGCCGATCGCGTCCTGGAACCCCTTCGACGCGGTGGCATCGGCGAGAGCACCGGTGATGGTCTCCAGCATAGTGAAGAGGCCCTCGCCGTCCTGGGAAGCGGCGGACAGGACGTTCCCGAGAATCGTGAAAACGTCTCCAGCGATGCGGCCAAGCTGTGCGATCAGGTCGATCGCGCCGTCGATCGCGTCCTCCAAGGCGCCCGACGCGAACGCGCGGGACAGAGACGCCGAGACCTTGTCCGCAAGCCCAGCCGCCGCCGTGGTGATCCGCTCGAAGGACGGGCCAGCCGCCGCAGCGAGCTGCCCGAACGCGGTGACAGCCTGCCCGGGGATCTTCTCCAGATCTGCCAGGCCCGCGTTCGCACTCTTGAGCGCGGTCCCCAAAACACCCGACGAGCCCAGCGTCGCCGCCGCCGACGACGCCCCCAACGCCATACGGTTCAGGGACACGGCGCTGGCATTCAAAGACGTTTGGACTGCCGGAAGGACCGACGTGGACAACTGCTTCAGCGAATCGTCGAAGCCCGCGAAGAAGCGGTCCTGCACCCCCTGCTGGAGACCGTTCAACTCCTTCCGCATGCCCTGGAGTTCGGTGACGAACGCGCGTGCCTCCGGCGCGAGCTTCTCCATAGCCGCCGCGAGGTCCTCCGGAGTCGCATCCGGATCGAAAGCAGTCTCGATGGCCTCCGACACCCCGACCATGGCGAGCTGCACAGCTCCCGACGCTGACTGAAGCGCCAACATCCCCGTCGTCGCCACCGCAGCGGCCGGCAACAGATTCTCCACCGCAGTCACCACGCCGGCCAGAAGAGGCACCGCGGAACCCGCAGCGGCCCCGGCCGTCCCCAGGCTGCCAGCCAGGCCGCCGATGGATCCCAGCGCGCCGAGTGCGGTACGCCCCAGCCGGCCGGTGGTGTCGTCGAGGCGGCGCAGGGGCGCGTCGTCGACATCCACGTCGATGGTGATGTCCGGAGCGGTCAGCTGCGCCGCAGCAACGACGCGTTGGAGCTCACCGCGGACATTGCGCAGCGTCTGGGCTCCGTCGAGGACGCCTTGAAGTGATACGGGGTCGGCGGAGGCTCCGGTTGTTGCCGCGGCAGTTACGCGGTTGAGGTCTGCCCGGAGCTGCCTGAGGGTCTGCTGCTGGTCGAGGACGGCGTCGAGGTCGATGTCGCTCGCGCCCGCCGCTGCGCTGGCAACGGCCTGGTCGAGGTCGCGGGTGAGACGGTTGAGGCTCTGGGTGAGGTCGAGGGCGGCTTGTACGTCGACGTCGGGTGCGCCGTTTTCAGCGATGGTAACGATGCGCGACAGGTCGCGCTCCAGCTCGGGAAGCGCGCGGGTCGCGTTGATGATGAGGTCAACTTCAGCCTCTGACGCCATGGATGTTCACCTCCTTTCAGTTCATGCCAGGCATGTTGCGGGCGGCGGCTGCCATGGCCTCGAAGTCGGTGTCGTCGTCCCAGTGGTCCTCAAAGCCGGGCGGAGGCGCTCCCAGCTGAGAGTCGAACTTGAAGACCTCCTCCGGCTTCGCGTGACGGGTCAGCAGCGTGTACACCGCCGCCGTCCACTCACCGGTCGACCGCGCCCACGGATCGAGCCCGGCCAGCACCAGATGCCCGAGCGTGGACGGCTCGACGCTGAGCGACAGCAGCCGGTGCGTCTCCCACCACGGCCGGCCGCCTGCCGCCGTGAGCGCGTCGTATGAGCCCTGCGCCGCGATGTCCCACGGCAGGTCTCCGGCGGCCAGCTGACCGATCAGCCACGCCCGGGAGGGTCCGTCCGCTACCCGCATCAGTGCGAGCGAGGGCCGTGCGTCGGCGAGCGCTGCCAGCCAGGCGCCTGCGGGGCGGTGCGGAATCGTGACGAGGTGTCCTGCGACGGTGACCGTGGCGGGGCTGCGGGAGATCGCGGCGTAGGGGTCAGGCATCGGCCGGGGCGCCTGACAGTTGGGTGAGGACGTTGGTCATCTCAGAGAACTCGACCGCGCCGATGAGGAGTTGTTCGTTCATCCATGTCCAGTTGGCTTCGCCGACGGCCGTGCGGATGACAGTGCGGACAGCGGCGAAAAGGGCTTCGGTGCCGTCGTCCTTGGCCATCTGGATGGCGACGAGCTGTCCTTCGGTGACGCGCTTTCCGCGGAGGGTCTTGCCGGCGAAGACGAAGTTGCGGGGCAGCTCGACCCGCTCGGGCTGCGGAACAGTCTGCGCAGGGGGCGTGCCGTCGGAGATCTGGGTGGTGATGTCCAGCGTGTTCATGTGTGTCATCCCTGTCTGAACGAATATCCGCGTGCTGCGGCTGTCTCTCGAAGCGCCTGGTCCAAGAAGGGCCGGGCGCGGGTGCCGGGATGGTGGACGACCTTCGCGTAGACCACCCGGCCGCCGATCACGAAGCGAAGGACCTGCGCGCGGCGCGGTCGGATGATGTGCGGACCGGTGCCGTCGTTGACCATCGGCGCGTACTCGACATCCGATCCGACGGTGACCATGGGGCGCAGGGTGAACGACCGCCGGTACTCCATGCGCAGGCTCGCGCGGAGGCGCCCTGTATCAACCGGCGCCAAGATCCGGGCCCGGTTCAGAAGCTGACGGCCGGCGGCCTCCAGCTCGCGCCGGTTCGCTCCCCGGATCGTCCTGTTCAGCGCCGCCCGGTCCAGCCTGATCCGCGCCACCATCCACCTCCTTCACGAGCCCTGCGTTGATCCAGCCCTGCACACGTTCGTCCAGGTCGACGGTGGCTTCGTCGCCGTGGACCATGCCGTTGAACGAGGTGAGGACCCGGATACGGGTCTGCTTCGTCGTCGTTTTCCGTGTCATCTCTCAGCACTCCGAGCAGTCGAGGGTCACGACGACGGACTGTGTCGACCACAGCGCGCCGCCCTCCGGCCCATGCGGCACCCACGCGCCCGGAGCAGCAGCAGCCACGGGCCAGTTGTCGTTGACGACAGGGGTGAAGCAGCACAGAGCCCGGCGCATGGCCGCCGCGTCTGCGTCCATCAGCAGCGCCGCCGCCGTCCACTCATCACACGACGGGCCCGCGGCGACCGTCCCGTACGGCAGGCAGCGGACCGCGGCCATCTCCAACTCGACCTGCCACGCGGAGGCCGAGCAGTTCGGTTCGGAGTCCGCGCCGCCAGGGATGAGGACCTGCGCCGGGGCGATGCCGACGATCCGCACCCACGCCAGGCCGCACGCCTCGTTCTCCGCCGTGCCCGCGCTGATCGGGATCGTCTCGCCCGCGCGCAGGCACACCTTGTCCGCGGGGATCGGCGCCGGGCCGGCGTCCAGCTCGGCGTGGAAGCAGGTGAGGAGCTGCTGCGCGAGGTCTCCGGGGACGCTCATGACATCCACCTCGTGGCCGGCATGTCCAGCGAGTGGACGCGGGAGCGCTGCCGCTTCCCGCTGGGGTTCACGCTGCGGATCCACAGGTCGACGTTTGCGATGCCCGTCATCCCTTCGGAGAGCACCGCTTGGGGGTCGACGACTTGGACGTTGATGCCCTGCCGGGATAGGGACTGAAGTTGCTGCGGCAGGGCGCACGAGGAGTCCCCGGCGCATGCCTTGGCGAACTCGCAGGCGAGTTCCCCGGCCGCGATCTGGCCGGCGGGCGGAAGGGGCAGGCCGCGCCGGTACGTGACCGCGAACGCCCCCTCTGCGGTGACCGGAAGGCCCATGTCCTGGCACTGTGGCCAGCACTCCCCGTCCGTGCGGACCAGCAGCGAGCCGTTGTCGACCCGGTACGCGCTGGGGTCGAGGACCAGTCCGTCGACACGGACCTCGTCGACCGCCTCCACTGGGCCCGGGAGCGGCACCTCGCAGCGCGCCCGGCACGAGCAGGTGCCCGCGCACGTGCAGTTCCGCCACGCCCCGGCGCCGTCGATGTACGGCAGCATCCACGGCATGCCGTTGCCGCGGAGGTAGCCGTCCCGGGTGACGGGGAACGTCATGTAGCCGCCCCAGTTGGCGCACTTGGGGCCGCAGGGGCGGACGGTGACGGGGCACTGGCCGAACTGGTGGCCCGTGAGTGAGTCGAGGATGCCCATTGCCCACGCGGTGGCAGCCGCCTGTACCGCCTCGTCGTACCCGGACCAGGCGGGGCAGCACGACGTGTTCAACGTCCAGTCGCATGCGGGCATATCTCACGCTCCTCGCGCAGGGCCCAGACCCGCCGCCAGGGAAGTCGCGGCGGGTCCGGACGTGGTCAGGACGCCAGTGCTACGGCGCCGCAGGCAGGGGTGGGCGGGGCGACGGTAGTGACCTCGAAGTGCTGGTGCTGGGCCGGTCCGATCGCGGTGAGGAGCGGTCCCTCCGCGAACGGCGTGACCGCGGACTTGATGACGTCGTACGGGCCGACACCCCAGCCGGAGCCGGTGCTCGTCCGCGCGGTCAGCGTCAGGGTGAGCGCGGCGTTCGCGATGGTCGCCTCGCCGATCCGGGCCTGCACCACGAACGGCCACAGCCAGTAGCCGTATTCGAGGCCACCGGTCCCGCAGGACTGGCCGGTCTTCCCGGACCACACTTCCAGCGCGAAGTTGGCGGTTCCGGTCAGGTCGGAGTCGAGGCGCCAGCCCACGGACGACGGGGTCGGCGTCGCGTCGTTCACCACCAGCGGGTTACCGGTGATGATGTTCAGCGCCTCCGGGTCGATGTTGCAGAGCACCACCGTCAGATCCACCCAGCGCAGCGCCGGACGACCCTGGTCGTCGATGCACAGGTCACCGTTGGCGTCGGGCTGCGTGATTTCCTCGGGGTCCTGGTAGTTCGGCGTCATGCCGACGGACACGAAGCCCTTGGTGACCAGCGTGCCAGTCGGGCCCGGTACCGGTGTACCGCACTCGTCCAGGCGCGTCAGGCGCATGGCTTTGCCGCGGGCGTAACTTCCACAGATGGCAGGCATCAGGCGCCGCCCTTCCTGCTCGGGGTGGAGGTGCGGCGCTTCCCGGCGGCGCTGACCTTGTCGTGGTAGGCGTCGGCCAGCGCGGCCGGAACAACGAACTCGGCGCCGCCTGCGACGGTGAGGACGTCCTGCGGGTCGTCGGCCAGCTCCAGCAGGAGCTTCGCGGTTTCCTTGATCTCCCCGGGTGGCGGGACCACCCGGCTGCTGGTGTCACTCATGAGGGTCTCCATGGGGTCATGCCGCCGGTGGGGTGATGTCGACGACGGCCGGGGCAGCGACGGGCACCTGCACGGCGTGGACGATCGGGCACGCCCACGTGTGCGCGTACACCCGCTCCGCCAACGCGAGGTACTGGTTGTGGACTCGGTCCATCGTCTGTACGACGTCCGGGACGATCGGCCGCTGCATGCGGCGGATCCACACCGGTGGTGTCATGAACGCCCATACCGAACCAACTGCCGGGGCAGCGCCAGCCGGGCCGGTGACGCCGTACCCGGCTCCGATCGACCACTGAGAGCCGAGCGGCGTGGTGAGGACGCCTGCCGACGGGCTGTCGCTGATCAGCTCGGCGTATGCGAGGGCCGCGTACGCCCTGGTGTTGATGTGGATGGTCCCGACGTACCCGTACGCGTCGTAAAAGCTCTGTTCCAGGGCGGCGATCGCCGCACCAGCGCCCGGCCCGTCAGGGGTGACGGATACGACTCCGGCGGTAGTGGTCAGCGCCGGATCGACGGGCGGTGATGTGCCGCCCCAGATCGCGGCTTCCACCTGCTCCTGCTCGGCGCCGGCGAGTTTGCGCCGGACGGTCCGTTCGACCTCCTGGGGAGTACGGCCCACTGAGCCGCACTTGTGGGTGGCGTACACCCAGTACGGGTCACCGGCGACGTAGCCGAGGCCCTCATCGAAGACCTTGTCCGGGTGGGTGTCGCAGTTCGCGTCGTACAGCCGCGCGACACCGCAGTCCTCCGCCGGGAACTGGAAGCCCGATGCGACGGTGCGGTCGTCGAGGTCATCCGTGACGCGGGCTGCGGTGAACACGCCATACCGCAACCGGCCGGGCGAAGGTGCCTCGACGAGTTGGGGGTTGGTGAGGATTGCCATGGTCCCTCCCTTCTGATGTGAGTGGCGGCCGGGCCAGGGACGGGGCCCGGCCGCCGGTCAGAGGGGTGGGTCAGGCTGCGGCGGCGGGGACGGCGCAGGAGGTCCAGACCTGGGCGCCGGTGGCGCCGGAGGGGCAGAGCTGCGCGGTGTACTGGCGGATGGAGCCGCAGGGGTAGATGGGCTGGTAGCCCTCCTCCGAGAACAGGCGGGTGAACAGGTTCTGAGCGAGGTTCGCCGCGTCGTACACGGAGGAGAGGGTGACGACGTCCTGCCGGGCGAGAACGACCGCCCCGGCCGGGTAGATCAGGAAGTTCACCGTGACGGGGAGCGCGGTGAGCGCGGTCGTGCCGCCGGGGAGTCCGGTGGCGGGGGTCGTCGCGTAGGCGTCCTGGTAGTCGTACACGAACTGCGGCCGGATGTTCCTGGTGGTGAACCAGGACACGATCATCTGGTTGGTGATCGCGAACGGGTCGTTCGGGTAGGCGTTGCGGCGGGACAGGTCCGCGCGGATCTGCGCGAGCGACCACTCCGGGAGGATCACCTCGAAGGTCTGGGAGAACGGCATCCGCTCGCGGTACCGCATGTCCGTCGCGGCGACCTCCAGCGCCGACAGAAGGGACGCGGTGGCCGAGGAGTCCGGGCCTGAGCCGGGCGCGGGGGTGGCTCCCTGCGCGGGGATCACTGTCGCGGCGCCGGCCTTGGTGGCGATGCGGGCGATGATGTTCCCGTTGAGCCTGTGGGCGTGGTTGGTGAGGAGCCCGTCGACGTAGTTGTTGACCCACTCCGGGTACCCGGCCATCTGCATGAACGACGCGGTGATGCAGGACACGGCGACGTCGAGGCGGGCGTCCGTGAACGTCGGGCAGGGAATTTCGGCACACGACTTCGCGGTGTCGGCGATGACCTGGGCCTCGGTCAGCACGGTGAAACTGGTGCTGGCCTGGAGGTCTGCGTAGGTCGGCTGGTTCGACGCGTAGTTGAAGCCGCCCCTCGTCGCGGTGAGGGTCGGCAGGTCGAGCATGCCGTCCATCGACCACAGGCCACACGTGTCGTAGAGGTTCTCCGACGGTGCACACCACCCGGCGGCCGCCGTGAGGCTGTTCGCGTCCTCGGTGACCTGCCCGGACCACGACTTGAGGAGCGACCCGCCGTCGAGACGCGACTCCTTCCGCGCCCGCTCGATCGCCGTGTAGTCCGCCTCCTCGCCGCCGCCGAGCTTGAAGTCAGCGCCGCGGTCGCGCGTGAACTGCGCGAGGGTCCGCTTGCTGCTCTGGCCGCCGCCGGCGCGGCCATAGGAGGAGAACGACTTTGCGACGGCGTTGGAGACGTCCAAGACAGTGACTTCCTCCCCATACCTCTTTCCCACGGAGGCGGCGCCGTCAGAGGTAAGGACGATGGAGAACTCGCGCGGGCGCTCACGGCCGAGGACGACCGGCGGCTCCGGGGGCTGCGCACCCAGCTCGGCGACGGACGGAACCGCAGCTGCCGCTGCCGGCGCGGTCGGCTCGGCAGCCGGGGCAGCTGGCGTCTCGGGCGCGGCCGGGGGCTGCGGGGCGGCCGGCGGGGTGAGGTCGGGGAGCGCGCCGAAGGTCTCGCGTCGCGCGGCCAGTTCGGCGGCGCGGGTCTGGCGGGTTTCGATCTCGGTGCGGACGGTGTCGACGCGGTCGCCGAGGTCGGTGAACTCGGTGATCTCCTCGGCGGTGAGGTCGGTCTTGGAGGAGAGTTCGGCGCCGCGCTCGCGGATGCGTCCGTACTCGGCGTACAGGGCGTCGTCGTCGAGCGCGGCAGCGTCGAACTGCTCGGTTTCGGGGGTGTTGGGCTCGGTGGGCATGGTGCTGCTCCTGTGGGGAGTCGGCGCGGATCGGTGAGTTGTCACGTCTCCGGGCCGGCTCTCAGCTCAGCACCCGTAAGGCTGTGGACAGGGTAGCGCGTAAGTGGGGGCTTGTCCCCGTCTACTTCTTAGGGACGGCTTTGTAGGTTCCGCCTCCGCCTTGCGCGATGAGGATGCGGGCCTCGGCGATGCTGGAAACGGTCTGGGTCTTGCCGCTGTTCAGCTTGACCTCGTAGTCGACGTTGGATGCGGCTCGGCCGCAGGTGCCACAAGCCATGATCAGTTCCTCTCGTTCCACAGGGCCCGCGCCCACTTGGTGCGGGCTTCGGTGCTGTCGGGGCCCTTCTCCGGCTCGGACACCGGGGCGGCTGGTGCCGGTTCGGTGCCCTCAATTACGCGCCCGCGCAGGGGGCCGAAAGTGCCGATCAGCGTCCGCTGGGCTCCGGCCGCGAACTTCACCAGCGTGCGCGGCACCGGGAAGCCGGGGGTGTTCACGGAGCACACGGCGATCAGCTCCAGTGATCCGCCGATCCGTCGCCAGTCCCCGGACACCGGGGACGCCTTGAACTGCTCGACACGCAGCGGATCGGCCGCAGGCAGCATCCATCCGGCCACCCAGATACCGTGCTCGTCCTCACCCGCGAAGACCTTGGCGACCGCCGCAGCAACGTCGTCGTAGTGCGCCGCAGCGGCCCGGAATCCGAGTTGGGGGTCGGCATGACCGCCGCCCACGGTAAGAGTTCCCACAGGCACCGTGACCCCGTCGGCAGTGGGCTGCTCATTCAGCGTGAAGTACGAGTAGCCAGTCTGTGACGAGGGCGGAGTGACGCAGCCGGGGAGCCCAACATGGCAGGTGTCCCAGGTTGCGATGTGCCCGAATACATGGCCCGTGTTGGACACGGTGAGCGGGGTAGGGCGGTCCAGGTCCGGACGTGTGAACCACTCCAGCGGGGGGAGCACCTGCGCGGGCGCCAGCTGCGCGGTGGCCGTCGAGGCGAACGAGGCGAGCTGTGCGGCGTACGCAGGCTCATACGCCGCACGCACTGGCTCGTCGTACGCGTCCCACTCGGGCTCCGTCTCCGCAGGCGGTGCGGGCAGCGGGTCGAGGGTGATTGACACGTCAGCGAAGGCCGGGATGGCGACGAGCGTGGCCCCCGCGATCCGGCCTCTCGTGATCACGACACGGCCATCGTCGTCTACGACGTACTCCATGTCGTCCAGGTCCAGGCTCGGGCCGATCACCCCAGCCTCGATTAGCTCGATCACGCCGCTGTATTCGCCGCTGTCGAGCATGGACCCGGTGGCCACGACCATGCCGTTGTCGAACGACACGGTCTCCATGCGGGCTACGACTTCGGATCCGGTGTGGCCGTCTTGGCTCATGCGCTGCCATGACAGGGGGCGGGGAAGGTCGCGGGAGGTGAGGGCGCCGGGGGCGATGATCCTGCCGTCTCCGGTGGGTACTCCGAACCGTGCGAGCACGGATGTCCAACGTCTGGGCATAGTCAGCCTCTCGGGTTCTGTCGGTCGGTCCAATCGAGCGTCTCGCCGAGCACCACCGGCAGCAGCGTGCATCGGCACTGAATGACCTCCTGCGCCGGACCGCGCGGGTCCCCGGGAAACAAGAGCCGGGACCCGCCCACCTCGAATGGCGCGCCCAGCAAAGTCCGTTGCCCGTCCGCCTGCCGGTGCGACGGCCGTGTCCTCTGATCCTCAGTCGCCAGCCACACCTTCATCGGCGCCATGTCCCCACGCGCCTCCGCATCCAGCTGCGCACTCCGGAACACGCCCGCGTTGACGGCGCCCATCGTCTCCGTACGCGCCACCACCCGCGCCCGGTTCGGCCACAACTCCGACCCGGACGCCGTGAGAATCCGCTGCACGTCCGCCGTCACATCCGGGATCGGCCGGCCCTCACGAATGCCCCGCTCGATCTCCACCACGACCCGCGCGTACACCTCATCCGGCACCCGTACGAGCCTGTTCCCCGCGTCGTTGAGGTAGTCGGCCACGTACGGGTCGGTGACCGGATCGCCCGCGCTCGTCACCCGCCGCCAGGCGTGCCGCAGCACGTTGGCAACCTCGGGCACGATCTGGACGTTGACCTCGTCCGTCCAGAACTGGGCTTCGTCAGAGACCCGGTTGGGGTCGAGGGGACCGTCCGGGGGCGCCACGGCAGGCCGTACACGGTCCAAGATCCGGGTCAGCGACCGGAACCAGGCGCGGCCGATCCGCTGCTCACCGCCCCGGACGATGGCTTGCGCGCGCAGCCGCGCGGGCAGGTTCTCATCCTCCGGCGGCGTACTCACCGACTTCCGCCCGTCGCCGCCAGCGCCTCAGCCAGCAACTCCCGACGATGCTCAACTCGCCCACCCAGTAGCCCACTCGTGTACGTCATCAGCGTGGCGTCCAACGCGTGCGTGGACAGTGCGAAGGCATCGGCGACGTTCGCTGTGAACTGGAACGAGCCCTCCATCAGCCGCGGCACTGTCTGTGCCTCGTATGGGATGTGCCGGTACAGCTCGTGCTTGGGGGTGTCCTTGAACTTGCCTCGGAGTTGGTTCGTCAGGAGGCGACCGCCTGCCCGGGAGAGCGCGTCGAATACGACCAGCTCGCATGCTGGAAGCAGTCCGTCCGGCAGGACCGGGCCGGCGGACGCGGCCAGGGCTGGGGGCTGATCGTTCTGCGTCGCGGGCAGCGCGCGCGGGTCCCGCTCAGGAGCAGCGGGCGCCGGCGGAGGTCCGCTCTCGATCTGACTAGCCGGGGGTGTGCTGGTGATCTCGAATCCGAACAGACGCTGTGCGACCTGCGGGTCATCTGCCAGAGATGGAGCCGCGACAACGATCCTTTCAAGGCGGCGGAGCTGCACCTGTTCCACGTCAGGGATGTCGTCCTCGCCGACGCCGACTTCGGCTCGCATCGTTTCGTCGGAAATCAGGTCATGCTCGTGCAGCCACTTCAAGTCCTCCGTGCGGTTGGGCCGCTGGACGATCTCTGACGTGTTCCAGGCGAGCCGGTACCTGTCCGGATCAGTGACCCCCATGCGTGTCAGTGTCGGCCGGTACCAGTGCGTGGTGAGCGCGTCTCCAAGGCGGTCGAGGAGGGGCTCGATGTAGATCTTGTAGGTGTCTTCCTCCACCTTCCACGAACCCCAGTGGTTCGCAGCCGCTGTGGACCCGGTCGCGACCTCGTTCGGCATGTCCAGCGACTCAGCAAGCCGCTTGATCCCGTCGGCACGTAGCGCGACCACCGCCGCGTCGAAGGCGGTAGCCAGATCAATGTGCTTGATCGCATCGATCATGTCGGCCGGGATCTGGGCCATCACCGGGACCTGCGCCGCCGCTGTGCCCGGGGTCTGCATGGAACGGGCAGCAATGCCGGCCAGATACTCCATGAAACCTTCGGCGCCGGTGGCACCAGATTCCTGCTCCGGAAAATTGATCTCCTCGGGAAGGAACATGACCCCGTTGCCCGCGAGCCTGCTGTCGAGGCGAGCAGCGATGTTCTGGCTGGCCTTCTCAATCTCCCGCAGCACCGGAAGCGCCGGCCGGACCGCGCTGTCCGCGTGGTACTGGATCCGTGGGTGTGGTGACCAGACACGCATCAGCAGGTCATCGAGGGCGAGGTCCTTTTTGACCCCGGTCATTGGGTCCTTGTATGACCAGCGGGCGCCGCTGTAATCCACCTCTGTCCCGGACAGGGCGATCCATTCATCCGGCGCCGGGGCCCCGCCTCGGGCGGCCTTCCCCGGCCGCACGAGGACGAAAACCTCCCCGGGGATCTGCCAGTTCACGGCCATCGTGTACTGAAGCTGGGCACGATGCGCCGCGCCGCCGAGTGCTGCCGTTACGGCGGCCTTGGCCTTCGCATTGTCTGTTGGCCCGGTCGGCATGCCCGTGTCGGGGTCGACCTCGGCCGCGTACAGTTCGGCCCGGCTGACAGCGTTGGCGATCCAGGTGACGGCGGAGCGGAGTTCGCCGATCGCGTCGTAGAAGTACCACGCCTCTTTCTGCCAGGCGGTGTCTCCCTGCCGAGCACTCCATGCCTCACGCGCGTCCGGACCGGTGACAGGGATCGCTGCGGCGAGAACGACGCGGGGCTTTGTGTCGCGCTCCTCTGTGCCCTTGCGACGCTTGAGCAGGGCCATCACTCACCGCCCTCTCGTGAAGCAAGCCATCCGGTGATGTAGCTGAACGTCAGAGCGGCACACGCCGCGGCGAACCAGCGCTCGCCGCCCCACGCGAACCATGCGGCGCCCATGCCCGCGCCCACGTAGACGGATGAGCACCAGGCACAGACCAGCAGGTACGCGGCCAGCGATTCGCGGGGCAGGCGGCGGATCATCCAGTTGCGTGGCGCGTCGGTGATCCGGTCGGCGGTGATCAGCCGGGTGATACGGGCGGTGGCCAGCGCGGCGAGCACGAGCGTCAGGGTGTCCATGGTCATCGTCATCTCTATGCGGGCCTCTGCGTGGCGTGGGGTGAGGCGAGGACCATGCGGGCGCGGTCGCGTTTCATCAGCAGGGCGACGGCGTGGACCATGGCGTCGATGTGGTCCGGGCTGTTGTTCGGGTCCTCTTCGGGGATCCACGAGGTGAGCTGGTCTTCCAGCTCTGCGTGGACGCCAACGTGGTGTACGCGGCCCTGCTCGTACCGCATCGCCACAGGCTGCGCACGCAGCTGTTTCCCACGCGAGGCGTTGACTCGGCGGATCGGTGGGACGCCCGCGTCGTCGCCGTAGATCTCGCGCCACGCGTCCTTCAGGACCTGGCCAATCCAGTCCTTGCCGCCGTTGTCCTCCACCACCAGAAAATCGGCTGAGACCTCGTCCCACAGAGCCCACGCACGGTGCGACGCGTCGCGCGGGGTCATGCGCTTCGACACGTCGGCCAGGATGTAGTCGTGGCCGTCCGTACCACGGCCAGCCGCAACGAGTCCGGTCTCGTCACCCTGGCCGGTGCCCGCAGGGTCCATACCAACGACAGTGAGCATCAGCTCGGGCGCCTCCTGGACGCGATTCGCCTCAATGACGGAACGGGCAACCAAGGCGCCGGGCATGTCGTCGAGGACCTCGGCGTCAAGCTCCTGCCGGCCGAGGGTGGTCCCCTCGTACTTGGAGACGACTGCGCGTTGGAAGGTGGGCGCGAGGTTGTGGAGGTTGTCGTATGTGGAGCCCTTGACGAGGTGCGTCATCGGGTCCTTGATGAGCATCTTGATCACGGGCAGGGGGCGTGGAGTCGTCGTGATGCAGATGCGGGGGTGGTCACCCAGGCGCATGCCGAGCTGCGCCATGTCCCAACACGCCTGGAGGCGCCGCCAGGCGGCGAGTTCGTCGAACCAGCCGTAGTGGTGCTGGGGCCCGCGGAGCCGATCTGGTTCGTCCGCGCTGTAGACGGTCTGGATGGCGCCGTTGGGGTAGACGAGACGCCGCTTGCTCGGCTCGTACACCGGGCGGAACGTGGCCGGCGCGCAGGCGAGGATCCCCGACTCACCCTCTACCAGAATGTCGCGGGCGTCCGCGGCGGTCGGGCCGACGAGCGCACCACGTTCGTACGTGCGGGCCTGGTCGATGGACCACTCCGCGCCGGTCCGTGTCTTTCCGAAGCCGCGGCCGGCGAGGAGCAGCCACACGTCCCAGCCGTCGCCTTTGGGCGCGCGCTGGGGTGCGCGGGCGTGGCGTCCTTGTCGGCCGGGGTGGGGCATGCCGTCGCAGTTCTCGCGGTCGCAGAGCCAGGGGACTTTCCCGGCGTCGTGGTCCTGCTCGATCTGCTCCAGCCGTACGAGGAGCTGCTCTTGGGCTTTGAGGGGCCATGCGGCGATCTCCTCGCGCGAAAGGAGGGACATCAGTCGCCTCCCCCGAGCTTTTCGATGATCGCGGTGATCTTCTCGGAGAGTTCCGTGTGCTTGGGGCTCTCCGGCTTGTTGTAGTCGAGGAGGGTCGTACGGGCCTTGCACGCTGCGGAGAATGCCTGTGTCCACCGCATCGTCGGGTCCTCGCCCGATTCCAGTTGGTCAAGGCTCTCGTTGAGTCGGTCGAACAGCTTGTCGGTGAGCGCGGACTGCTGCGCCGTGGTCTTGCGGACCATCACCGCGTACGACTCGGTAGCTACACCGGTCAGATGCTGGTCGTATGCGCGGGCGCGTTCCACCCAGCCGTGCGTGAACGACCAGTTCTTCATCAGGCCAAGACTCTTGCCGACAGTCTGCCCGGTTTCTCCGAGAGTGCGGGCCGATCCCATGTCCCGGTACACGGCGAACGCCTCATAGGCCGGATCGCTTTCGGCGTCCTGCCTCATCCACGGATCGACGTTAGCCACAGCACCCCCCCGGCTATCGCATGATGAACTGAGCAAGGATCCCCGCGCCCGCGCCCAGGACGGCGGCGCCTCCGGCGGCGCGCCACACGGTCTGTTCGAGGGCGCGTAGGCGGGTTTCATGGTCGGAGACGTCGGATCGAATATCCGTCGTCTCCCGGAGGACCTCATCCAACTTGAGCTCGATGCGGTCGACGGATCTGCCCAGTTTCTGTACCTCCTGGTACATCTCCCCGATTCCTATGTGGACCCCGGGGACTTGCGGGGCGGTCACCGCAGGAGGCCCGTGCGCGGGGCGGGCTTCGCCTGGTATCCGGCGAGGAACGTGAGCGCGGTCGGTATGAGCGGCAGGATGACCGCCTGGGCCCACGCGGGCAGCGGGCCGAGCAACGAGCTGTCGGCCGCGATCGCGTTCAGGAGGGCGATCACGATACCGACCAGGAAGCTCGCGGCGCTCGCGGCCTTGACCTTGGTCTCTACGGGTGCAGCCATGGTGATGCTCCGTTCTGCGGGGAGATGCCGCTTCAAAACCGAAGCGGTCAGACGTTGGGAACTCGGAGTCGGTCCCAGGAGGTCTTGCCGGGGATGCCGTCGGCGTCGCTGCCCGAGTAGCCGAGCTTCCGTTGCCAGGCGGAGTAGGACTTCCGGTCAGCGTCCGTCCATCCCGGACCGGGCCCGACCTGGTACCGGCCGCATCCCTCCGCCACGAGGCGCTTGCCCATGGCCGTGATGACGGCGCTGCGCCGGCCGACGGCGAAGAACGCGGCGCCGGGGAACGGCTCGTACGTCTTCGCCGGTGGCTTGGGTGCCGGGGGCTTGGGCTTCGCTCCGGCCAGGCGCTCGCCGATCCGGGCTCGCATGGACGCCATGGTGAAGCCGCGGGGGTCGACCTTCCCGGGCTGCCACTCCAGGTGCCCGATCACCGAGCGCTGCGTCCAGCCGTGCGCCCGGCAGATCGCCGCCGCGACGCGCTCGATCGCCTCCAGCTGCGCGGCGGGCCAAGGGTCGCGGCCGTCGCCGAGGTTCTCGCACTCGAAGCCGTAGAAGTGGGCGTTCCCGTCGGTGTTGGCTTCGTTGTCCGTCGGGAGGGCCGACTCTGCGGTGACCGCGCGCAGGACATCGTCGTCGCCACTGCCCGCGTGGTTCGCGCGGCCCCAGCCGACCATGTGGACGGTGCCGTCCTTGGCTATGACGCCGTGGCAGAGGGGGCCGGGGAGGGTGCTGTGGCCGTCGCGGCAGAGCCGGACGGTGGAGTCGGTGCCCTTGGTGACGGTGTGGTGGATCATCACGCCGTGGACCGGGCCCCACTCGCCCATGTGATCACGGTTGTGTGTGCGCCAGTTGCCGACCTCAACGATCTCCACGCCCTCGGCGCGGAGCGCTGACAGCGCTGCTGACGCGGATAGCGGCTGAGCCATGCGTGCCCCCTGTTTCGGCCAGTTCTGAGCTGAGCATAACTGGAACACGTTCTAATTCACTACATCTGTAGTGCGGGAGGCGTCAGGCATGCAAAAGGGGCCCACGCGATGGCGGGCCCCTTCTCAACTCCTTCAGCTCATGTACACCACAACAGCGGCGACGCGCAGACCTCTACTTGATGGTGCCGGTCCAGTGCGGGTCCTCGGCAAGAAGGTCGACGCTGTCGTCCACGCGGGTCATGGTGAACACGACCTCCGCCCCGTCCTTCTTGGCGAGCGCGTACTCGAAGGTGAACGAGCCCTTCTTGCCCGGCGCGAGACGGCCCGTCATCTGCCGGGACCCCTTCTCCGCAGACACGAACTCGGTCTGGCCGCCCGTAGTCGCGCCCTGCGCGTTGACCCCCCACGCGTCGAGGTCCAACGGATTCTTCGCGTTGTTCGTTACGTCCAGTGAGACGCGGAACCCGGTCTTGTCGGCGCCGGGCTTGAGGTCGAACTCCCCGAAATCAGCGGCGGTCAGCCGGTTGATCCCGGTGACGGCGAGCAGGACACCGTCCTTGTAGCGGAAGCCGTCGCCAACCGCGAGTTCGGTGTCCGGCGCCTTCTCCTCGATGGGCTCTTCGGCCGGCGCCGCGTCTCCCGTCACCGACTGCTGCGGCGCTACGCCGCGCTCGGCGGTGCCCTGTTCGCTGCTGCTGCATGCTGCGGTGAGGGGGAGGAGCGCGGCGGCTGTGGTGGCCAGGATGGCGGTGCGGATTCGGGTGCGGGTGTGCATGGTCCCCCCAAGGACTGTGTGGATGAGGGGACATCGTGGCGGATGTGCGTGTGGCGTGTCCGACGGGTGATGGGTTCGTGACATGCCGGGGTCCCGGCTGCGTGGTGCCGTCATGCCGTCGAGTGGTCCGCCGTGCAGTTTGACCACGTGTTAGGGGTGGGCTCGGCCATCACTTTTCCCATTCGGTCATGTGCCGCGTGGGCCCGGGTGGAACCGGCCGCACTGGCATACGGGGTGGCGGCGTCTGGCTCGGTCTGATCTGTGGTGGACGCGTAGGCGGCGGAGCACGCGGGACAGGATGGACATGAATTCATGATGACGCAGCGGGCGCGCGGTGTGGGCGGGTATGGGTGAGCCCCCACCGACGGGTGACGGTGGGGGCTCGGTCCGCAGCGCAGCAGCCAGATGCGCGAATGGGATGAGAACAGCGTACGGCGCGGCACTGACAGCGGTCAGCGGCGCGGCTTGGGAAGCATTTCGTCACCGCGGCGGAGACGTCCGTCGGTTCGGCCGGCGCCGGGGGTGGGGGTGGTCTCCTGTCCGCGTGGCCGGAGGTAGCTGCGGGAGTTGGAGGTGGTGCTGCTCTGTTTCTCGGTGCGTGCCACGATGGCCGTCCTGTCTCGTGTGCGGGATGGGGGCCGGGGCGGCTGGGATGCCTGGCAGCGAACAGCCGCCCCGGGGTGAATGGTTGGTCAGCGCTCTTCGCCGTCGGCGAGACCGAGCCACGGCTCACCGTCGTCTGCTTCTTCGGCCTCGACCGCGGCCGTGTTGTGGGCGTCGTCCTCCGCGTCAAGGCGCGCCTCGTCGGCCTGGTCCATCTCGTAGAGCTCGTCGCCGGTGAAGAGGTCGGCGGTGGTCATGTCGTCGT
Organism: Streptomyces sp. NPDC102274; assembly: GCF_044766385.1. Classification (NCBI taxonomy): domain Bacteria; kingdom Bacillati; phylum Actinomycetota; class Actinomycetes; order Kitasatosporales; family Streptomycetaceae; genus Streptomyces; species Streptomyces sp. NPDC102274. Next base: position 100,243 of record NZ_JBIWLW010000009.1, on the reverse strand, counting down.
TCATCGCGGGTTCCTCTCTCGTTCGGGGCTGTCCCGACTCCCCTCGACTCCGTCCGTACGAGACGGGCGGAGCGGGCAACCGGTCAGCTCTCTTCGAACCGAGCGACGGCGCAAGGAGCGCAGAGCGTCACTTCCTCGTGCTCCTCGTCCGGGTAGAGCGCTTCCGTGAACGGGTCGCGCATCCTCGTCACGGTGCTGTCGCGCGTGCCGCAGGTCTGGCACTTCTTGTGCTTCTTCTTCGCCATGACGGCGCCTCTCTCGGTAGGGGTAGACCGGCGGTAGATAGGCCGGTAGATGAGGGGTAGTTGAGCGGTAGACCCGCAGGTAGACGAGGGGGTAGACGCCCTACGCGGCGGCCTCCTCAACCGGCTGCGGGGAAGGGGCTGCGAGGTCGTCCCGGTGGACCCCGTACGCCACCCGGCGGGCCACCTTCACGGAGCGCCGGACGGGCACCCCGAGCGCCTCCAGCCGGGAGCGCAGATCGGCCACTTCCCAGCCCTCTCCCTGGCCCTGCTTCTGAAGGTGGTCCAAGACGGTGGAGAGGTGCACTCCGGGGCGGTCGCCGATGAGGTCGGACAGCATGTCCCGGAGATGGTCCTCCGCGTCGTCCTCGGGGAGGTCCGGCCCGTCGGCCGGGGCCTCACCCGCGGGTGCGGCGCGGACTGCTTTCCAGCACCACACGGGGACGATCAGCCACAGCAGCGCGGGCATCGCGCGGACGAGACGCCACAGGACGTACAGGCCGAGGGCGACTAGGGCGACACGGAGCCAGCAGCCGAGGACCGCGACGAAACCGGTGAGATCTTCCCGGCGGCCTTTCCTGATCCACGTGGTGACCGTGTCGGCCAGCCGGCGCGCCCGGATGGTGGAGCCGTCCCACAGGCGGCGCGCCAGGGTCTGGAGCCGGGTCACAGGCCGTGCCCTTCGAGGAGCGCCCGGCCGCTGGCGCCGAGGCTGTTGGCGATCTCGGGGAGTCCGTGAAGCATCCCGGCGATGCCGGCGGTCGCACAGAGGATCGCGCCCGCGGCCATTGCGCCGAGGAGTCGGCCCTTCTCCTCCTTGTTGAACGCCTTGTACGCGGCGACTGTGGCGACGAACAGGAGGAACACGACGACGCCGCCCTCGGGGGTGAGGGAGCCGAGGGAGGCTGTGGCGATGGTGCTGCCGGAGTCGGTTCCGGTCGTGCCCGACACCGCCTTGCTGCCACCGAAGTTGGTGGCCTGGCGTGTGCATCCGGAAAGCCAGCCTGCGAGGCCGCCGACGCACACGGTGCTCATGGCGCCGGTGATCAGGCCCTGGCCTGTGGGGATGAGGTCTTTCAGCGCCCGGCCGCCGGTCCACCACTTGCGGAGGTTGAGGAAGAGGATGGCCAGCGCGATGGCGGCTCCGGCGAGGGTTGTGCCGATCATGGGGTGACTCCAGTGATCCAGGTGACGGGGTCGTACAGGTGGATGGCGCCGAATGCGCCGACGAATGTGGTGGCGAGGAAGAACACCCGCAGGAAGCTGCTCCCGTCGCGGCGCTGTTCGCGTTTCCGGACCAGCGCGCACCCGGCGAGGAGGAGAGCGCCTCCGCCGATGGCGTAGCCCCAGCCGGTGCCCATGTCGCGTGCTTGAGCGACAGTGGCGAGCCAGGTGGTGGCGCAGGAGTGGCCGCGCGGCAGGATCGGCGCGACGGCGAGGACCAGGCCCGCGGTGGCCTGGAGGGGCGTGGCGAAGGTCCGCAGCCACGCCCGCAGCCGTTCCCAGCGGGTCGGCTCGGGCGGGAGGGGTGCGGGCAGGAAGGTGACGTACACCTCGATGGGCCCGAGGTCCGGCGGGGGTGGTGCGGGTACGGCGGGCGGGGCCGGCGGTGCGGGCGGCGGGGGTGGTGGTTGTCGCCAGGGCGGGATGTCGTCGGGCGCGGGCGGCCGGTCGGGCAGGGCTGCGCCCGCGGGGATGATCCGAGTTGGAGTGATCGGCTTGTCAGACATGAGGTCCTCAGGCGAGTGCGGTGGCGAGTGCGCATCCGGCGATGAAGCCGAGCGCGACGGCGAGTGCGGTGGAGTGCGAGGGACGCATCCGATCGAGTGCGCAGTAGGCGGCAACCATGGATGCGGATGCGAGTGCGGCGAACGCAGCGTGCATCAGCTGGCCTCCCGGTCGAGTGCGTTGCGGATGCGGGTGGCTCGGGCCTGGCCGATACCGAGTTCGCGCTGCATCCGGCGCAGGGAGAGCGGCCCGGTGGTGGCGAGTGCGCGTGCCTGTTCGATCAAGTCGGCATCGGATGCTGCCGTACTGGACCGCTCTGGCACGGATGCGGGAGGTGCTGGCGGATGCGCATCTGCGGTGACCTGGTGGATCGCGGGCAGCATGGGCTTGAGGTCGAGGACGAGTGCGCTGTCCAGGTGCGGTGCATCTGAGGCCGGGTGCGTATCCGGTGCGGCGAGTGCGCGCGCATTCGGATGCGGCGTGAGTGCGGGCGTATCCGTGGTCGGTCCGGCAAGTGCGGTTGCGTCGGCCACCACCCGGTCGAACTCCGCATCCGTATCCGTGTCCGCAGCGCCGGTGAGTGCGGGCGCAGCAGGCGCATCCGTGAGTGGGGCGAGTGCGCGCCCGTAGCGGGTCAGCCGCAGCGGCATCCGCATCTCCACGGGTGCACGCCACCGCCACATCCGGCCGTACCGCATCTGCAACCGCGCCCGGTAGATCAGCCGTTCCTGTTCGAGCGCGATGACGTCCTCGTACGAGCGCAGCTCCCACAGCTTCATCCGGCGCCAGAGCTTGAAAGTTGCCAGCGGGGCGAGGAGCCACCGGATCAGCCGTACGGGCTCCATGTGCCTGTCGGCGGTGATATCCGCGATTCGGCCGGTCGCGTGGCGCGCGGCCTCGGTGACGACCACGAACAGGACCGGGATTACAGCGTGCATGCCCACGCCGAGCGGGTCGGGCCACGCTGCGGCGGCGTTGAACGCGATCGTCGCTGCGGTGAGGAGCCAGGCCACCTGGCGCAGCAGGGGGTATGGCATGCGGACCCAGGTGAGCAGGAGGTCGAGCGCGAGCAGGACGATGATGCCCGCGTCGATACCGATCGGGAACGCCAGCGCGAAGCGGCCGAAGCCTTTGGCCTCGGCGAGTTTGCGGACGGCGCCGTAGGAGCCGACGAAGCCGATTCCGGCGAGGAGGACGCCGCCGGCGGTGACGGTGTAGATGAGGCGTCGTTGAACGGTCGTCAGCGGGGGGCGGGCGTTCACGGTTCGGCTCCCGAGTGAGGGGGCCGGGCCGCGCGGTTGGTTTGGCACGCGCGGCCCGGCCGGTCAGGTGGGGTCAGCGGGCGTCGTCGTTGCCAGCGGGTGCCGGGGCGGGGGTGCCCTTGCGGCGGTCGGCTTCGGCGCGGGCGGCGGCCTGGCCCTTCTTGTACGCGTCGGCGGCGTCCTTGGCGTTGATGCTCTTCGGCTTGCCCATCAGCGGGTCACCGCCCCGTACTGCTCGCGCAGGCGCTCCGCGTAGGCGGCGCGGGTCCCGGTGAGCGGCAGGTCCACGACGGCGGTGAGCGTGTTCGTGATGTCGCGGCCGACGGCGGCGTCGTTGTAGATGCCGTGCCAGTCCCAGACGCTGAGCTGCACCTCGGAGTGGAGGCTGTTGGCGCTCATGGTCGTGTCCGGGTTCATGGCGGTGAGCCGGTCGGCGGTGGCGCGCAGGACGATGGCGAGAGTCGCAGCGTCCATCAGCGGTTCACCCCGGCGACGCGGCCGATGGCCTGCGGGTAGCTGGTGGGGAGGTGGCGGAGCAGCGGCGTGAGGCTGCTGGGGCGCAGGACGCCGACCGCGACAGCGAGTGCGGTGAGGCTGATATTCGGCTCGCAGCGGCAGGGGGCCTGCCGGCAGGTTTCGCAGCGTTCGTGGGTGGTGCTGGCGGCGGGGACTGCCAGCGTGGTGAGGCTGTGGATACGATCCATGGCGGATCTACCCCTTCGTGGTTGTGGGTAGGTCTGGCCCCGGCCATGTGGAGCTGCGAACTCCGGCCGGGGCCGTTCTGCATCAGTGACACGGGGTCACTTCCATGGAGCGTATGGGACCCATACACTCCTGGCAAGTGGCCCACCCGAAGGGAAGGGGCCGGGTGTGAGCAACGAGGAGGTGCGGCGGGTGTCTGAAGCCCTTGACGCCATTGAGCGGATCGCGGATCCGGAAGAGCGCGTGCATGCCATGAGTCAGGCGATGGCCGCGCAGGTGAAGCGGACTGCGAAGTGGAAGGAGGAGCGCCGCGAACTGGTCCTCAAGCTCAAGGCCGAGGATGTCTCGATCCGAAAGATCGCCGCCCGCATCGGCACCTCTCCGAGCACCGTGCAGGACATCCTGCGGGGGTACTCCGGCTCGGGCACCCATCGGCCCAGGAAAGCCGCTGAGGAGTAGCCCGTACGACGAAGGCCCCCACCCGGATCGCTCGGGATGGGGGCCTCGTGTTGCCTGCTCGACTACGCCGTGGGCGGCGGCGGGATCCGTACCCGCGTCGTGTGATCACCATAGTCCGTCGGGCGCCTTCTGGTGGGCGAACGCGGCGCGGCGTGTCGACAGCTTAATATCGAACGCATGTCCGATAATCCGTCGCTGCGCCTCGCCGCGCTCCGCTTCCTGGAGCGCGTCCAGGAGCAGGACCTCGCGCGCACGCGGCGCTGGATCGCCGAAGAGGAAGGACGGGCAGCTGAGATCGCCGCGCGCCGGCCGCCGCCCCCACCGCCCGAGTGGCTCATCGAGCGCGGCATCGACGCCCGCCGCTCCCCAGTGGCGGTACACGCCGGGGACTGCGGGATGGCGGGCAAGGTGAAGAGGCCAATCACCCGGGAGCAGGCGGTGGCGGCCCTGGTGGAGCGCGGGATCCGGCCGTGTCCGCTGTGCCGGCCGGACACAGCCCTCGGCGTGCTCGGCTGATCGGCCGGGCGCACCCTGGAGGTGTGGATCTCCCGGTCGATGTGGCGCTGGCGAAGGCAGTCCCGGTACTGCCCGCTGGTGAGGGCTGGTGGTACGAGCCCAAGTTCGACGGACACCGCACGATCATGGCCCGCAACCCGGAGGCCGTAGTCCTGTACGCCCGCTCGGGCCGGATCGTCACGCCCTGGTGGCAGGACCTTGCCCGCGCCGGTAAGCAGCTGCTCCCCGGAACGGTCCTCGATGGCGAGGCGGTCATCTGGACAGGCCACCACATCGACTTCTCGGCAGCCCAGTCCCGCGCCGCGTCGGCCCCGGCCCGCGCGCTGCTGCACCCGGAGTCTGATCATTCGGTCGAGTGGTCCCGCGCGGAAAGTCGCGTTCCGGCTGCGGACGGTCCGTCAAATACGCGATGATGGCAGCGGTCCAAGTAATCGCACACCCTTCGAACACAGGGGACCGCAAGTAGAAGGAAGCCATACTCATGCTCGCTCTAACAGCACAGCAGGAACGTCTACTCACCCTTTGCGCCTTGCGCATAGGGAAGAAGTCACTCGACTGGAGCCTCCTGGCACGCACCTGCCAGTCTCGCGACGCGCTGGATGTCGTGATGGGGGGAGACATCCCGGAGGACTCGGCAATCGCACGCATAAACCTGTCGCTCCTGCGCAAAGGGCTTGGCCAGCTAGAGGAAGCGCGGGAACGCGTGCGCGATGAGGTCGGAGCGGCCGAGCAAGCCGGGGCAAGGCTGGTCACTGTCCTGGACGCCGACTACCCCGCGAATCTCCGACTGATCCCGAACCTGCCTCCGTTCCTCTTTTACCTGGGGAGCCTGGAGGAGAGGGACGCGCGGTCTGCGGCAGTCGTGGGTACCCGGGCCGCCACAGAGGATGGCGTGAAACGTGCCGACCGGATGACCCGGGGCTTGGTGAAGGAGGATGTCGTTATCTTCAGCGGCCTCGCCAAGGGGATCGACGCTGCGGCGCACGCTGCCACGCTTGATGCCGGCGGCCGTACTGTCGCAGTGATGGGTACGGGCATTGCCGCGCGTATCTATCCTGCCCAGAATAAGCCGCTGGCTGCCCGGATCCTTGAAGAAGGAGGGGCTCTTCTTTCGCAGTTCTGGCCCTCCTCCTCTCCGGCGACATGGACATTTCCACGCCGCAATGTAGTGACTTCAGGCGCAACGCTCGGCAGCGTCGTTATCGAAGCGTCAGCAACATCCGGAGCGAAGATGCAAGCACGTATCGCCGCGGAGCACGACAAACACGTTTTTCTGCTGCGGTCGTTGGCGACACAGGAGCCATGGGCCGCAAAGATGATCGAGGACGGCCGTGCAGTTGAAGTGACAGAGATTCACGATGTGATTTGCCGCCTAGGGGATGCGAAACGTATACACCGTGCCGGACAGCAGCGGCTTCAGTTAGCACTGGCGGGCCTGTGACTGTTGCTAGAGATCTTCCTAGACGGCTGGACTTCCCCTCATGCGCTCGCTGCCCTTACGTGAACGTCGGTACGCCGAAGGTGTGCGCCGCCTGCGCGGCGCAGAACGTGAGCCCTCTGGCGGACCATCACTGCCCGAGGTGCGGCCAGAGCATCAGGCCGCCGCAGACTCGGTGTCAGAACGTGATCTGTGATTGGCCTCAAGGGACTAGATACTTCAGCCGGGTTGATGCGATCGCCCTCTTCTCTGGTCATCTGGAAAGGACGATCAAGACTTTCAAGTACGATCCGCGTGGGGCGGGTTGGGCTTCCATATTTGGACGGCTCATTCTGGGTTGGATGGAAGCTAACCCACACCGAATGGATGGCATAGACCTAGTCCTCGGGAACCCTACGTCGCCTGAGCGCGAGCCCTTACAGCATATTGAAGCCATGATGCAGGCCGCGTGGACGGAAGATCGCTTTGATCGTTGGCCGTTGCCTCCTCCGAATCGTCCCGTGCTGGTGAAGACGCGTCAGACAGAAAAGTCAGCCAGTTCAAGGCCAACCTGGCAAGAAAAAATGGCTGCGGCTAAGTCTCACGCAGACGCACTGGAGTTATGTGCCAGCGTCAACGGCAAGCGATTACTTCTGGTGGATGACGTATTCACCACCGGCGCCCAGTTTGTCACCGTGTCCAGGTTCCTCATTGAGAAGGGCGGGGCGGCGGATGTTTCAGGGTTAGTGCTCGCCAGGACCCCTTGGTAGTGATCTTGCCCGACTCGGGGGCCCACAGTGTGCGTCAGCCCGCCCCGCCAGCCCGGAGCGGGCGAGTTCGTCGAGTGCGGCCCGGTGCGGGCAGCCGCACGCGGGCCGGGAGTGCTGCTCCGCAGTGCGAGCCTGGCGCCGGCGGTTCCGCTGCTGTTCGGCGTGGAGCATCGCGATGAGCGTGGCCGCAATGGTGAGGAGCAGCAGGGGGATGCCGGCGCCGATCCAGCGCGCGGCGGTCATGGGGTGCGCGCGTTGATCTGCCGGGCCACGGCGAGGGCGTGGTGGTCGGGGCCGATCTGCTCGGCGTCGTCGGCGGCGCTGTCCAGCCAGGCGGCGAGGGCGGCCCCGACGCCGGGGTGCATGGTCTCGATCCACTGTGCGTTGGCGCCGTTGCTCATCGGCTCGTCCACCACGTAGATGGGCGGGGCGGTCTCGGTGTCGGGGCCGTCGTACAGGATCCGGTCGCCATGGTCGTGGGACAGCCAGGGGCCGGGAGTGAGGGCGGGGTCGGCCAGGCGTTTCTTGAGGAGTGTTGCGGCGGTGCGGAGTTCGTTTGCTGGGCTGGTCATGTGATGGTCCTTCGGTCGGATTGGCTGTACGGCTCTGTGGCGCCCGTTCGTGGGCAGGTTGGAGCGGGGGCGAGGGGCGCACTCGGGTTGTTATCGCGGGAGACGGCCGTCTGGCGCCGTTCTCGGGTGCGTGCGGCCCTCCGTCGTGCCGCCCGGTTCGGTTTGAGTTCCGGCTGCCCGTCCTCCACCACGGTCTCGACCCGCACGAGCACGGCCTCCCAGGCCGCCCCGGGGCGAGGCGTGTGCTCGCCCCGGGGCGCCGACGACATGCCGGTCACTGCCGCGGCTCGGCGTCCGGGTCGACCTCGGGGTGCGTGAACCGCACCGGCAGGCCCAGCGACCGCGCGTACCGGATCTCCGCCGTGGTGGACGTGCCGATGTAGTCCCCGGCGACCAGGACCTCGTCCGCGAGCCGGATCTTCGCCCGGTGCAGGTCGTCGAGCCGCACCTTGAGTGCCTCGGCCTCCACCGGGTCAGCCCACAGTGGGTGTTCGGCCTTCATGTTGACGCCCGGCCGGACCACGATCCGACCGGCCGCAGTCTCGTGCAGGTCGGCCTCGGTCATCTCGGCCATAAAGCGGGTGCTGCCGCAGATGCAGACGATCGTCGGAATGCCCAGCGCGGTCTTCGCATCGGCGAGCTCCGGGTACGGCATGGTCAGTTCTCCTTCGGGGTGGCAGTAGGGATGACTTCGCGGCCCATGTAGACCGCGACAGCGATGGTCAGGTCGGAGATCAGGTTGTCGGCGCCGCCGGGACCGAGGCGGATTGGCGTGGTGCGTACCGTCTTGGCGATGACCTCGGCGAGCGGGCGGAGGGCGGACAGGTCCAGCTGGTCGGCGCTCACTGCTGCGCCTCGTCCTCGGACACCGGGCCCGGCTGTACGGTGACGGCCATCAGCGCCCGGTACTCGCAGGCAGAGCACGGCTGCCCGTAGGTGTAGCCCGCCCGGCACGTCTGGCACTCCTGGACTGGGGCCGGCCGGATGCCGATGGCCTCGCCGAGCAGCTGGTGCAGGATGTGCGCCTCGCTGAGCGGGATTTCCATCGGTAGGGGCCCCTCGACGCCGGGCAGAGTGACGTCGATGTCTACGGTCGCGGTCCGCTCGTTGTACGTGCGCTCGCTGATCTCCTCGTCCGCCACGGCCATGACTGCGTCGACCATCATGTTCATCTCGCGGTCAACCAGTTCCGACCGCACGCCGTCCCACCCGCCGTGCTCCCGCATGATCTCGAACAGCGGGTCCGCGTACCGGGCGCGCCGGGCGTCCGACGGGTTGGGCCACGACACGTAGGGGTATTCCGTGGCGCTCTGGCACTGCCCGGCATGCCCAGCAGTCAGCACGCAGTGCACCACCCCGTGTTGCTGGTTCGGCATCGAGCGGCTTTCGCACCGCTCCGCGTCCCCGGCGACCACCTCGGCCCGGTCGGCGGCGGTACGGATCGCGGCCACCACCCGCTCCACATCGGCGATCGGGATGTAGACGATCGGGTTCTCCGGATCCGTAGCGTCCGGCGGCACCTGGATAGACAGCGAGACGACGGGGATCGTGCCGTCGTAGGTGCTGGCGTCGAGCGGGATGACGGTGAGGGTGTGGCCGAAGGCGTCGGTGGGGTCGGTGTACGTGTACTCGGTCTCGGGCTGGGTGGGCTGGGTCATGTGGTGTGGCCTCTCGTGTGATGAGGTGGTGGGGTGGCGGGGCCCGGGTCGAACGGGCCCCGCCATGCGTGCGTCGGTCACGGCGCGATGGGCTGCTCGGCACAGGGCTCGACGCGGAGGTCCCGCAACCCGTGCTCGCGCATCAGGTCGGCCGCAGTCTCGACGTGGGCAGCGGACAGTTCGACTTCGAGCTGCGCCAGTAGCTCCGGGTGCTCATCGGGGTCGTGACCCCACTCGCGCACCAGAACGGCGCCGAGGTCGCGCATGCCGGACAGCGGCGACAGGTAGCAGTCGCGGAGGTGGTCGTACTCGCGGCGGGACACAATCGCCCACTCCCGCCGATCGAGATAAGTCATGGTTGGGCCTTCCTGGTGGGTTGGTGCGGTAGGTGTGCGCGCCGGCTGAGTCCCGGGCGGGGCGTACTGCGTGTCACGGGGTGGGGTTGCCGAGGGCGTCGGCGACGGAATGGCCTCGGTACGTCAGCGCCGGCGCCAGTTCGCGCGCCAGCTTCAGCGCGGTGTCGTGGTCGAAGCGATGCGCCGCCAGCCACGCGGTCTCAGCGCCGTCGTCTTCGCCGTGATCCGGTTCGTAGGACCAAGTGCCGTCAGTGCCGTAGTGGCGGCTGCCGTGCTTGACGGCCCACAAGCCGTGGCCGCTGTAGCGGACCTGGATGGTGAAGGTCCACCGGTCGTCGTGGCCTTCGGGGAGGCAGGTCACGAGGTATCCGATCGGCTGGATGGTGGGCTCCGGCGTACCAGGCTGGACGTGTCCGAGGGCTTCACGGATCTCGCGCATGGTCATCGCGGGGCGGGCGGGCTGGTCGGGCATCGGGGTCTCCTCGGGTCGGGTGGTCACGGGGTGGGGTTGGCCAGGGCCAGCAGGACAGCGGCGTGGCAGTAGTCCGGCTTGCCCTCGGGAGGCAGAGGGCAGTAGCACGCGAGGTCTTTGCCCCGGAGCTCCGGAAGCGCGTCCAGGAGCCGCTTACGGGTCGTCTCGGCCCGCGGGCCCATCCACCACGTTTCGCTTCCCCTGAGCCAGGACCGGAAGGCTTCGAAGGCGTACCCGCGTGCTTCCTCGGGTGTCTCGCCGTAGCCGTTCTCCAGCGCGCCGCTGATCGTGAACGGGTTTCCGAAGCGGGACGGGCGGGTGACGATCACGCAGTTCTCGGGCTTGCGCCAGCCTTTGGTGCGGCGGCGTTGGATGCGGGTGGGCATGTCGGGCATGCCGGGCTCCTCAGGTCGGGTACTGCGCTCAGATGTCGAGGACGGTGATCGGCTGGGCGTCGGGGTGCTCGGGGACGGACCACACGACGACCCACTCCCAGTCCGGGTCCTCCCACTCGCTGGCCCGGTCCGGCTTGCGGAAGATGCCGTGCCGCTGGCTGATAAGCGGGATGTAGTCGGCGGCGCGGACCGACCGGTCGTCGGCGAGGTTGGCCAGGCCGACGAAGACGCGGGCGTGCCGGTTGAACGCGGCAAGGGCGCGGCGCGGGGTGTGATGGCCGAGAGCGAGCATTGCGCCGTCCTCGCCGATGTGTACGACGGGGATGCCGTAGTGGGTGTCTTCCGTCTGGGGCTTCAAGATCAGGCCGGTCATGTCGGGTTCCTTAGGCTGGCTAACGATTGGCGTAGGTGGGGCGCAGCAGTTGGCCCGGCGGACGGTTGGCCGGTCAGGCGGCGGCTGGTTCGTCGGTGATGTGGAGTCCCCAGCCGGTGGAGAGGAGGTACTCGCTGATGTGTCGGGCGGCGTCTTCGGGTGTCTGCTGGTCGGTGGGGGTGGTGGTGCGGTAGTCGTCGAGGGCGGCGGCGATGGTGGCGACGGCGGCCTGGGGGATGTGGTTCACAGGCGGGCCTCCAGTTCGGTGATGCGTGCTTCGAGGGCGGCGATGCGGGCGTTGGTGTTGTCCTCGGTGGGCAGTGACTGGTTGGCGGAGCAGGTGCACCAGGTGAGGAGTTGGAGGGTGTTGGGGCTCTGGTTGGAGGCGGTGCCCATGCAGGCGGGCATGACGTCGTCGTCGAGGTCGGGGCACCGGTGGCAGTTGGGCGGGCACCGGTGGGTCATGCGGCTGTTCTCGCCTTCGCCGTGGCGGCTTCCGTGCGGGAGGGGTGAGCTCCCTCGGTGAGGGTGTGGCGGGTGCCGCCGCGGCCGGGGCGGGTGCAGGGGCGTCCGGCGTACGCGCGGCAGGTTTCGACCGGGCAGGCGACGGCGAGTGCGTCGGGCTGTCCGGCGCGGATCGCGGAGGCACGGGCGGCTGCGGCCGGGCGGTATGCGGCGAGCGCGTCGCGGGCTTCGGTGGTCAGGTAGTCGCCCAACTTGGCCATGCGGGCTTCGACTTCAGCGGCTTCGGGGCCAGTGGTGAGCGCTTGGTGTTCGATGACGGGTTGCTGGCCGGTGATGACGGCGCGGCGGTGGGCGGCGAGTGCGTGCCGGTAGGCGGTGGCGTTGTCGGGGTCGACGGGTGGGGTGGGGTCGACGTCGCGGAGCATGCGGTCGCGGACGGTGGCGGCCCACTTGGTGGCGATGTCGGCGGGGAGGATCGGCCACGTCGATTTGGCGTAGTGCTTTTGGACGGCGCGGACGGCGTAGTCGTAGGGGACGTCGGTGAGGATGCCGGCCCACATGAGGATCTGGGCGCGGCGTTCGATCTCGTCGGTGCGGCGGACGCGGGGGTCGGCGAGGGCGATTTCGGCGAGGAGCTGGGGGAGTTCGGAGGGTTTCACTGGGCGTTCCTCTCTTCGGCGTCTTCGGCGGCGCGGAGTTCGGCGGCGATGTTGGCCATGTCGGCGAGGTACTCGGAGGCAGGCGACGGCGGGCCGACCGCGCGGGGGCCGGTGTAGGCGGGCGCGTCTTGGAGGCCGGTCCAGCCGGTGAGGAAGTAGCGGGCGCTGTAGGGGGTGGTTTTCGCGGCGGTCCAGGCGCGGGCGGCGTGGTCGACGAGGGCGGGTACGCCGACGCGGCGTATGGCGTCGCGGAGGTCGATCCATTCCGGGCCGCTGAAGGTCCAGGAGACGTTCATCTGGCGGGCGGCCATGGCTTCGATGAGGGGTTGGACTTCTCCTCTTCCGCTGACGGTGGCTACGTCGGTGCCAGGCGTGTTCACGGAGGGGGGAGGGGGAGGAGGTTCCTCCGTAGGAGGAACCGGACGGGACGGGGACGGGGACGGGGTGTCGTTACTCCCCCCGTTACGCGACGCGTTACGTGATGCGTTAGTAACGCCGTTACTTTCGATCTTGTCGGCGTTCCGCTTCGCGTCCTGCTCGGCCTTCTTCCGCTCCCTGTATGCCTGTTGACGTGCGGCGTTGGCTTCGCGGTCGGCTTTCACCTTCGCGCGGTCGGGGTTGTATTCAAGGAAGTCGTGAATCATCCAGCCGTCTTCAACCCGGTCCCACAGCCGAGCGTCTTCAAGTTCTTTGGCCGTCTTTTTCATGTCGCGTACGCGTGCCACGAGCGTCAATTCGCGGTCGGTGAGCTTGCCTTCGGTGAGGTTCTCGGAGGACCAGCAGAGGGCGGAGACGTATAGCCGGAACGCGCGATCCGACAGCAACGCGACCTTCCGGTGCGAGGGGAATCTGTCGTCCAGGCGGACCCAGGGCATGTGCGTCTTCCTTCACGAGTGCGGGGTGGTGCGGTGTCTCGTCCGGGGCGGGGCTCGGGGCCGGCCGCCCCGGACGGTGCTGCGGGGTGGGTCAGGAGGCGGCCTGGTCCAAGGCGAGGCGAGCGAGCCCGGCTGCGGTGGCGAGGAGAGCGGCCGTGGAGCTGACGTACTCGTCGTCGCTGGCGTCCAGCGCGGACTGGAACAGGGCGAGCGTGGCGTCCCGGTCGTCGTTGGCGTACGCGACGATGAAGCGGGTAGCGAATACGTCCGCCGGGCGTGCTTCTTCCGGCTTGAGCGTGGCCATGGCCCACATGTCGCCACGGTTGAGGTCGGGGGCTTGGTCGCCGTAGGACTTCTTCAGCGCGGCTTTGCCGACCTCGGCGAACGCGCAGCAGACGCCGTACATTGCGTTCTCGTCGACTGCCTGGCCGATTTCCATCAGCGAGCTGGCGGCGGCTGTGGAGTTGCCGTCGAGGGCGTGGCCGATGGTGGTCATGACGAGCGGGTAAAGCTGGTCGTGGTCCATCAGAGTTGTCCGTTCTGGTAGGCGTCGGCGGCTTCGTCGGCCTGCTGCTGGAGGGCGGCTTCCGCGCACGTCTTGTGCGCCGGGCTGCGGCGGGAGTCGCGGAGGTTCGTGTCGCGGCCGCAGTACCGGCACGGCTTCGGGGTCCAGGACCAGTGCGTCTGGTCTCGCCAGTCGAGGAGTCCGCCAGGCGGTGGCTGCGGGCGCGGCCGGCGGGTGCTCACGCCGACCCCTTCGCTGCGGCCCGGCGGCGGAGGCGGCGGGAGAGTGCCGCGCGTTGCCGCGGGGTGAGGCCGCCTCGGATGCCGGCGCGGATGATGTGTTCGCCTGCGCGTTCTTCGGTCATGGCGGCTTCGAGGCAGGCTTGCCGTACGGGGCAGATGCCGCAGATCTTCTTGGCGGCGGTGGTGTCGGCTTCGTTGTCCTTGTGGGGGAAGAACACCTGGACGTGATTGAGGCAGGCGGCGGCGTCCTGCCAGGCCCGGTTCGTCATGACAGCACCGCCATGACGCGCTCGCCGATCCACCGAGCCGCGTTGACCGACACCGCGTTGCCGATGCCGAGGATCTGCTGCTCCTGACTGGCGGCTGGCAGGATGTAATCCGCCGGGAACCGCTGCGCGCTCGCCAACTCGCGCGGGTTCAGCATCCGCAGTGTGCAGTCGTCGACCTCCGGCGCCGGGCGGACCAGGCTGTGGTGCGGCTTGCACGCGATGGTCGTGAGCGGTTCCGCCGTCGTACGCACCGCGCCCTTGCGGCCGTTGGGCACGATGAGCGCGTGATGCCTGCCCTGCGCCGAGACCGCCGGTACGGGCCCCGCGGCAGCGACCGCCGTGGTGTTGCGTCGGAGCATCGTTACGTGCGGCGCGTACCCGAACCGGTCGAGGCCGGCCGCGACGCGGGCCCGAGTCGACGCGGCGTACGGGGTGAACCGCTTCCGGTCGGGACGCCCGTCCCCGATACGCGTGCCCTCCAGCGACCAGTCGATGACATCAGCGATGGGCCGTACGGTCGGGTCGAGGATGAGGTGCCCGCACTGGCGGTTGGGGCAGCGATAGTCGTACTGGACGCCCCAGCTGCCCATCTTGCGGCGGCGCGGGTTGCGCCACACTTGCCGTGCCTGCACGGGCCCGCACTCCGGGCAGAGCGCGTCAGGCCGGACCTCCAGGTCAGGCAGTGGGATGCCCTCACGGGTGAAGACGACGTAGCCACGGTTGCGGTGCTGAGGAGCCAACTCGTTGTCTTCGCCACCGAGGTGCGCGCTGGAAGCACACACGATCTGGTGGTTGTAGCGGAGAATCTTGAAGCCGCCGAGCCACCAGTCGAACAGCTCCCAGTCGATGAAGAACTCCGGGACGTTTTCGCAGATGACCGCGTCGTACCGGTGGACCTCGGTCGCGGCGATGATGTCGAGCGCGGTCGCTCTGGTCCGCTCGAAGCCGGGCTGGATCGGGTTGCCGTACTCGTCGACGCGGACCTTCTCGCCGTCCGGGCCGATGATGCACATCTGCCCGTACGTTCGCTTCCGCCCCCCGGCCGGGGCGATCTCGGTGCAGATTGGAGAGCCCGAAAGGACGCGGGTTCGGGGGAGCGACCGCTTGTCGAAGGCGTTGATGTCCTCGGTTAGGTGGTCGGCGTGCGGGTGGTTGGCACGGTGCGCGTCGACCTGGACGCGGTTGTGGTTCATGGCCAGGCGCAGGCGCATGCCGGCCTCGCTGAGGCCGCGTCCGAATCCGCCGAGCCCGCAGAACAGGTCGGTGAAGTCGACATCGCTGTCGTGTCGGAAGATCACTGGGCACCCCCGAAGATCGCGGCGTATTGCTCGCGCATCGGCCGGTCCTCGACGTGGTCCGGGGCGACACAGCCTGCGTGGGTGCAGCCCGACGTGACCTTGCCGACGGGCTCTCGGCCGTACCGGAGGCGGAACGCGATCCGGTACGGCGAGTACCGCTCTTGGCCGTGGCGGATGCGTGCCCCGCTTCCCTGAGTAGCCCCGGGCCACAGAAGGTGTCCGTCGTCGGTCGGAACAGCGCGGCGCCAGAACAGGTCTTCGGGGGTGGCTGCCGGTGTCGGGCCGGGCCGGTGCGGAGGAAGCCCGAGGATCTCGCGTGCGGCCCGTATGCGGCTGGTGCGGAGTTGGAGTTGCCGGGAGATCGCCCGGTCGGACAGCCCGGCGTGGAGGAGTTCGGCGATGTCGGCGCGGATCTTCACCGAGCCACCGCCGGAAGGTTGTGCCACTCGACTCCGCGCAGCGCCTGCTTCGACCACGCCTCCGGCACGTCAGCGAGCACGTGGCCGAGTGAATGGAGCCCGAGCGCGAGCAGGATGTACGCGTCGGACTCGTCGTACCGGTGCTTGCCCTCGGTCAGGAGTCCGTAGCGCTGGTGGACCGCGTCACGGACCATGCCCTTGGCGACGTCGGACCGCTCCTTCGCCGGGCGGTCGGCGGCCGGGCGGAGCTTGCCGGTGGCGTAGACGTTGCGGGACTGGGGGTTGATCACGGCGTAGGGGATGCCGCGCTTCCACAGGTCCTGACGGAGCATCCACCGCATTGCGGCGAGGGCGTCGGCGCCCTGGTTGTTCTTGGAGAACGCGGGGCCCTCGATGACGACGAACTCGGCGTTGCGGTAGAAGGAGGCGCAGCCGTCGAGTTGCTGAGCGAAGCGGCTGTGGAGGTCCCTGCCCTTGGCGTGGACGTGGTCGGTCCAGCCTTCGCCTGCGATGCCGGTGGTGATCGTGGCTGCGTCGAGAGCGATGACGAGGGGCCGGGGGGTGGCCCCCGCCCCGGCCACGGGGGCCGGGACGGAGGCTGCGGGCGCGGCGGTGAGATCGATGAGAGCGGTCATCGCTGCTCTCCCTTGACGGTGATGGGCTTGTCGGCGCGGCGTTGCTGCCACATGGCGCCGGAGTCGACGGCCGGCCCGTTGATGCCGACCGCGTCGTCCAGGCGCTGCTGGAGGCGGTCCGCGCGGCGCTTCTCGGCCGTGAGGTCCTGCTGTGCGGCGGTGAGCCGCGATCGCAGGTCGGCTACCTGCTCGTCGAGTTCGAGAGTTCCGCCGGCGAGACGAGCGGAAGCGCCGAACGCCCGGCGTGCGTCTGTACGTGCTTCGTCGCGTTGCTCGGCGAGTTGCTCGATGCGGGCGCGCATGTCGGCCAGGCGGGTGCGGGAGATCCAGGGCATCAGCGCTCACCGTCCTGCTGGCGGGGGATGAGCGGCCACGCGCCCTCGACGACCGCGGCCGGGTCCTTCTTGCGGAAGTACTCCTGAAGTGAGGCGGCCTGCGCGGCTGCCCACCCGATCTGCGCGGTGTGCAGCTCGGTCAGCGACATGCCAGCCAGCCGCTCGTACCGGGTTCCTTGCCGCCAGGCGACGCGGCACGCGGCGATTGCGTCGGCGTCGGCCTGGTGCGCGTCACCGATCGGTACTGCGTAGTGCTCGCACAGGGCAGTGAGCTTGCGGGATCCGCGCCGGTACTTGTCGACGGCCTTGTCGATGACGAACGGATCGATCACGGGCCCGGCGGGCAGCGGGTCGAGGCCGTACCGCTCGGCCTCGCGGTTCAACAGGGTCAGGTCGTAGCGGGCGTTCATCGCGACGATCGGCAGGCCCGCGGCGACCGCCTGGCCGAGCCCGGCGAGCAGCTCGGCGACGACCTCGCGGAGCGGCGCGCCCTCGGCGCGAGCCCGGTCGGTGGTGACGCCGTGGATGGCGGAGGCGCCCGTGGGGATCTCCTCGCCGTCCACGTCGGACAGCCACGTCGCGGAGTCGACCGGGGCGCCCCCGCCGCACTGGACGATGCACGCGGTGACGATGCGGGCGGTCTCGGGGTTGACCCCGGAACTCTCGATGTCGAAGCCGCACATGCGGCTGGTGTGCCAGCTCATGCTGCGTACCTCCGGGAGTCACGACGGTTGTGGCGCTGCTCGACAGCGGTGGCCCAGCGGCAGTTGTCGGTGGTGTACGGACCGTCGTTGTCGATGCGGTCGAGGGTCAGGCCCTCGGGCCGGTCGCCCATGTCGGCGAGGAAGTTTTCGAACTTTCGCCAGCGCTCGCAGACTGTGATGCCACGGCCGCCGTAGTCAGCCCAGCGCTTATGGGTGGCATTGGTGCAGCGGTTGATCATGTCGCCCCACGTCATGTAGATCGACGTGCCGCTGTAGCCGTGCTTGGTGTTGCGCCGGATGGTCTCCTCGCGGCGGAAGCATCCGCAGGACCTCGTCTTGCCCCACTCGCTCAGTGGGACCGCATGTGGCTGCCCGCAGTCGCAGAGGCATTGGACGTAGCGCTCACCAGCGTTGCGCTGAATGGTGACGACGAGGCGGCCGTGGCGCTCGCCCGTGGGGATGATGCGGGGAGTGCGGCTCATGCGCGGGCTCCCTTCAGAGCGGTGAGGAAGGCGCGCAGTAGTGCGGAGCTGGCGGTGGAGGGGTGGAGTCCGCCGTTGGCCTCGGCGAAGCGCTGCTCGACCTGGTCGGTGGTGAGGCCGAGGGGTCCGGCGGCGGCGATGATCTGGAACCACAGGCCCTCGGTGTCGTCGTCCTCGACGACCTCGGCCTCCACCGCTCCGTCCTCGTCGGGGACCGGGCCGTCCTGATGCGGCTCGTCCTTCCAGCCGGATTCCCCGGCGGCGTCCGAGACTTCCTCGGCCCGCAGGGCTTCACCGCGGGCCTTGAGCGTGGCGGCGAGCGCGTCGTCCATGTGCTTGGCATCGACGGCCTGCTTCCACAGGGCGCCGACCTCCGTCGGGGTCTTGGCCACGGCGGCGAGCGCCGCATAGTCCGGGCGCCCGCCGGTGATCGCGACGCGCTCCGGGCCCTGGGCGACCGCCGGGGCGCCGGTGATCTGTCCGGCCATCAGCGCGGCCGGGGTGATCTCTACGTCCAGGGTGGGGACCATGAACCGGGCTGGGCCCTGCTCACGCTGGACGAGCTTCTCTTCCATGCCGAGCCACCCGGCGACGTATCCGCCGGCCTGCGCCAGCAGCTCAGCAGCTGGGGGAAGGGTCACCGCGGCGTAGAACCCCTTGCTGACGAGGAGCCACTGCCCGAGCGCGGGGACATCGCGGAGCATGACGTTGACGCGGGTGGTGATCGAGCACTCGCGGTTGTCCGGGTCGCACATGCACGGCCGGTCCCGCTTGTGCTCGGTGACGCCGTCGCATCGGCGCTGGCACTTCGATCCGGCGTACAGCTCGTACCACTGGGATACGGCGTCGCGCGGGGGGATGAGGACAGGCAGCCGGTTGGTGGTGGAGTACACCTCGAACTCGGTGGGGCCGCCGTTGGCTGGGGTCCAGGGCTTGACCTCACCGCCGTACAACTCGGCGACGCTGGTGAGGATCTCCCGTGAGGGCGACGTGAAGCGGAACTCGTTGAGCTTGGCCGGGCGGGTGCCGGGCTTACCGTCGCGGCGGGTCTTGCCCGTCGGCACGACGTGGCCGATGCGGATCTCGCCGAGCTGACGCATGCGGCGCTGGAGGTCGATGATGGGCATCAGGCAGCCCTCTCTTCGCTGTTCGTGGTCGGGAGGGTGAGGGCGGGATGAACGACGGTCTTCGATAGGCCGGACACCCACGCTGCGGCCTGCTGCACGATCCGGAACGCGGCGAACACGTCGTCGCCGCACGCCACGGGGATCAGCCGGTAGCCCTCCGGCCGCAGGTGCAGCACCACCCCGGTCGAGTGGGTCGCGGGCATCGGCACGGTCGACCCGTCGCGGAGCCAGGCCACTTCGGCCCGGCGGTACGCGGACATCTGCAACGCGGCCTCGGGGTAGACGCCCTTGACGTCCAGCTCACCGCCGGTCTTCGTGTCGCCCATCAGGACCGTGCTCGCCGGGACGTTGAACTCAGCGGCGATCAGCGGCGAGCGGAGCAGGTAGTCGAGCGTGCCGGCGTACCCGGCTGTTCGGTTGCCGACGACCATCTCGGACGCCTCGAAGGTGACCTGCCACTCCTCGACGAAGCGAAGGAAGTTGTCGAGGTACGGGACCATCTCGGGGTCGTCTGTCAGCTCGGCCGGGATGGGCTGGCCGAGGACATGCGCTTCGATGATGGAGTGAACGGCGCTGCCGATGTCGGCGCGTTCGTCCTTCTTACGGAGCGGGGCGCGGCGCAGCCAGTCGTACATCTCGGTGCGCTGCTCGGTCCGCAGGGACGCGGAGACGAGGGCGGGCAGGTTGTTGAGCGCGGTCTCGGCGACGAGGTTCGCGGCCCAGAGGGCGAGGACGTCGCCCTTGGTGGAGCCCTGGGACAGGATCGTCGTGACGCGGCGGAGCTTGTCGCCGGTGGCCTTGTCGCGGTACCAGCCCTGGGAGGGCTTGGGGATGCGGTCGGGTCCGGTGGGTGCCGGTGCGGCCTTGCGGCGGCGGCCGGCGGCCGGGGCGGTGGTCGCCCCGGCCAGCACGGTGTTCGTCACGCGGCATCGCCACCCGCAGCGATCGCGAGGAGCCGATCGATGCCGTCGCGCTGGTTGAACAGGGCCATGGCGGCGGCGTAGTCGGGCCAACCCGCCGCGAGCCGGGCGGCGTTCTCGTCGTCGGCCGAGGACCAGGTCTCCAGCAGCTTGGTGATGAAGGTCCCGGCGGGGTATCCGCCCCGGTTCTCGTGCCAGAGGACGTGTGCGGCGGTGTGTGCAGGGATGGTCGGCGCGGTGGGCTTGGGTTCGGTCATCGCTGGCCGTCCTTCCGGGTGTTGGGCGTGTAGAAGCGGCCGTCATCCGGGCCGTGGACGGTGAGGTGGCCGGTGGTGGCCAAGGCTTTGAGGTCTTTGCGGGCGCGGCTGCGGGGGTAGTGGACGCCCCAGCTCTGGTAGAGCTGTTCGACGCGGGCGGTGCGCCAGCGGCCTGACCGGGTGTGGATTTCGATGAGGAGGCGGTGCTGCCGCTCTTCGGGGGTCCACTGGTTCGCGGGATCGGGCTGGGGAGTGGCCGTCGGCACCGCGCTGGTGCTGGCCTTCTCTCCGGGCTCGTCGGCGTAGCGGAGGATCAGCGCGGCGGCGGGGTGCCCGACTCGGGTGAGCATGTCGGTGGCCTCGCGCAGCACCTCGGCGCGGTGAGCGTCCCTGGCGTCCTGGAAGTGGCCTGTCCCGAGGAAGATACGGACGGCGCCCCGGTCGACCTTGGACGCCAGAACTCCGATGTCGGTCCTCTCGTGGGCCTTCTTGACGAGCCACGCCACGATCTCGGCCTTCGCTTCGGCCAGCACCTCAGCGCGGACCTCGTCGCGGTACCGCTCGATCCGGATACTGGCCCACCCCTCGGGGTGCGGCAGGGCGGCGGCCGTGGGGGTGGTGAGGAGATCCGAGTGCAGCGTTTCGCGGGCGCTCATGCTGTCCTCCGCTCACGCTGCGACGGCACAACCACCGGCCGGACCCGCTGCGGGTTGAACCGGGACAGCGAGGCGATCACCGCGTCCAGCTCATCCCGCAGCCGCAGCGCATCACTCAGACCGATCTCGATCTCGGCGGTGTCCAGCGCCGCCGCGTCCTCCACCCGCTCCACCAGCGCGTCCAACTCGCCCTCACGCGGGCCGGACATGGCGTCAGCAAGCGCGTCGAGCTGGAGCAGCACGTCGTGCTTGGCGTCGTCGTCGGACCAGTGAGCGACGAGACCGAGCAGGGTGTCGTGGCGGATGAGGTCGGCGCGGAGAATGCCGCGCAGCCAGTCGGAGCGGAGCCGGACGGACAGCGGCGGCTTCGCGCTCGGGTTCAGGTCAGCGGGCACGGTGGCCTCCAGTCGGGCGGCTCAGCAGACGAGCAATCGGGTGTTCACGGCCCTCAAGAGCCACGCGGACGACGGCCCAGCCCAGGCCCCAGGCGGTGGCAGCGGCGGCGGCGATCAGCCAGGGGCCGTACATCACGACCCACCACCCGGGGGGAGCGGGTTACCGTCGGCGTCGCACGGCTCGCCCTGGTCGAACGCGGAGCGCAGCGCATCCAGCGGGCGGGGTCCGCCGTTCGGACCGCACACGCAGTCCGGCGACGACGGCCACCGGCACGGACCCGGATGCGGCGCCTCGACCGCCTCGTCCTGGCACGGGACGAGGTTCGAGTGGGCGTTCTTACCGCAACCGCAGCGATAGCCACTCGGGCCGTACGCGAGGGGATCGGGGGCGGCGGCCTCGTTCTCGCGGGGGGCCTGCGTCGGCGCGATCCCATCCGCCACGGCGACCGGGCCGGGCGCCACAGGACGCAGCGGCGTGATCCGCCCCGGACCCTCCCACCTGGGCCGGTCCGTATCCGGATCCGTCAGCACCATCTGGAACGAGCCGTCCTCTTCCTGAAACAGCTCCCAGGGATGCCCATCGGCACTCGCGCCGTCGGCGATGTACTCCTTCGCTCCGTCGAGCGTGCGGTGCAACTCCGGGGCCATACCGTCGAACTCGGCGAGGTACAGAGGAGCGGCCTTCAGCTCGGCCACCTGGGTGAAGGCGTCAGCCGCCCTCGCGTTGACCGTGCGGAGCATGCGGTTCAGCTCGGACCGCTCGGCCTCCAACTCGGCGACCCGGGTCCGCAGCTTCCGCACCTCAGCCGCCGCCGCCACATTCCCCACCGCAGCATCAGCCACCACCGCACGCAGCCCGACCAACTCGGCCCGCAGCTCGGTCACCTTCGCCGCGTCACGGCCGTTGCGCATGACCTCCCACAGGCTGATGACCGCAGGCATCGCCGTATCCAACACACCGGTGTCCCAATAGCCCTGGAAGTACCGACCGGACGACAGGCACTTCTCCGGCCACGCATCACACGCGCACAGGTCCTCGTGGCTCGCATCGTTCACCGCACGGTTCCCAGCGGCGGCCAGCGCATCAACCTGCTCAGCCGTCAGCTCTGCGGGCTCCGCGTTCAGCAGGGCCCGCAGCCCAGCGTTCTCCTCGGTCAGCCGCTCCCGATCCTTCAAAAGCTTCCGCGACACCGGATCCCGACGAGCCCGGTCCGCCTCCCAAGCGGCCTGCAACTCGTCCCCGTTCTCATCGACCGCCAGCCAGTCCCGAACTGCCTTCCTCGCCGCCATCGACGCTGAGTCGGAGACCCACCCCGCACTCTCGGCGTGCGCCACGTTCAAGACGTGACCCCACTCCTTGTCACGGAGCTGGCCGTACAAG
This sequence comes from Streptomyces sp. NPDC102274, assembly GCF_044766385.1. NCBI lineage: Bacteria > Bacillati > Actinomycetota > Actinomycetes > Kitasatosporales > Streptomycetaceae > Streptomyces > Streptomyces sp. NPDC102274. Next base: position 77,697 of record NZ_JBIWLW010000009.1, on the reverse strand, counting down.
TCGGCGTGCAGGAGATACGAGGCGCGGGCCACGTCGGGGATCTCGACATACACCTGCGTCTGCTTGGAGTCCAACCGGACTCGGACGATGAGCGTCATGCCGCCACCGCCGCAACGATCTCAGGCATGACCGACTCGTCATCCAGCAACAGCACCGACACCAGCACCACAGCCCGCGACCCGTCATCCCACGGCTCCGTCTGCGTCCGCAGCGTCCACAGCACCAAATCCCCGACCGGCAGACGGGAGACGGTGCCACCCATCTCGTCCAGCCACGCCGCGAGGACATCGATCTCCGGGCTGACAATGCGAACCGCGTCGTGCCGGGCCTCCATACGGGCCGTCGGCAAGTTGTGGTCAGCAGCTGTGATCTCAACAGCGGACTCGTTCCGCCGCCTCAACTCCTGCCGCGCCCGGAAGGCGCTGACGGGAGCAGTAATCTCTGTTGTCACGGTGACCTCTTCTTTCAGTGGTTGAGGTGTGCCGAAGGGGCTTCCTGGACCTGGCCCGGTCCGGGCGGCCCCGCTTACATGTGGGGATCAGGCCGCGCGCTGAACAGGCGCCGCAGCCACGGCCGAACGGCCAGCCGGCCGGGTCAAAATCCGGCGCAGATCCGCGATCACATCCGCCGTCGGGGCCGGAGCCTCCGCGACCCGGGCGTGAATCTGAGCGATCACGTCGTCACCAAGCAGGCGCTGGCGCTCCTCGCGCGTCACGCTGCGACGCTTTCGATCTCGATCCGCTTCATGACCTTGCGGAGGTCGAAGTCATATGCCTCGGCGAGACGCATGGCCGTGTTCAGGTCAGGCTGTGCCTCGCCCGCGAGGATCCGGTATGCGGAGGATTCGCTGATTCCGGTACGGCGGGAGATGGCGTACCCGGTGCTGTCGCCGAGGCTGAGGGTCTTCTCCAGCAGCTTGCTGACGTTCAGGCGGAACATGTACTCACTCCTCCCGTTGCTGGTAGCAGGGGGTTCCTTGCTCACGAGGGAGACTCTGGCATGAAAATCCCTCCCGAGCAAGGGAGCTTGCTTGTGAGGGAGGGGTGAATTTACTGTCGTACGTGTGTTCGAGTTGCGCTCTGAGCAGTATCTACGCAGGTGGGTGGCCTGATAGCCACTCTTGCGGGGGAGGGATTTTCTGGCTACTCCCTACCTAGGGAGCTAAAGTTTGCGGACATGACCGATTCCCCCACAGCCCAGCGAGCGCAAAAGTTCGCGGCGCTCGTCGTACCCGCGGCCGAGCGCTCCGGCTACACAGGCCACGGTTCTCAACAGCGCCTGGCTGATGACACCGGCATGTCCCCCAGCAGCGTCTCCCGCATGCTCAAAGGACAGTCCATCCCCGAGCCGAAGTTCTTCCCCGCGATCGCGGATAAGCTCGGCATCCCCTTGCGCGACCTGCTCGTGGAGATGGGCATTCCGGCCGATTCCCTGACTGCACTGTCCGAAACCGGACGGTCACAGGTAGGCTCGCGGCCTATCACCCCATCAGAGGCAGCGGACCAGTGGGGCATCACGGACCCCATCGGGCGCGAGATGCTCACTGCGACCATTGAGCGACTCAAGCGTCTACAAGGCGAGGACGCTGCTGGCCACGCTGACGACGATGGGGGCACGGCGGCACAGATGTAGCGGGGGTACGCGATGGATCTCACGGCCGGCACACGAGCAACCGCCATAGCAGCAGCTGTAGTTATGGCCCTGGGGATGGCCGTAGTCCTCTACGGAGTGGCTCAAAACGAACTTTCCCGGAGTCTCGGGGGAGCCTGCCTCACTATGACCGCGCTCACCCTCATCGCCCTTGTGGCCATTCGGAGTTGGACCACGGACACACGCGAGGAGCGCCAGCGCCTGGCTGACGCACAACGCGAAGCAGACACTGAGCGCAGCCGCAGCGTTGCCTCGCAAGCCGCCCTGGAGGTCGAGCGCAGTCGGATCCAGCGTGACGCGGCCGCGGAGTGGGCACGAATAGAAGCCCGGTTGCAGACCGAGCGCCAGGCGATGCGCGCCCAACTCGAAGAAGAACGAGCCAAGATGGCCTGCGAAAGCCTGGAGACCGCGTTCCGTATGATCAACGCCGGGCTCTTCGAAGACCGGCCGGCAGGGCACGGCAAGGTCATCGGTTTCCCCAGCCACGCCGCCCGCGCCCGCGAAGAGGCAGCCTGCGACCGCGACCGCGGAGTCAGCCAGCCTTGAAACCCGGCTCGCCCACGAAACTGAGCGTGATGCGGCCAGGCTCGATCCGCTTGATCCCCTTGGCGTGAGCCTTATGCAGGCGCACGGTGACGATCGATCGGATCACCGTGCGCTTCTGCTCCAGCACGAGGTCATCCCACACCGCCTGCACGTCCGGGGCGCCGATAAGCGTGGCTACTGCTGGCGGCAGGGTGGGGGAGAGAGACCGCACCTTTTCTTCCGCCTTCTTGATTTTCGGCGTGAGGCCGCGCTCCAAGGACGCCAGGGACGCGGCAGTCAGCTGCGGGTTTCCCTCCTCATCGAATTCCCCGGCCAACTCCCGCGCGTCGTCCAGTTGCTTCTTCAGCCGCGCTACCAGCACCTTCGCGGTCTTCAACTTCTCGTCCTGCCCGTCCGCCTGGAAAGCGGCGGCGGCCTGAGGGGAACTTAGCCACTGGAGAATCGCCTCTTCCATGTACGCCTCGAACCACTCCTTGCGGATCGACGCGTGAGGGGAATCCGAGCAGTGGTACTTCCGTCCGTAGCTGGCTTTTCCCACCTTCAGGAATGGCAAATCGTCGCCGTGCTCGCCGCAGTACGTGACATGGGAATACACGTGCTTCACGCTCGTATCGCGCGTTGTCTGGCGGCTCGGGTCATCCAGAATGACCTGTGCCTGGTTGAACACTTCGTCCTTCACCAGCGCTGGCCACGACGCCTTCCCCACGACCTTGCCCTGATGGACCCGGAGCCCCGCGTAGGCACGGTTCCGCAACACCACGGTGACGCGGTCGATGTCCCATTTGACGCCATCAGGCAGCGCCGTGTCTTCCTCCGCGTCGAGCCACGCTCCGAGGCGGTAGGTGGTCTGCCCAGAGACGAACCGGTCGAACAGCTCGGTAACGTATGGGCCGAGGACAGTGTGCGGCACCTGGTCGATCAGGTCTCCGGTGTTGGGGTCGTAGCGGCGTGCGTAGCCCCACGGAATCCGGCTGACGGGACGACCCTCGGCTGCGAGCCTGCGATGCGTACGGAGGTTCCGGTCCCGAATGCCTTCGCCTTCGTCCTCGGCGTCCAAGGCATCGCGCGCTGTCGCCTTCCGGTCCTCCCGCTTGGACAGGTCGAAGATCTGCCCGTTGTAGCAGAGCAGCACGTTCCCTTCGAGACAGGCAGCGCGCAGCCTTACGTACGCCTCCAAGTCCCGGTAGTAGCGGGACGCCTCCCAGGCCACCACGATGCGGCACTTGCCGGCGCGGATGCCATCGAGCATGGACTCAAAGTCGGACCTGACGGTCTTCGAGTGGCGGGATGCCGAGCGGTCCACGTCCTTGTCGAAGACCCCGACGATCGGCCACGCGTACTGCTCGCACAGCCCGCGGCCTTCCTGGAGCTGGGTGTCCACGCTGTTCCCACGCTTCGTGGGGTCGTGGCTGGCCCGGCCATACAGGTACGCGAAGAACTCCTCGCCGGGATAGACGAGGTGCAGGTACTCAGGTGCGATGGGCATGTTGGAACGATACTGAAAACAAGTACCCCTAAGGAGAGTTCTTACAGCAGTACACCAGCGTCCTCGACGCCCTCGCGATCCTCGGCACCGGCGCCCCGGGGTGGACCGGCGGCGACCGCGCGGGGATGCGCACCTGGAACGAGGAGTTCCTGGACTGGCTGGTCAACTCGCCGTTCGGGCAGGAGGAGTCGGCCGCCGAGAACAACCACGGCACGTTCATGGACATGCAGGTCGCCGGTCTCGCGCTCGCCACCGGCGACCGGGGTCTCGCGCGGAAGATCGTCCTCGACGCCCGTAGGAAGCGCATCGACCCGCAGATCGCGGGCGACGGCAGCCAGCCGCAGGAACTGGCGCGTACGCGCAGCTGGCACTACTCGACCTTCGATCTGGTCGCCTACACGCGCCTCGCGGCCATCGGGGAAAAGGTCGGCGTGAACCTCTGGGCCTACGAAGGCCCGCAGGGGCAGAGCCTGTTCAAGGCGGTCGACTATCTGCTGCCGGCCGCGACCGGCGCCGCCCCCTGGCCGCACCCCGAGCTGGAGTTCCAGCGCTTCGCGGCGAGCGACATCGTCCACGCGGCGGCCGACGCGGGGGACCGTAAGGCCCGCGCCGCGGTCCCGCGCCTGGAGACTCCGCCGGGGGGTGACCTCTGGGCGCTGCGGCCCGCCGCGGAACAACTGGACTCCATCGCGGGCTGAGCCCCTCCTTGTCGGGGGCGCTCGGTTCGCCTCCGGGCGCTTGCCGTGTCCCTCGTCATTCGCCCATCGGAGAGACCGCGCCCGGGACGTAGGGGCACCCGGGGCTCACGCCTCGGGTGCCGGGGCCGGTGCGGGCTCGGTGGTGGGGTCGGCGGCGGCCGGCACGGTCCGGCGGTCGCCCGTGCGGAGCACCCCCGCGCCCACCATCAGGCCGCAGGCGAGCAGCGTCACCAGACCGAACGAGACCACGAGCGATGTCGCGTCCGCGACCGCGCCGATCGCCGAGGGCGCGATCAGCCCCGAGGTGTAGGTGATGGTGGCGACACCCGCGATGGCCTGGCTCGGGTTGGGCCCCGCGCGGCCCGCCGCCGCGAAGGCGAGCGGTACGACCACGGCCACGCCGAGCCCGAGGAACGCGAACCCGCCCATGGCGACCACCGGTTGCGGCGCGGTGACCACCAGGAGGCCGCCCACCACGGCCAGCGCGCCGCCCGTCCGTACGGTCCGTACCGCGCCGAACCGGTCGATCACCCGGTCGCCCGCGAGCCGCGCCACCGCCATGGTGAGCGCGAAGGCCGTGGTCGACGCCGCCGCGACGCCCGGTGAGGTGTCCAGCACGTCCCGGAGATAGACCGCCGACCAGTCGAGGCTCGCGCCCTCCGCGAAGACCGCGCAGAACCCGATCGCGCCGATCAGCAGCGCGGACTTCGGCGGCAGCGCGAACCGCGGCGGCGGGTCCTCCTCGGGTGCGCTGCGCAGGTCGAGTACGCCCTGGCAGACCAGCAGGCCCAGCACCGTGAGCACGGTGGCGGCGAGCAGATGATGCAGCCGGGCGTCACTGCCCAGATGGGCCGCGAGGGTGCCGGCCGCGGAGCCGATCAGCGCACCCGTGCTCCACATACCGTGCAGACTCGACATGATCGACTTGTCGAGCCGGTTCTCGACCTCCACCCCGAGGGCGTTCATCACCACGTCCGACAGGCCCGAGGCGGCGCCGTACACGAACAGGGCCGCGCACAGCGTGACGAGATTCGGCGCCAGGGACGGCAGGGTCAGCGCGAGCGTCCAGAGGGCGAGCAGGGCACGCAGCGCGTTGCGCGAGCCGAAGCGGTGGCTGATCCCGCTCGCCAGCGGCATCGCGACGGACGCACCGATCGCGGGGAAGGCGAGCGCGAGCCCGAGCTGTCCCGCGCTGATCCCGGCGTGATCCTGGATCCACGGGATACGGGTGGCGAAGCTGCCGGTGACGGCTCCGTGTACGCAGAAGACAGCGGCGACGGCGAATCTGGCCCGCCGCAACCTCTCTTTGTCGTAGACCACTTCAGCCGACATCAGCGTCCTGTTCCTCCCCTGGGGGTGCCCGTTCACCGAGCACCCGGTGACGCACCTTCGTCGGTGCCGGAGTAAATTATCAGGAACCCTGCCTGATAAATAGGCCTTAATGAGCTGGGCACGCTTGGGCGGCCCCGGCGATCTGGAAGGATTCCGGTATGGCCGCGTCTCCGAGCACCGCCAGAGCCATCAACGACCGGCTCGCCCTGCGACTGCTCCAGCAGGAAGGCCCGCTGACGGCGGGACAGCTGAAGACGCTGACCGGGCTCTCCCGGCCCACCGTCGCCGATCTGGTGGAGCGGCTCCAGGACTCGGGACTGGTCAGGGTGGTCGGCGAGACGGGCGACCGGCGGCGCGGCCCGAACGCGCGGCTGTACGGGATCGTCGCGGACCGTGCCCATCTCGCGGCTCTCGACGTACGGACCCACAGCGTCTCCGTCGTGGTCGCCGATCTGCTCGGCGAGACCCTCACCGAGGCGGTCCTGCCCATCGGCAGCGACACCGCCACGGAAGCCGCCGTCGAGCGGGCCGTGGCGCTGCTGGAGCGTACGGCCGGGCAGGCGGGCTCCGTCCCGCTGCACAGCGTGGGCATCGGCGCCCCGGGCCTGGTCGACCCGGTCACCGGCGAACTCCGCGACTCCAGCGGACTGCCCGCCTGGCACCGCAGGCTCGTCGCCGTGCTCCAGGAACGGCTGCCCGCCACCGTCCTGGTCGAGAACGAGACCAATCTCGCCGCGCTCGCGGAGCAGCGCCTCGGCGCGGCCCGTGGCCAGGACACCTTCGTCCTGCTCTGGCTCGGCCACGGAGTGGGCGCGGCGGTCGTGCTCGACGGCAAGCTCCGCAGGGGCGCCTCCGGGGGAGCGGGCGAGATCGCCTTCCTGCCCGTGCCCGGCACCTCGCGGCTGCCCTCGGCGGTCGCCTGCGACGGCGGTTTCCACACCCTGGCGGGCTCGACGGGCATCGCCGAACTCGCCGCGCGCTACGGCATCGCGGCCGTTCCCGCGCCACAGGAACCGCCCTCCGCCGCGCTGGTACGCACGGCGGTGAGAGCCGTCGGGGGCGCCCCGGCGAAGGAGGCGAGGTCCGCGGCGGCGTTTCTCGACGACCTCGCCGACCGGCTCGCCCTCGGTGCGGCGGCGGAGGAAGCGAGGTCCGCGGCGGCGTTTCTCGACGACCTCGCCGACCGGCTCGCCCTCGGTGCGGCGGCGGTCAGTGCCGTACTCGACCCCGGCCGGATCGTGCTGGCCGGCGAGGCTGGCCACGCGGGCGGCGAGGCGCTGGCGGCCCGGGTCGAGGACCGGCTGGCCGCGATGTCCCCGCTGCGTACGGAGGTCAGAGCCGGGGCGCTCGGCGGTGCGGCGGTCCTGCGCGGCGCCCTGCTGACGGCGCGGGACGCGGCACAGGACGAGCTGTTCGCCCCCCAGGTCCTGTGAGTCAGCCCACAACCCTCGCCCGCTTGCCCCGCGATCAGCCGTGGCACACTGGTCGGGTACCAGAAGCAGCGCACTCCGGGGTCGGTGTAATTCCGAACCGGCGGTTATAGTCCGCGACCCGTCCGCATCCAGCGGCCGGTTGACCAGGTGAGATTCCTGGACCGACGGTGAAAGTCCGGATGGGAGGCAGTGCGCGGCGGGCCCTTACAGGTACGCCGCCGTCGGTGGTTCGTCCTCGGACGAGCCGGATCTTCGGCCTCGGCGTTCCCTTGTGCGTTCCCGCTTCTCTGTCGTCATCGACAGGCCCCGGAGTCCGTGCCCGAAGAGGCAGGAGGACCCGGTGGCCAAGGAAACCGACGTCGTGGGCGAGGCCGATGCCATGCGCCGCGCCATCGCGCTCGCCGCTCGTGGACTCGGTTCCACCAGCCCCAACCCGGTCGTCGGATGCGTGATACTCGACGCCTCGGGCCACCTCGCCGGCGAGGGATTCCACCGGCGCGCGGGCGGTCCGCACGCCGAGATCCACGCCCTGCGCGCGGCCGGTGAGCGGGCCCGCGGCGGCACGGCGTACGTCACCCTCGAACCCTGCGCCCACACCGGCCGTACGGGACCCTGCGCCCAGGCACTCATCGACGCCGGTGTCGCCCATGTCAGCTACGCCGTCGCCGACCCGAACCCCCAGGCGGCGGGCGGCGCCGACACTCTGCGCGCGGCCGGACTCACCGTCACCGGCGGGCTTCTCGGCGAGGAGGCCGAGGCGGGCAACGCCGCCTGGCTCACCTCCGTACGCCAGGGCCGTCCCCACGTCCTGTGGAAGTACGCGGCCACGTTGGACGGCCGGATCGCCGCCGCCGACTCCACCAGCCGCTGGATCACCTCCGCCGAGGCGCGCGCGGATGTCCACCGGCTGCGCGCCGAGGCCGACGCGGTCGTGGTCGGCTCGGGCACCGCGCGCGCCGACGATCCGCATCTCGCCGTACGCGGCATCGAGGGCGCCGTCCAGCCGCTGCGGGTCGTCGTCGACACCGACGCGACGGCCGTGACGCCCGGCGCCCGGGTGCTCGACGGCGCGGCGCCCACCCTGATCGCGATCGCCGAGGACGCCGACGCGGGGGAGTTGCCCGAGGTCGTACGGCTGCCGCGGGCCGGACGCGGTCTGGACATTCCCGCCCTGCTGGCCGCGCTGCACGAGCGCGGCGTCCGCTCCGTGCTCCTCGAAGGCGGCCCGGCCCTGGCCGGCTCCTTCGTCGCCGCGGGAGCCGTCGACAAGGTCGTCGGCTATATCGCCCCCGTTCTGCTCGGCGCCGGCCGTACGGCCCTCGGCGACGCAGGAATCAGCACCCTCGGCGAGGCGTTGCGACTCCGGATGACGGAGACCGTACGGATCGGGCCCGACCTGCGGATCACCGCGGTCCCCGGGCCCGGACATGAACCCGGACCGGCGCCCGCGCCCGCGCTCGCCACGAATGTCCCCACCACGAAGGAGCGTTGAGTGTTCACCGGAATCGTCGAAGAACTGGGTGAGGTCACCGCCATCGAGAACCTCGGTGACTCCTCCCGCTTCCGCCTCCGCGGACCCGTGGTCACGGAGAACGCCCAGCACGGTGACTCGATCGCCGTCAACGGTGTCTGTCTCACGGTCGTGGACTTCGCGGACGGTGAGTTCACCGCCGATGTGATGGCCGAGACGCTGAAGCGCTCCAGCCTCGGCGCGCTGGCGACCGGCTCCCGGGTCAACCTGGAGCGGCCCGTGGCCGTCGGCGGCCGGCTCGGCGGACATATCGTCCAGGGCCATGTGGACGGCACCGGCACCGTCGTCGAGCGCACCCCGTCCGAGCACTGGGAGCTGGTCAGGATCGCGCTCCCCGCCGCCCTGTCGCGCTATGTCGTCGAGAAGGGCTCGATCACCGTCGACGGCGTCAGCCTCACGGTCGTCGACGCCGGGCCCGACCACTTCACCATCAGCCTCATCCCCACCACCCTCGCCCTGACCACACTCGGCATCAAGGGACCCGGCGACCCGGTCAACCTCGAAGTCGACGTTCTCGCGAAATACGTCGAGCGGCTGCTCGGCACCGGCACGGCGCGGACCGAGGAGTTGGACCGGTGAACACCCTGTCCTGGCTGAACGGCGAGGCGTTCACGGCCTTCGGCCAGCACATCCTGTGGTCCGACATGATCGGCAACACCATCGGTCTGGCCGCTCTCGCGCTCGGCTGGCGGCGCTCGATCTGGACCTGGCCCGCCCAGTTCCTGTCCGGCGTCATCCTCGTCGGCGCGTATGCCTCCGCCCACCTCAGCGGTGGTGTCGGCAAGCAACTGCTGGTCATCGGTGTGGCGTTGTGGGGCTGGCGTCTGTGGCAGCGCGGCAGGCGGCAGGCGCAGGACGGCTCGATCGCCGTACGGTTCGCCACCTGGCGCGAGCGCGGGATCCTGCTCGGCGGTACGGCGCTGGGCACCCTGGCTGTCGGCGGTCTCTTCGTCGCCGTCCCCGACCTGTCCTGGAACCCCTGGCCCGACGCGTACATCTTCGTCGGCACGCTCGCCGCGATGGTCGCCCAGGCCCGTGGTCTGGTCGAGTTCTGGTTCGCCTGGCTGCTCGTGGACATCGTCGGCGTACCGCTCGCCTTCAGCAGCGGACTCGCCTTCTCCGGCCTCGTGTACGTCATCTATCTCGCCCTCGTCCTCTGGGGGATGCGCGACTGGTGGCTCCGTTCCCGCGCAAACGCCCCGGCTCTGGAAGGAGCAGCAGCATGACCGCACTGCCGGCCCAGCCCACCTGGTACTCCACCGACAATGCCGAGGACCTCTCGCTCGACCCCGTGGAGCAGGCCGTACGCGATATCGCCGCCGGCCGCCCGGTCGTGGTGGTCGACGACGAGGACCGGGAGAACGAGGGCGATCTCGTCATCGCGGCCGAGATGGCCACCCCCGAGATCATCGCCTTCATGATGAGCGAGTGCCGCGGACTGATCTGCGCCCCGATGGAGGGCGCGGAGCTGGACCGGCTCGAACTCCCGCAGATGGTCGCCCACAACACCGAATCGATGCGTACGGCCTTCACCGTCTCCGTGGACGCGTCGGCCGCCCATGGGGTCACCACCGGTATCTCCGCCGCCGACCGGGCCACCACCCTCCGGCTGCTCGCCGCGGGCGACGCGGAGCCCGGCGACTTCGTCAGGCCCGGCCATGTCTTCCCGCTGCGCGCCAAGGCCGGCGGCGTGCTCGTACGCAACGGTCACACCGAGGCCGCCGTCGATCTGGCGCGCCTCGCCGGTCTGCGGCCGGCCGGCGCCATCGTGGAGATCGCGGGCGAGGACGGGGTGATGCTGCGGCTGCCCGAGCTGATCCCGTTCGCCCGCAAGCACGGCCTCACGATCATCTCCATCGAGGATCTGATCGCCCACCGCCGTACCTCGGAGCCCACGGTCCGCCGCGAGGCGAAGGTACGCCTCCCCACGGCCTACGGGGAGTTCACCGCGTACGGCTACCGCTCCACGGTCGACGGCGTCGAGCATGTCGCGCTCGTCCACGGCGACATCGGCGACGGCGAGGATCTGCTCGTACGGGTCCACTCGGAATGCCTCACCGGCGACATCTTCGGCTCGTTGCGCTGCGACTGCGGCCCCCAGCTCCAGGCGTCCATGGAACGGATCACCAAGGAGGGCCGCGGGGTCGTCGTCTATCTGCGCGGCCACGAGGGCCGGGGCATCGGGCTGCTGTCCAAGCTGCGCGCGTACGAGCTCCAGGAGCGCGGCCACGACACGCTGGACGCCAATCTCGAACTCGGCCTGCCCGCCGACGCCCGCGACTACGCGGCGGGCGCGCGGATCCTCGACGACCTCGGGGTCCGCGGGCTGCGGCTGATGACCAACAACCCCGACAAGACGACGGCGCTCGTCCGGTACGGGCTGCGGGTCACCGGACGCGAGCCGGTGCCCGTCCAGGCGGGGGAGCACAACCTCCGCTATCTGCGCACCAAGCGCGACCGGATGGGGCACGACCTGCCCTGGCTGGACGCGGCCACCGCGTCCACCTGCGACAACCAGTAACCACAACATCCCAAAAGACCACCAGAGAACAGCTTCGAGGAGAGACGTGAGCGGCAAGGGCGCACCCGAACTGAGTGTGAAGAACTGCGGAGACCTCCGGGTCGCCGTGATCGCGGCGCAGTGGCACGAGCAGGTGATGGACGGTCTCGTCGACGGCGCCCTGCGGGCCCTGCGGGACCTCGGCATCGACGAGCCGACCCTGCTCCGCGTGCCGGGCAGCTTCGAGCTTCCGGTCGTCGCCAAGGTGCTGGCCGGCCGCGGGTATGACGCGGTCGTCGCCCTCGGCGTCGTCATCAGGGGCGGCACCCCGCACTTCGAGTATGTGTGCCAGGGCGTGACGCAGGGCCTCACGCAGGTCTCCGTCGACACGGGCGTGCCGATCGGCTTCGGCGTGCTGACCTGCGACACCGAGGAGCAGGCGCTCGACCGGGCCGGGCTGGAGGGCTCCCACGAGGACAAGGGGCACGAGGCGGTCACCGCCGCCGTCGCCACCGCGACCACCCTGCGCACCATCGCCGAACCCTGGCGCCAGGGGGCCACGTCCGGCCGCGTAAAGTGACCCTCACCATGTCCAAGAAGACGTTCGAGGAGCTCTTCACCGAGCTCCAGCAGAAGGCCGCCGAGGGCGACCCCGCCACCTCCCGCACCGCCGAGCTGGTGGGCAAGGGCGTCCATGCCATCGGCAAGAAGGTCGTCGAAGAGGCGGCCGAAGTGTGGATGGCCGCCGAGTACGAGGGCAAGGAAGCCGCCGCCGAGGAGATCTCTCAGCTCCTCTACCACGTTCAGGTGATGATGGTCGCGCGCGGAATCTCCCTCGACGACGTGTACGCCCATCTCTGATACGCCCGCCTCCAAGTCCGATACGTCCGCCTCCGGGCGCACGCGTCCCGTTTCGTCCTGTATCACTTGTTCCGTACCACCGCCCCTTCGCACAAAGGAATCCGACCTCATGCTGCGCATCGCCATTCCCAACAAGGGTTCACTCTCGGGACCTGCGTCGGCGATGCTCCATGAGGCCGGCTACCAGCAGCGCAAGGAGTCCAAGGAGCTCGTCCTGGTCGATCCGGACAACGAGGTGGAGTTCTTCTACCTCCGCCCGCGTGACATCGCGATCTATGTGAGCTCCGGTCGGCTCGACATCGGTATCACCGGCCGTGATCTGCTGCTGGACTCCGGCGCCAACGCGGAGGAGATCCTTCCGCTCGGCTTCGCGCGCTCCACCTTCCGCTACGCCACCAAGCCCGGCACCGCGGGCGGCGTCGCGGACTTCGGCGGCATGACCGTCGCCACCTCGTACGAGGGCATCGTCGCCAAGCACCTCGCGGACAACGGCATCGACGCGTCGGTCGTCCACCTGGACGGCGCGGTCGAGACCGCCATCGAGCTGGGTGTCGCCCAGGTCATCGCCGATGTGGTGGAGACCGGCACCTCGCTGCGCAACGCGGGCCTGGAGGTGGTCGGCGAGCCGATCATGACCTCGGAGGCGGTCGTCATCCGCCGCAGTGACGCCGACGGCGAGGAGCCCAAGGTGCGGCAGTTCCTGCGCAGGCTCCAGGGCGTCCTCGTGGCCCGTACGTACGTGATGATGGACTACGACTGCCGCGCCGAACACCTGGAGCGCGCCGTCGCCCTCACCCCGGGCCTGGAGTCACCGACCGTCTCCCCGCTGCACAACGAGGGGTGGGTCGCCGTCCGCGCGATGGTTCCGGCCAGGGAGGCACAGCGGATCATGGACGATCTGTACGAGCTGGGCGCCCGCGCCATCCTCACCACGGCCATCCACGCCTGCCGCCTCTGATCCCGCGCCGGTCGCCCGGCCGCCGCACCCACTCCCGGAAGTCCGAGAACGTATGTCCGCTCCCGCCCAGCCCGGTCCGTCAGGTCAGTCCGGTCCGCCCGCCCTTCCGGTCACCTTCCGGCCGACCCGTACCCGGGCCGTGCTGCTGACCGTCGGCGTGGTCATGTTCGCCGTCATCACGGCCATCGGCCTGGCACTCGACCAGCTGAGCGCGGGGGAGCGGATGAGCTTCATCTTCACGGCCCTGCTGTTCCTCGGGGTGCTGGCGCTGCTCAGCCGCCCCAAGGCCGTGGCCGACGACACAGGAGTGACTGTCGTCAATATCACGCGCACCCGCCGACTGGAGTGGGCGGAGATCCTGCGCGTCAATCTGCGGCCAGGTGACCCCTGGGTCTTCCTCGACCTCAGCGACGGCAGCAGCCTGCCTGTTCTGGCCATCCAGCCCGGAATCGCCAGGGCACACGCCATCCGTGACGCGCGCGCCCTGCGTGCGCTCGCCGACTCCCGCTCCGCCGCGGCCGACCACGGCTGACCGCACGGCGCCCCATCCACGGCCGTACAGCACTGCCCCCTTCGCCGCTGTCTTGATTACTCTGGTGCCGGAGGCGCCGAGTGCGCCCCGCTCCGCATTCGACGGCCGTATCCGGCCCGCGGGGCACCTGCGACCCGAGGAGTGACTCCCTCCAGCAATGGACGGATCGTCCGGTAGTACCTGCGCCGCCCCCTTCGAAGAGGCGGCGGCATGACCATCCCCCTTCTGCTGCTCGCCGCGGCATTCCTTCTGATCCTCGCCAACGGATTCTTCGTGGCCGCCGAGTTCGGCCTCGTCACCGTGGACCGTCCCGACGCCGAACGCGCCGCCGCCGCGGGCGACCGCCGCGCCCGTACGGTCGTCAGGTCCCTGCGGGAACTGTCCTTCCAGCTCTCCGGCACCCAACTGGGCATCACGATCACCTCGCTGGTCGTCGGCATGCTCGCCGAGCCCGCGCTCGCCCGGCTGCTGGACGCCCCGCTCTCCGCGACCGGACTGCCCGAGGAGGCCGTCTCCGGGGTCGCGGTGGTGATCGGCATGCTGCTCGCCTCCGCCGTCCAGATGGTGATCGGCGAACTCGTTCCGAAGAACTGGGCGGTCTCCCGGCCGCTCCAGGTCGCGCGGTTCGTGGCGGGGCCCCAGCATCTCTTCGCCACCGTGTTCCGGCCGGTGATCACCCTGCTCAACACCGTCGCCAACCGGCTCGTCCGGCTGCTGGGCGTGGAACCGACCGATGAACTCGCCTCGGCCCGCACCCCCGGTGAACTGGTCTCCCTGGCCCGCCACTCCGCCCGCGCGGGCACCCTCGAACAGGACACCGCCGATCTGTTCGTACGGACCCTCTCACTCGGCCGGCTCACCGCACAGCATGTGATGACCCCCCGGGTGAAGGTGAGCGCGCTCCAGGCCGACGCGACCGCCGCGGACGTCCTCAACCTCACCCGCGCCACCGGTCTGTCGCGCTTCCCCGTCTACCGGGAGCGCATCGACGAGATCGTGGGCATGGTGCATCTCAAGGACGCGCTCGCGGTGCCGGTGGAGCGGCGGCTGAGCACCCCGGCCGGCCGGATCGCCGTGCCGGCCCTGCTGGTCCCCGAGACCCTGCCCGTGCAGCAGCTCCTTGAGCGGCTGCGCAGCGAGCAGCCGATAGCCATCGTGGTCGACGAGTACGGCGGTACGGCCGGCGTCGTCACCCTGGAGGACATCATCGAGGAGCTGGTCGGCGAGGTACGCGACGAGCACGACGCCGAGGGCGACGGACGGCCGGAACTGGCCCCCGTCGCGCCCGAGGACGGCCGCCCCGCCTGGGACGCCGACGGCAGCGCCCGGGTCCTCACCCTGCGGCGGATCGGACTCGACGTACCCGAGGGACCGTACGAGACCCTCGCCGGCCTCGTCGCGGATCTGCTGGGCCGCATCCCGGCCCCCGGCGACCGGGCGGAGCTGCCGGGCTGGCGGCTCTCCGTACGCCAGGTGGACCGCTACCGGGCCGAGCGGGTCCGGCTGGTACGTACCGCCGAGCTTCCGGCGGGCACCCCGGCCGATCAGCGGAACTGCGTCCCGGCGATGGCGGAGGGCGCCCGATGAGCGCCCTGCAACTCGTCTTCGCCCTGCTCCTCGTCCTGGCCAACGGCTTCTTCGTCGGCGCCGAGTTCGCCCTCGTCTCCGTACGCCGCAGCCAGATCGAACCGCACGCCGCACGCGGCTCCGCGCGGGCCAGACAGGTGCTGCACGGTCTGGAGAATCTGCCGCAGATGATGGCGGCCGCGCAGTTCGGCATCACCATCTGCTCCCTGACGCTCGGCGCGGTCGCCGAGCCCACGGTGGCGCATCTGCTGGAGCCCGTCTTCCACGCCGCCCATATGCCCGAGGGGCTGATCCATCCGCTGGGCTATGTCATAGCCCTCGCGCTGGTCGTCTTCCTGCATCTGGTCATCGGCGAGATGGTCCCGAAGAACCTCGCCATGGCCGCGCCCGAGAAGACCGCGCTCTGGTTCAGCCCCGGCCTGGTCGGCTTCGCCCGGCTGTGCCGCCCGGTGACGGCCGGACTTGGCGCCTGCGCCCGGCTGGTGCTGTGGGCCTTCCATGTCGAGCCCAAGGACGAGGTGGAGGCGGTCTTCACCAGCGAGCAGCTCAACCGGCTCGTCGAGGACTCGGGCCAGGCGGGACTGCTCGAACCGGAGGCGCAGGAACGGCTGGAGGACGCCCTGGAACTGGGCAGCCGCCCGGTCACGGACGTGCTCCTGACCCGCGCCTCCCTGGTGACGGTGACCCCCGCGGTCACCCCGCGCGAGATCGAGGAGCTGACGGTACGCACCGGCTACTCCCGCTTCCCGGTCTGCGCGGAGGGCGGCGGGGCCTTCATGGGCTATCTGCATGTCAAGGACGTCCTCGATCTGGAAGCCGGCGAGCGCGCCGTGCCGCAGCACATCTGGCGGCCGATGGCGACGCTGCGTGCGGAACTCCCACTGGACGACGCGCTCACCGTGATGCGCCGCGCGGCCACGCATCTGGCGCAGGTCGCGGACGCGTCCGGCCGGGTGCTCGGCCTGGTGGCCCTGGAGGACGTACTGGAAATGCTGGTCGGTGAGGTACGCGACCCGTCCCACCGCGCGACGGCGCCGAAGGCGGCCCTGGTGGGTGAGCAGCGCACGGACCAGGCGGACCAGGTCCTGGCACGCTGACAGGGCCGCCCAGGCTCCGCCGAACCGAGCTCCGGGGGCGTGTTGCGAAAGCAGGGCTTCGCAACACGCCCTAGGCCGTGTCTGACAAATTCCGCCTGGCTCGCGGCGTCTGGCACGCGCGCTCGCCGCGTTGTCGGGCTCGTCCACGTAGCTCCGCTACGAGGACGACCCTCCGCCTTGCGATCGCACGCACCAGACGCCGTGAGCCCCGCCCTCCGGGCGGACGGCGCTATTTATCAGACACGCCCTAGGTCCTGTCCGACCGGACAGGACCTAAACGGGCGGTATGTCCTGGGGGCCGCGGTTCGCCGGGCCGCGCCCCGAGAGCACCTCGCCGTACGCCTGCATCAGATCGGGCAGCCGCAGCGTCGCCAGATCGTCGCGGGTCGGTGTCCCGCTGTACCCGGACAGCCGCAGATCGCGGTACGCGCAGCTCTTCTCGTACAGCGTCCGCACGAAGCGGCCGTTGCCCAGCTCGTCGATCCATCCCTGGTCGACGACATGTCCGCTGATCGAGCGCAGCTCGTCCGCGGACTCCTCGTCCCAGACGTCGCCGTTCTCCGCGGCCAGCACGCCGCCGATGGCGGTCAGTTCCAGCGGCCGGTAGCTGGGGAAGTCGACCCGGCTGGTGAAGCGTGAGGAGAGGCCCGGATTGGTGGCGAGCAGCCGGTCCATGCCCTCCGGATAGCCGGCCAGGATGACCACGAGATGGTCGCGGTTGTCCTCGGCGCGCTTCAGCAGCACCTGAAGGGCCTCGTCGCCGTACGCGTCGCCCTTGCTGTAGCCCGAGTTGGAGAGGCTGTACGCCTCGTCGACGAAGAGCACCCCGCCGATCGCCGAGTCGATCAGCTCATTCGCCTTGACGGCGGTCTGGCCCAGGAACTCGCCCACCATGTCGGCCCGCTGGGCCTCGACCAGATGGTCCCCGCCGAGCAGCCCCAGGGCGTAGAAGATCCGCCCGAGAATCCGGGCGACGGTGGTCTTGCCGGTGCCGGAGGGGCCCGAGAAGACAAAGTGACGTTTCGGCGGCTGGACGGGCAGCCCCTGGCCGGCCCGCAGCCGTGCCATGTGCAGCTGCGCCGTCGCCGCCTTGACCTGCCGTTTCACCGGCTCCAGACCGACCATCCGCTCCAGTTCGGCGAGCGCTTCGGCGAGCAGCGCCGGATCGGTCGGGCCGTCCGGGAAGCGCGGCGGAGCGGGTGGCGGGGGCGGCGGGGACTTCTCCCGTACGCCTTCGGGCGCCGGAGGCGGGGCGACACCGCCCAGCTGGGGCTGCGCCCCGTTGCCGAGCCGTACGTCGGAGCCGGCCGAACCCTCCGGCTCGCCCCCGGACTCCGCCACGCCCGCCGTGTCCGCCACGTCCTGGCCGAGCCCCGCCCGCGTGACCGAGGCCATCCCCACCGGATCGTCCGGCCCTTCGTACCCGTCGGAATCGGTGATCGCGGCGAGCCGGGCCGCGGTGTCCATGAACGCCGGATCGAGCCGGTGCACGGCCCGGTAGAGCGGCAGCGCGGCGGCGCTGCGGCCGGTGCCCTCGTGGGCGCGGGCCAGCCAGTACCGCAGCTCCTTGCGCTGCGGCTGTTCGCTGCGGCAGCGCATCAGCGCGGTGGACAGCAGCGGCTCCGCCTGTCCGTACATCTCCAGCCGCACCCGCGCCATCCCGCCGAAGAGTCCGGCCTCGATCCCCAGCAGCGGGTCCTGGACGAGTGGTTCGGTGTGGCGCACCAGCTGGTCCCAGTCCTTGACCAGATAAGCGCGGCAGGCGTGCAGGAAGCGCACCTGCGGATCGGCGTCCACCGGCGGCAGACCCGCGAGGGCCCGGTCCAGCTCCGGTACATGGCGGCCGTCCAGCCAGTGCGAGGCATGGGCGAGCAACAGATCGCGCCCGCTCTCCAGCACCGGCTGCACCCACCAGCCGAGCCAGTACCAGGAGTTGAGCGTGCGGCGGTGGCGGGAGCGCTGCTCGCCGAAGCGGTCGCGGTGGCGGTACATCCGCAGCAGGGCGGTGGTGGTGTCGACCCGCAGCGCGTGCAGCCCGAGCCAGCCGTCGGCCATCCCGGGATCGAGCCGTACGGCGGTCCTGAACTCTTCCTCCGCCTGGGGATAGGCCCCCATCGTGTAGGCGTCCACACCGCGCACCCAGGCGAGGTCGGCCGGGGCTTGCGTGCCCTGCGTGCCGATATCCATCAG
Organism: Streptomyces sp. NPDC102274; assembly: GCF_044766385.1. NCBI lineage: Bacteria > Bacillati > Actinomycetota > Actinomycetes > Kitasatosporales > Streptomycetaceae > Streptomyces > Streptomyces sp. NPDC102274. Next base: position 59,296 of record NZ_JBIWLW010000009.1, on the reverse strand, counting down.
GTCCCCCACAAACCGTGCCCCCGGAATGTCCCGCCGGGCGGGCGCCCGCCGGCAGCGTGCCGAACCACCTTGTCGCGGACGGGAATTGACCGCACCGAGAGGCATCGTACCTGCGCAGAGGGTGTGCGACTAAGGGCACCGCAGCGTGGGCGGAGCGGTGACCCAGGGTGAGCGCGGGAGGCGTACGGCGCGGGGGAGGCGGCGGCGAACAGGTGCGAAGGGCAGAACGAAGCCCCCGATCACGGGGGAACAACCGGGGGCTTCGCGTCTGGGGCGGCTCCGAAAAGCCGCACATTAAGAACGTAAGACCTGTCCGGCCCCTCGGTCAAGCCGAGTTGGGCACTCTCCCGGGGTCGATTTCCGACTGGTCAGTATGGAGGCCGAAGCTGATCACGCTGCGTGATGGTCTGGTCCGCTCTCGCGGTCGTCCGGGGCCCCGTGCGTATCTCGTACCCCATCTGTCGCTCGGTTACCAGGGCATCGGCGAAGGACCGCGAGGGGTCGGCCGCGAAATGGCGTGTCTCCGCCGTTGTCCATTCGTCCCAGAAGGCCGAGAGCGCGGGTCCGTCACGCCGCCGGCCGCGCTCCCAGGACTCCTCCGGGCCCCGGTCCATCCAGAAGAGCCGGGCAAGGCACGGCCGCAGCGCCCGCCGCCCGGCCCCCACGCCCTCGATGATCACCACGGGGGCGGGCGGCAGCGGACGCGGCGCGGTGAACCGCCGCAGCGTCCAGTCGTACGGCGCGTAGTGCGCGCTCGCGCCGCGCGAGAGCGGCTCGATGACCTGCGCCCTCAGCCGTTCCCCCCAGGTGAAGAACTGCTCGTGGGTCGCCAGGTCGTCGAGCCGCAGCACGGGCGCCCCGGCCAGCTCCGCCGACAGCCGCGTCGCGAAGGTGCTCTTGCCGGAGCCCGCGTGCCCGTCGACCGCGATCAGCCGGACGGGGCCGCAGGAGGGCGGCAGAGCGCGCAGCGCCGCGGCCGGTTCGGTCAGGTCGTTCATCTGTCCCACCCTACGAGGCCGCGCCCCACGCGTCCGGGCGCGGTCGCCGCCGCAGGTCACGCCAGTGGTGAAGACCAATATTGGTGTGCCGACGCGGTCCGAATCGCTGGCAGGGGCCCACCGTGAACCGCGATAGTGGACGACTGTCGAACAGCCCGTCATCTCTCCGTGCTCTCCCGTTTCTCCACCGTTCTCACCGCTCTCTCCGCCTTCGACCGGAGGTTCTCATGACCAGCCCCTCCTCACGCAGAACCGTGCTGGCCGCCGCGCTCGCGGCCGTCGCGGGCACCGGTGCGGCGGGCGCGGTCCCGGCCGCCGCCGCTTCCGCCCCGACCCCGGACCGGACCCCCGCCCCACCCCCCTCAACCGCTCCCAACGGGGCGAACCCTCTCGTGGACAACGCCTTCTGGACCTCGTACGCCGACTGGCGCGCCGGTACCGCGAAGGGCACCCGTGCGGTGTCCGGCGCCCGGCCCTCGCTGGTGATCGGCACCCCCGCGGGCCGTACCGACTACGCCGATCCGCACACCGGTACGACCACCACCTGGGAGTACGGGACCTGGACCTCACCCCTGCACCGCTCGAAGGTGCCCGCCACCGAGGTGATCGCCTCCTGGAACGCACGGACCCCGGCCGGTACCTGGCTCCAGATCGAACTGCGCGGCCAGTATGCCGACGGCACCGAGACGCCCTGGTACGTGATGGGCCGCTGGACCGCGGGCGACGGCGCGGGCGACATCCGGCGTACGTCCGTCGACGGCCAGAGCGACGGGCGGAGCAGCGTCTGGACCGACACCTTCTCGGTGGACGCCCCGGCGAGCGGGCTGCGCCTCGCCTCGTACCGGCTGCGGCTCACTCTCCACCGCAGGCCGGGCAGCACGCTCACACCGGTGGTGCACCGGGCGGGCGCGATGGCCTCCGACGTCCCGGACCGGTTCACCGTCCCCGCGTCCACGCCGGGGCTCGCCCGCGAGCTGATCGTGCCGCGCTACTCGCAGAACACCCATGCCGGGCAGTACCCCGAGTACGACAACGGCGGCGAGGCCTGGTGCAGCCCCACCTCCTCACAGATGATCATCGAGTACTGGGGGCGCCGGCCCACCGCCGGGGATCTCGCCTGGGTGAACCCGGACTTCGCCGACCCCCAGGTCTGCCACGCGGCCCGGTTCACCTACGACTACCAGTACGAGGGCTGCGGCAACTGGCCCTTCAACGCCGCGTACGCCGCCACCTACCGGGACATGAGCGCGGCCGTGACCCGGCTGGGCTCGCTCACCGACGTGGAGACCCTCATCCGCGCGGGTATCCCCGTGATCACCTCGCAGTCCTTCCTCAAGGAGGAGCTGACGGGGGCGGGTTACGGCACCGCGGGTCATCTGATGACCGTGATCGGTTTCACGGCCGACGGCGATGTGATCGCCAATGACCCCGCCTCGCCGGACAACCCCGCCGTTCGCCGCGTCTACCGGCGTCCGGAATGGGAGACGATCTGGCTCAGGACCAAGCGGTACAACGCCTCGGGCCAGGTGGCCTCCGGCACGGGCGGCGTCTGCTACGTCTACTGGCCCGCCGTGCCGGACGCGGCCCAGCGCCGGGCCCTGCGGTCGGTGGGCCTGCTCTGACGCGTCATCCTCCCGGGCGGCCGGAGGAATGATCTCCTCCGGCCGCCCGTGGCGCCGACCCGGGGGTGCTCTGCGATACTGCGGGCGATCGTGCGCACACCCCGTGGCAGCCGGAGACCAGGACGCGAATGTGAATCGCAGTGAACAGCGCGGCAGCTCCGAACGCTCCCAGGTCCGGCGCTCCGAACTCATCGCGATCGGCCGCAAGTTGTTCGCCGACACCTCGTACGACGCGCTGTCGATGGACGACATCGCCCAGCACGCCGGAGTCGCCAAGGGGCTGATCTACTACTACTTCAAGAACAAGCGCGGCTACTACCTCGCCATCGTCGAGGACTCGGTCGCCGAACTCGTCTCGCTCGCCTCGGGCGGCGCCGATCTCCCGCGCACCCAGCGCGTACAGCGCACGGTCGAGGCGTATCTGAGCTTCGCCCAGTACAACGAGGCGGCGTACCGCACCATCATCACCGGCGGCGTCGGCTTCGACACCCAGGTCCAGGCGATCCGCGACGCCGTACGGACGGGGCTGGTCTCCACGGTCGCCCAGGGCGCGTACGGCCGCTCCGACATCCCGCCGATCGCCCGGCTCGCACTGCTCGGCTGGCTCAGCGGCGTCGAGTGGCTCACGCTCGAATGGCTGGAGTACCAGCACGACCTGCCCAGGGAGATCCCGCGCGATCTGCTGGTACGGATGCTGCGCCACACGCTGAACACGATCGAGGAGTTCTCCCCCGAGTGCCCCGCGCCGCCGCCGGACCTCGACTGGCGCCCCTTCACGGGCCTCGACGAGAGCCACCAGGAGCCCCCGGGCGCATGAAGTCGCCGGGGGCATGAAGTCGCCGGGGGCGGGGGCCGCTGAGGCTCCCCGCCCCCGACGGGCCTAGTGCCGCTCCTCGACGGGCAAACATTGCCGATCGCGGCACCAGGGCGTGTTGCGAAAGTCCCGCCTGGCCTGCGGGCGGACGGCGCTACTTTCGCAACACGCCCTAGTTGATCGACTTGATCAGCTCACCGTCGGTGGTGTCCCCGCTCAGCTCCCAGAAGAAGGTGCCGCCCAGCCCCTGCTGGTTCTTGTACGCCATCTTCCCGGCGATGGTCGCGGGGGTGTCGTAGCTCCACCACTGGTTGCCGCAGAAGGCGTACGCGGTGCCCCCGACCGTGCCGTTGGCCGGGCAGGAGGTCTTCAGGATCTTGTAGTCCTCGATGCCCGCCTCGTACTTGCCCGGCGCCGCACCCGTCGCGGTGCCGCCCGGCTCCTTCTGCGTGACGCCGGTCCAGCCGCGCCCGTAGAAGCCGATGCCCAGCAGCAGCTTCTCGGACGGGACACCGAGCCCCTTGAGCTTGGTGATGGCCGCGTCGGAGTTGAAGCCCTCGGTCGGAATGCCCGGGTAGGACGTGAGCGGCGAGTGCGGGGCGGTGGGGCCCTGCGCCGCGAACGCGCCGAAGAAGTCGTACGTCATCGGGTTGTACCAGTCGAGGTACTGCGCGGCGCCGGCGTAGTCCGCGGCGTCGATCTTCCCGCCGTCCGAGCCGTCGGCGGTGATGGCCGCCGTCACCAGGTCGGAACCGAACTCGGTACGCAGCGCGGAAGCCAGGTTCCTGAACGCGTCACGACCGCTGGAGTCGCAGGTCAGACCGCAGGCGTTGGGGTACTCCCAGTCGATGTCGATACCGTCGAAGACATCGGCCCAGCGCGGGTCCTCGACCAGCGCGCGGCAGGACTGCGCGAACGCCGCCGGGTTCTTCGCCGCCTCGGTGAAGCCACCGGACCAGGACCAGCCGCCGAAGGACCAGATCACCTTGAGACCGGGGTGCTGCGCCTTGAGCTTGCGCAGCTGGTTGAAGTTGCCGCGCAGCGGCTGGTCCCAGGTGTCGGCGACGCCGTCGACGGACTGGTCGGCGGTGTACGCCTTCTCGTAGTCGGCGTACGAGTCGCCGATCACGCACTTGCCGCCGGTGACATTGCCGAACGCGTAGTTGATATGGGTGAGTTTGGCGGCGGAGCCGGAGGTCTCGATGTTCTTGACGTGGTAATTGCGGTCGTAGACGCCCCAGTTGGTGAAGTAGCCGATCACCTTGTCACCGGCCGCGGCAGCCGTGGTGGGGGAGGCTTCGCCGGCGGACGCGCTGCCCGCTCCGGAGAGCAGCGTCACGCCGAGGACGGCGGTACACGCGGCGGCGATCAGCGCGCGGAACCGGGCGCGGGGACGGTGGAGTCTGAGCACGGGATCTCCTCGTGGGGGAGGAAGAGCGAGTGGGGGGACAGCGATGCCATGGCGTTGACTTGGCATGAACGCGAAATGCGTTGAGGTGGACGTTAGAAGGACTAGACCAGTGAGGTCAATGGTTCGAACCAAGTTGCACCGTGCCCGCGGACCCTTCCGACCCGTGACGAAAGGCGCCCGATCGGGCATACTCAACGCGCCACAGCCACTGATCAGCCGCTTCCGCGATCCGGAGGGGCAGCATCGGCTGGGCACCACTGCCGTCCGGGGGCACCCCCGGACTCCAGCCGGCGGCGCCGCCACACCCTGCGCGCGCGACCGCCGCAGCGCCCGACAGGGAGGAGAGCGCCGCCATGTCCGACCGCGCCCCGCGACCGGTGGAACGCCAATTGCCCACCGAGGAGTCCCAGGACCTCGTCGCCCTCGTACGCGACATCATCCAGCGGGAGATCACCCCCAAGGCGGCCGAGGAGGAGGACGCCGGACACTTCCCCCGCGAACTCTTCACCCTCCTCTCCGCATCCGGACTGCTCGGCCTCCCCTATGACTCCGCCTACGGCGGCGGGGGTCAGCCGTACGAGGTCTATCTCCAGGTACTCGAAGAGCTCGCCGCCGCCCGGCTCACCGTCGGCCTCGGTGTCAGCGTCCACTCCCTCGCCTGCCACTCCCTCGCCGGCTACGGAACGAAGGCCCAGCAGACCGAGCACCTCCCCGCCATGCTGGGCGGCGGCCTCCTCGGCGCGTACTGCCTCTCCGAGCCCGCCTCGGGCTCGGACGCGGCCTCGCTCCGCACCAAGGCCGTACGGGACGGCGACGACTGGGTCATCACCGGCACCAAGGCCTGGATCACCCACGGCGGCATCGCGGACTTCTACACCGTGCTCGCGCGCACCGGCCAGGAGGGCGCCCGGGGCATCACGGCCTTCCTCGTCCCCGGCGACGTCCCCGGACTGAACACGGCGCTCCCCGAGAAGAAGATGGGTATGAAGGGATCGCCCACCGCCCAAATCCACTTCGACGGCGTGCGGGTGGCCGACGACCGCCGCGTCGGCGACGAGGGCCAGGGTTTCGCCATCGCGCTCTCCGCCCTCGACTCGGGCCGCCTCGGCATCGCCGCCTGCGCCGTCGGACTCGCCCAGGCGGCCCTGGACGAAGCCGTCGAATTCGCCACAGGGCGGCGGCAGTTCGGCAGACCCGTCGCGGATTTCCAGGGACTGCGCTTCCTGCTCGCCGACATGGCCACCAGGATCGAGGCCGGCCGCTCGCTCTACCTCGCCGCCGCCCGGCTGCGCGACGCGGGCCGCCCGTTCTCCCAACAGGCCGCCATGGCCAAGCTGTTCTGCACGGACGCCGCGATGCAGGTCACCATCGACGCCGTACAGGTACTCGGCGGCTACGGCTACACCGCGGACTTCCCGGCGGAGCGTTATATGCGTGAGGCGAAGGTGCTCCAGATCGTCGAGGGCACCAACCAGATCCAGCGCATGGTGATCGCCCGTCATCTGACGGGCCCGGAAACCCGCTGAACACCACCGCGCGCACGCCGACGGACCGTCAGCGTGCGTGGGTGTCTACGCCGCGTGCCGCTGGAGGGTCGGCACCTTGAACGGACGTGAGCCGGGACCGCCGACATGCGAGAACGGCTGCGTCCGCCAGTCGAGCCCCTGCGGCAGCGTCAGCAGCAGCGCCGTGTCCTGCTCCTGAGCCTCGGACGACGCGTCGGCGGCCGGAGCCTCCGACGCCGAACGGCCCGTACCGGCACACACCGAGAGCACGAACGGATTCCACGGGGAGGGGCACAGCGCGTGCTCCGGCAGGACATCCTCGTCCGCCAGCAACGCGATTGGCTGCGCACAGTCCGGGCAGACGACCCGGTACATCTCGAAGGTGTCGTAGAAGTCGGGCTCGTCGGCGTCGACAAGCTCAACGGGCTCCGGTTCGGTACGTCCGGCGCGCTTCAGGCTCTGCATGGAGACATTCCCCCTCGGGTGGGCCGACCAGGCTCTTATGGTCTCGACCACAGCAAGCAATTCCCGTCGCGCGAGCCAGGTAACCGTAAGGTCTCGACGGACCCGCCCAGAGGCCTGTGGTCTTCGTCACACGGCCCCCCGCGCGCTGCTTCGGCTCACTCCCGACTGTGCTGGAAGCGGCCCGGGGCAATAGGTTGATCCGTATGGAGGAGCTGGATCGTCAGATCGTGGATTTGCTTGTCAAGGACGGCCGCATGAGCTACACCGACCTGGGCAAGGCCACCGGCCTGTCCACTTCGGCGGTGCATCAGCGCGTACGCCGGCTGGAGCAGCGAGGCGTCATCCGCGGCTACGCCGCGGTGGTCGACCTGGAGGAGGTCGGCCTCCCCCTCACCGCGTTCATCTCGGTCAAACCGTTCGACCCCAGCGCCCCCGACGACATCGCGGACCGGCTCGCCGAAATCCCCGAGATCGAGGCGTGCCACAGCGTGGCGGGCGACGAGAACTACATCCTCAAGGTCCGGGTGGCGACCCCCCTGGCGCTCGAAAACATGCTCACCCGCATTCGCAGCCTGGCCGGAGTCTCCACCCGCACCACGGTGGTCCTCTCCACCCCCTACGAGTCCCGCCCACCGAGGCTCTGATCATTGACCGGAACGCCCACGGAGTCGCATCACCCCGCTCCCCACCAGGGCGGAGGCCGAGGGCGACCACCGGCACCACGACCCCGCGCCCCCGGCCGGCCCCGCACCGCGCGACACTGTCCGCATGACCAACCGCACCGCCCCGGACCTCCGCACCACCCTCCTCCGCCGCGGCGAAGTCCACAGCCCCGCCGACCCCTTCGCCACCGCCATGGTCGTAGAACGCGGCCACATCGCCTGGGTGGGCTCCGAAGGCGCCGCGGACTCCTTCGCCTCCGGTGTCGACGAGGTCATCGACCTCGAAGGCGCGCTCGTCACCCCCGCGTTCACCGACGCCCACGTGCACACCACCGCCACCGGCCTCGCGCTCACGGGTCTCGACCTGTCCGGCGCCCGGACCCTGCCGGAGGCGCTGAACCTCGTACGGGACCACCGCATCGCCCACCCCGGCGACCGGATCCTGCTCGGCCACGGCTGGGACTCCGCCCGCTGGCCCGAGCAGCGCCCCCCGTCCCGTGCCGAGCTCGACGACGCGGCCGGCGGCCGGCCGCTCTATCTGACGCGGATCGACGTGCACTCCGCGGTCGTGACCACCGCACTGCTCGATCTGGTCCCGGGGGTCACCTCACTGACCGGCTACCACCCGGACGCGCCGCTGACGGCCGCCGCCCACCACGCCGTGCGCGCGGCCGCCCACGGGTCCATCAGCGCACGCCAGCGCACCGAGGCGCAGCGGGCGGCGCGCGCCCGCGCCGCCTCGCTCGGCATCGGCGCGCTCCATGAGTGCGGCGGGCCGGAGATCTCCGACGAGGAGGACTTCACCGCACTGCTGCGACTGGCCGAGGACGAGCGGGGACCACGGATCCACGGCTACTGGGCCGAACGGATCACCGACGAGAAGGGCGCCCGGCGCGTCCAGGAGCTGGGCGCCGCCGGAGCCGCGGGTGATCTCTTCGTCGACGGCTCCCTCGGCTCCCACACCGCCTCCCTGCGCGAGCCCTACGCCGACGCCGCCCACACCGGTACCGCCCAGCTCGACGCCGCCGCGGTCGCGGCCCATGTCGCCTTCTGTACCGAGGCCGGGCTCCAGGCCGGTTTCCACGCCATCGGCGATGCCGCGATCAGCACCGTCGTCGAGGGCGTGCGCGCCGCCGCCGAGCGCCTGGGCCTGGCCCGTATCCGGGGAGCCAGGCACCGTGTCGAGCACGCCGAGATGCTCACCCCCGAAACCGTCGCGGCCTTCGCGGAGCTGGGCCTCACCGCCTCCGTACAGCCCGTCTTCGACGCGCTCTGGGGCGGCGCCGACGGCATGTACGCCCAGCGGCTCGGCGCCGACCGCGCCCGTACCCTCAATCCGTACGCCGCGCTGCTGCGCGCCGGCGTGCCGCTGGCCTTCGGCTCCGACAGCCCCGTCACCCCGCTGGATCCCTGGGGCACCATCAGGGCCGCCGCCTTCCACCGCACCCCCGAACACCGGATCTCGGTACGGGCGGCTTTCACCGCCCACACCCGTGGCGGCCGACGGGCCATGGGCCGTGACGACGCCGGTACGCTCGTGCCCGGCGCCCCCGCCGACTACGCGGTGTGGCGGACGGAGGAGCTGGTGGTCCAGGCCCCCGACGACCGGGTGGCCCGCTGGTCCACCGATCCGCGCTCGGGGACGCCGGGCCTGCCGGATCTGACGCCCGGCCGCCCGCTGCCCGAATGCCTGCGGACCGTCGTCTCCGGGCAAACGGTCTTCCTGCGACCGAACGAGTGACGTACGGACATTTCGTGCCGCCACCCGATGCCCGCCGGCCTCTGCCGCGACCTGCGGATCTTCTCCACTGACCTGGTGATCTGGGTCAACACCGCAGGTCAAACGACTATTGACAGTAAGCAGCCACCGGCGGGTAGGTTCGGCCGGGTCCACCACAGGACGTCCGTCCGGCAGCCTCCACGCAGTCGTCGAACGCCACTGGGTCATGGGGCGGTGTGCCGCACCGGCGCACCACCACTGGGAGCCAGGCCCAGCAGTCGCGTCTCGGGGGCGAGGGGAAGGTTTCAGCCGGTCGGCAGGTGCGACCCCGGATGGGGCCCGGCGTTCAGTAGACAACGGCTTTCGGTCGACCCGCAGCCAGCGGGTCCCAGGTCGGCCCGAAGGACGCCGGGTCCCGATCCGCAGTAGGTGTCTCCCTCCGTTTCCCTCGGGTTTCCCTTCGCCGGTACGTGTTACGTAACAAGATCTCCGGTTCCGTCCTCCATCTCCGGACATCACCGCCCATCCCCACCGACACAGGATCACCACGGTGGTCGTCGGCCATGGCGTGCTCGCTAAGCTGGAGCACCTGCGTACGGCGATTAAGGGGCAGCAGTGAACGACGGTGGCCAGAGGCGGTACGGCCCGCTCGGTACAGCCTTGGTGATCATCCCGACCTTCAACGAGGCCGAGAACATCAGGACCATCGTCACCCGCGTGCGCGCCGCGGTGCCGGAGGCCGACATCCTCATCGCCGACGACAACAGCCCCGACGGCACCGGCAAGATCGCCGATGAACTGGTCGCCGAGGACAGTCATGTCAAGGTCCTGCACCGCAGGGGCAAGGAAGGGCTCGGCGCCGCCTATCTGGCGGGCTTCCGCTGGGGGATCGAGCACGACTACGGCGTACTCGTCGAGATGGACGCCGACGGCTCCCATCAACCCGAGGAACTGCCCCGGCTGCTGACCGCGCTCAAGGGCGCCGATCTGGTGCTCGGCTCGCGCTGGGTGCCGGGCGGACGGGTCGTCAACTGGCCCAGGACCCGCGAGCTGATCTCCCGCGGCGGCAGCACCTACTCCCGTGTCCTGCTCGGCGTCCCGATCCGCGATGTCACCGGCGGCTACCGGGCGTTCCGCAGGGAGACCCTGGAGCGGCTCGGCCTCGACGCCGTCTCCTCCCAGGGCTACTGCTTCCAGGTCGATCTGGCCCGGCGCGCCGTCGAGGCGGGCTGTCATGTGGTCGAGGTGCCCATCACCTTCGTCGAACGCGAACTCGGCGACTCCAAGATGAGCAAGGACATCCTCGTCGAGGCGCTGTGGCGGGTCACGGCCTGGGGCATCGAGTCCCGGGCGAACAGGCTGCTCGGCCGGAAGTCCGCCGGACCCGACGGGACCGGAACCGCCGGATCCGCTTGATCATTCCGGCCGTTCCCATACGCCATCCGGTCGCGTCGCCAGGCACACTGGGAGTATGACGACCGCGCACTCGCCCCGGACCGTTCCCAAGCGCTCACGCGCCCGCACCTTCATCCCGCTGGGCGTCGCCGCCTGGCTCGTGCTGGAGATCTGGCTGCTGACCGTGGTGGCCGATGTCGCGGGCGGGCTGACCGTCCTGCTGCTCCTCGTGGGCGCGGTCGTGCTCGGCGCGGTGGTCATCAAGAGCGCCGGCCGCCGTGCCTTCCGCAATCTCACCGAGACCCTGCAACGGCAGCAGCAGCAACAGCCGGGCGAGGCGCCCGAGACCGGCACCGGCAGCACCGGCAGCACCGGCAATGGGTTCCTGATGCTCGGGGGCCTGCTGATCATGCTGCCGGGGCTGATCACCGACGTGCTGGGGCTGCTCCTGCTCATCCCGCCGGTACGGATGGCCCTCGGCCGGTACGCGGAGCGGTCATTGGAGCGCAGGATGCGCGCCCCGGCCGTGCCCGGCACCCTCGGCGACGCCTTCCAGCAGGCCCGGATGCACCAGCCGGACGGCAAGGTGGTCCAGGGCGAGGTCATCACGCACGACGAGGAGCGGGAGGGCACGCGCCACCCCGGTGACGAGGGCCCGCGCCCGCCGCTCACCCCGTGAGCCTCACCCGGCAGGGGACACCGGTGCTCCCCGGCAGGGGACACCGGAGCCGGCGGACGCCAAAGCCGCGGGCCGCGTCACACAGTGGAATGTGACGCGGCCCGCGGCTTTGGTGCTGTTCGCTTGTCGTGTGCGGTGGTTACGCGGTCAGGCGGACTTCCGGCTGTCCCGCGGGTGCACGGCGATGTTCATGGCGCCGGAGCGCAGGACGGCCAGCCTCTCGGCCAGCACCTCCTCCAGCTCCTCGCGGGTGCGCCGCTCCATGAGCATGTCCCAGTGCGTGCGCGCAGGCTTGCCCTTCTTCTCTTCGGGGCCATCCCCGTCCACCAGGAGTGCCTGGGCGCCACACGCCTTGCACTCCCACTCCGGCGGAATTTCCGCCTCTACCGAGAACGGCATCTCAAATCGATGGCCGTTCTGGCATGCGTACTCCACCGCCTGGCGCGGGGCCAGATCGATGCCGCGGTCCGTCTCGTAGCTGGTAACCACGAGTCGCGTGCCGCGGAGAGCTCGCTCACTCATGAATCGTGCCTCCCGGGCTTGTCGCCCACAGGACAGGTGTCGCTGTCGTCGTCATCCGGTCAACGTCCGGTCGGTGGTAAAGATTCCCGCTCCGGGTCATGCGTCGCCCGTCTGTGCCGCTGGTCATTCCAGGATTGCGTACCCACCAGCGCCCGGTTTGTCACATCTAACGGGAGATGTCACCCAGCGTTTTCGTTTCTCGACTACGCAGTAACGGTCCGCCTGGCAGGCCAAACGCGTACACTACCGCCCTTTGACTTCAACGCCTAAATCCGTTCCGGCACGGGGTTCCCCGCGGCGGCGATCGCCCGCCGCACCGGCACCCTCGCCAGCAGGACGAAACCGAGCGCGAAGAAGATCACCAGCGAGATGATCGCATCCCGGTAGCTCCCGGTGAGCTGGAACGCGAGCCCGAACACCAGCGGGCCCAGCCAGCTCAGGCCGCGGTCGCTCATCTCGTACGCGGAGAAGTACTCGGCCTCCTTGCCCCTCGGCACCAGATGCGAGAAGAGCGAGCGGGAGAGCGCCTGGCTGCCGCCCAGGACCAGGCCGATCGCCGCGGCCAGCGCGTAGAACGCGACCGGCGCCCCGGACGGCAGGAAGTACCCCGCGCCGAGGATGAGCGTCCAGACGGCGAGCGAGCCGAGAATCGTCCGCTTGGCCCCGTAGGACCTGGCCATCCGGCCCATGCCCAGTGCGCCCGCCACCGCGAGTATCTGCACCAGCAGCACGGCGGTGATCAGAGTCGTCTGGTCCAGGCCCAGCTCCTCGGAGCCATAGACCGAGGCCTGCGAGATCACCGTCTGGATGCCGTCGTTGTAGAGGAGATAGGCGAGCAGGAAGGACAGCGTCAGCGGATGGCGGCGCATGTCCCGCAGGGTCGCGATCAGTTGCCGCCAGCCGGTGCCGACCGCGCCCGCGCCCTCCCGCACCACCCGGCGGTCGCGCAGCCGGCGCAGCGGGACGAGCGTGAAGGCGCCCCACCAGACACCGGCCGAGGCCAGACAGATACGGACGGCCGTCGACTCCGAGACGCCGAACGAGTCATGGCCGGTGTAGAGCACGAGATTGAGGACGAGTACCAGCGCGCCCGAGGTGTAGCCGAACGCCCAGCCGCGCGAGGAAACGGCGTCACGCTCCTCGGGCCCCGCGATCTGCGGCAGATACGCGTTGTAGAGCACCATCGAGACCGCCAGCGAGGCGTTCGCCACGATCAACAGCAGCGCGCCCAGCAGATAGCGGTCACCGTCCAGGAAGAACATGCCCGCCGTGGCGCCGGCGCCGAGATACGCGGCGAGCGCGAGCAGCGGCTTCTTGCGTCCCGAGCGGTCGGCGGCGGCGCCGACCAGCGGCATCACCACCACCGCCACCACGATGGAGAGGGAGACCGTGTACGCGAACACCGAGCCCGCGCGGACGGGTATGCCCAGCGGACGGACAAAGCCGTCCGCGTCCGCCGCCGCCTTCGCCACCGAGGTCAGATAGGGGCCGAGGAAGACCGTGAGCACGCTCGTCGAGTAGACCGAGCACGCGAAGTCGTAGAAGTACCAGCCGCGCTGCTCGCGTCTGCGTTCCGTCGCCCCGTCGGCCGAACCGTCGGCACGGTCCACGGTGTCAGCGGTCACCGGTGCGTCCTCGCTCTCCCCGTCGCTGCTCCCAGCCTTCCCCGGCGGACGCCCCGCCCGGTCAATGCCAGGCTCCCCGCGCGATCAACACCGCGCGCAGCGTCTCCAGTTGATCAGTCATGATGCCATCCACACCGAGATCGAGGAGCGCCTCCATCCGATCCGGATCGTTCACCGTCCAGACATGCACCTGGAGACCGCGCGCGTGCGCCGTCCGTATGAAGCGCTCATCGACCACCCGGACACCGTTCTGGGTCTCGGGGACCTGGGCGCAGACGGCGCCCCGCCGGACGGGGGCCGGGATGCCGTACGAGCGCAGCCGCAGGCCCAGCACGCCCCGTACCCCGTACGAGGTGGCGAGCCGGGGCCCCGCGATACGGGCCGCGCCGGCCACCCGGGCCTCGGAGAAAGAGCCCACGCACACCCGGTCCCAGCTGCCGGTCCTGCGGATCAGTTCGACCAGGGGGAGCTGGGCGGGGGCGGCTTTGATGTCCACGTTCCAGCGCGCGTCGGGGAATTCTTCGAGCAGCTCCTCGAAGAGTGGCAGCGGCTCGGTCCCCGCCACCCTCGCCCGGCGCACGTCCTTCCAGGACAGGTCCGCGATCCGGCCGCGGGCGTCGGTCACCCGGTCCAGCGTCGAGTCGTGGAAGGCGACGAGCCGGCCGTCCGCGGTGGCGTGCACATCGGTCTCGAAGTAGCGGTATCCGAGCCCGGCGGCGCGGCGGAACGCGGCGGCGGTGTTCTCCAGGCCGTCCGCCGCGCCGCCGCGATGGGCGAACGGGATCGGGGCCGGGTGGTCCAGATAGGGGTGGGGTACGCGAGTCACCGCCGCAGTATGGCCTGCTCCGGTGACCCGGTGGCGACCACCGTGCTGCCGTTGCCCGCCGCCGGGATGGCGAAGACACGCAGGAACAGCTGGGCGAGCGGTCCGATGGCCAGGGCGTAGGCGACCGTCCCGATGCCCACCGACCCACCGAGGACGAAGCCGGTGACGACGACCGCCACCTCGATCCCCGTGCGGACGAGCCGTACCGAGCGGCCGGTCAGCCGGTGCAGCCCGGTCATCAGACCGTCCCGCGGCCCCGGGCCGAACCGGGCCGCGATATAGAGACCGGTGGCCGCTCCGTTGAGCACGATGCCCGCGATCAGCAGCGGGATACGGACGGCCGGGCCGTGGCCTTCGGGGACGAGGGCGAGCGCGGCGTCCATGGCGACGCCGACCACGAAGACATTGGAGACCGTGCCGAGCCCGGGGCGCTGTCTGATCGGTATCCAGAGCAGCAGCACCACAGCGCCGACGATGATCGAGACGACCCCCATCGTCAGCCCGGTCAGCTCCGCCAGCCCCTGGTGCAGCACACCCCATGGCTCCAGACCGAGGCCACCGCGCACCAGCAGCGCCGAGCTGGCCCCGTACAGCGCGAGTCCCGCGTACAGCTGGAGCAGCCGCCGCGTGAGATGTGGACCCCGGCGGCCGGAGGTGATGGACATGGTGGTGCCCCCTGATGCGATGGTGGACTGATACATGACACTCTGTGGCGGGGTGGCAGATGTCAACCATGGCCAATTCGGGGAAGGTGGACTGACTTCCATGGCGCAGTGGACTTCCGCCGTCGGCGCGGCTCAGCTCGCCCGGCAGCTCAAGACTCAGCAGCGCGGGCCCATCGGCCCCGGCACCCGCAGACCGCCCGCCTACCGGGCCCTCGCCGACGGTATCCGGCTGCTCGTCCTCGAAGGCCGTGTCCCCGTCGCGGCCCGGCTCCCCGCCGAGCGCGAGCTGGCGCTCGCCCTGACCGTGAGCCGTACGACGGTGGCCGCCGCGTACGAGGCACTGCGCGCGGAAGGGTTTCTGGAGTCCCGTCGGGGCGCCGGCAGCTGGACGGCCGTACCGGCGGGCAATCCGCTGCCCGCGCGCGGTCTGGAGCCCCTGCCGCCCGAGTCGCTGGGCTCGATGATCGACCTCGGCACCGCCGCGCTGCCCGCCCCCGAGCCATGGCTCACCCGGGCTGTCCAGGGCGCGCTGGAGGAGCTGACGCCGTACGCGCACACCCATGGCGACTACCCGGCCGGGCTGCCGGCGCTGCGCCAGATGCTCGCCGACCGCTACACCGAACGCGGCATCCCGACCATGCCGGAGCAGATCATGGTCACCACCGGCGCGATGGGGGCGATCGACGCGATCTGCCATCTCTTCGCGGGCCGGGGCGAACGGATCGCGGTGGAGTCGCCCTCGTACGCCAATATCCTCCAGCTGATGCGGGAGGCGGGCGCGCGACTGGTGCCCGTCGCCATGGCGGAGGGGCTGACCGGCTGGGATCTGGGGCGCTGGCGTCAGGTGCTCAGGGAGGCGGCCCCCCGGCTCGCCTATGTCGTCGCCGACTTCCACAATCCGACGGGCGCGCTGGCCGACGAGGACCAGCGGCGGCAGCTGGTCGACGCCGCACGGTCGGCGGGCACGGTGCTGGTCGTCGACGAGACCATGTCCGAACTGCGGCTGGACGCGGATCTGCGGATGCCGCGGCGGGTCTGCGCGTTCGACCCCGCGGGCAGCACGGTGGTCACGGTCGGTTCGGCCAGCAAGGCGTTCTGGGCGGGCATGCGGATCGGCTGGGTACGCGCCGCGCCCGATGTGATCCGGTCGCTGGTCTCCGCGCGCGCGTACGCCGACATGGGTACCCCGGTGCTGGAGCAGCTCGCCGTCAACTGGCTGATGCGGACCGGTGGCTGGGAGGAGGCCGTCGCCCTGCGCAGGGCCCAGGCGCGCGAGAACCGTGACGCGCTGGTGGCGGCGGTACGTGAACAGCTGCCCGGCTGGGAGTTCGAGGTGCCGGGCGGCGGGCTGACCCTGTGGGTACGTACCGGCGGCCTGTCCGGATCACGCCTGGCCGAGGTGGGCGAACGGGTCGGCGTACGGGTGCCCTCGGGGCCCCGCTTCGGGGTCGACGGGGCGTTCGAGGGGTACGTACGGCTGCCGTTCACCGTGGGCGGCCCGGTCGCCGTCGAGGCGGCGGCGCGGCTTGCGGCGGCGGCACGGCTCGTGGAGACCGGGGCGAGCACGGGCACGGACGCGCCGCGCACCTTTGTCGCCTGACGGCCTGGACGAGTGAGTCCGTAGGAGCGTCGTCCGGGACGGCGTCAGCCCTCGGCGGGTACGACGGCGCCGACCGGTCCCACCGCCGCGGCCGGCGCGCGCCCGTGACCCGGCTCGCGCTCCTGGTCGGGGACCGACCGCGCGGTGTTCCGTTCCGCGTCGGCCGGGTCCTCCTCGGAGGGGGCCGCGACCGCCGGTTGACGCTCCGGAAGAAGACCGAGGACGGCACGGCGGTGCGCGTCGCTCGTCGCGTCGTCGTACGGGTCGGGCGTCGCCGGGACCTGGAGCCTGAGGACCGGTCCGGTGCCGAGCCGCGCGTACCCCCTGCCGGGCGGGACGTCCGCCGGGGGCGTGGAGCGCGGCGGCGCGCCCAGTACCGCTTCCACCTGCGCGGGCGCGGCGGTCCCGAGGATCACCCGCGCGCGGGTGCAGGTCAGTACGGCCTCGCCGAGCGTGTCCAGACTGTCGAGATGGTCGGCCACGACCACCGTCACATGGGCTGATCTGCCGTGCCGCAGCGGCACCTTGAGCAGCTCCAGCGGATCGGGCCGTCCCTCGGCGGCGGCCAGATGACCGAAGACGCTCGGCCGGTCCAGCAGGATCCACAGCGGGCGCTTGGTGTCCTCGGGCGCGGGACGGCCCGACTGTCCGGCCCGGTTGGCGGCGATCAGCCGGCGCTCCGTCTCGCTGGCGGCCCACTCCAGACCGGTCAGCGCCCCGGCCAGTCCGCACTCCACGGCCAGTACACCCGTACGCCCGGCCAGACAGCTGAATTCTCCGGTCCCCCCGCCCTCCACGATCAGGACCTCACCGTGCTGGGCGGCCTGGAGCGCGAGGGAGCGCAGCAGGCTGGTGGCGCCGCTGCCCGGCAGACCCGTGACCAGCAGATGCGGCTCGGTGGAGCGCGGCCCCGTCCGCCAGAGCACCGGCGGCTCGTCCCGGCTCTCGCCGTCCGCCACGACCGGGATGGTGCGCCGTACCGCGCTGTCGTCCGTGAAGCCGAGCACGGACTCGCCGGGGGCGGTGACGAAGGACTGGGCGGCGATGGCGGTGGACAGCGCGGGAAGCACGGTGACCGTGAGCTGGTTGGCCTCCTCCTCCCACTCGAAGAGGTACTCGCGCCCGCGCCCGCACTTGGCCTGGAGCAGCTGCTCGATCCGGGCGCGCACATCGGGATCGCTGTCGGGGAAGTACGGGGGGTATCTCAGCTGGAGCCGGGTGAGCCGTCCGCCGGTGTCGAAGGCGTGGTCGTCGAACGCCGCACTCCAGGCGCCGCCGTGGGCGTAGAGCGGATTCGGGTCTTCCGGTACGGCGAAGTACGGCACCAGCGCCTCGTAGAGGGACTGGAGCCGCTTCACCTCCGTGTCGTCGGGACCGGTCGGTACGGGAGCGGTGTCGCGCCCCTTCCAGCCGGCCACACCCATCAAGGTGATCAGGCCGAGCAGCGGCCCGTACGGGATGAGCGCCACCACCAGGACGCAGGCCGCCACCAGGAACAGCGCGGGACCACGCCGGTCCTTCGGGGTGCCGGCCCACTTGTGGCGTGCCGCGGTGGCCAGCATCCGCAGCCCGCGGGAGACGGTGATCAGTGGATGGAGAACATCGGTGGCGCTGTCGGCGGCCGTGCGGGCCAGCTCGCGACTGCGGGCGATCTGGGCGCTGCCGCTGGTCAGAATGCGGGGGAGTGGTCGCCGGGCCACGTGTGTCTCCTGATGGTGCGGAAGGGGGGGCGGGCGGGCGTCAGAACTTGATCCCGCCGATGAGCCCGGCGAGGCTCGCGCCTCCGGCCGTGATGCTCGGCGCGATGGCCGTGCCCGCGAGATAGAAGCCGAAGAGGGCGCAGACCATGGCGTGCGAAAGCTTGAGGCCGTCCTTCCGGAAGAAGAGGAAGACGATGATTCCGAGCAGCACCACGCCTGACATGGACAGAATCATGAGAATTCTCCTGGTTTGAGGGGACAGTCACCATGAGTTCTTCCAGGATCACCGAAAGTATCTATGCGATAAAAGGTGCAAATGAGTGAAATGCCAGGTATTTCACTGTGCTAGCCCAGGAGCCGGTGGCGCCCGCGCGGGGCGCGGTCCGCAGTACCCTTTCGGTTTACTCGTACGGCGCCCAGGCCGTACGGACCAGGTCAACGGCGTGCGAGCCGGCGTGCGAGCCGGTCTGAAAGGCGGTCCACCGATGAGTGAGACACCGGATCCCGAAGTGGTCGAGCTGGCCACCAAGATCTTCGATCTGGCCCGGCGCGGTGAGACCGAGGCGCTCGCGGCCTACGTCGACGCCGGTGTGCCCGCGAACCTCACCAATGACCGGGGCGACTCCCTCATCATGCTCGCCGCGTACCACGGCCACGCCGGGGCGGTCGAGGCGCTGATCGCACGCGGCGCCGACGCCGGACGGGTCAACGACCGCGGTCAGACCCCGCTCGCCGGGGCTGTCTTCAAGGGTGAGGACGCCGTGATCCGCGCACTGCTGGCCGGCGGCGCGGATCCAAGCGGAGGAAACCCCTCCGCGGTGGATACCGCGCGAATGTTTGGGAAGACGGACCTTCTGGAGCTGTTTGGCGCCCAGTGATGCCCTGGGTGAGAGACGTCGTAAATGTGGTCGCGGTGGCGAAATGGCTGGGTCATCATGACGTCGGGCCCACAACGGGTCATCAACGAGAGGCAGGGAAGATGGTCTGCATTAAGCGGAAGACGACGGTCGGCCGATCATGTTGCCGCGCTGTCTAGGGCGTGTGGTGAAAGTAGCGCCGTCCGCCCGCAGGGCGGGGCTCGCGGCGTCCGACACCGCGAGCCGGGCGGGACTTTCGCAACACGCCCTACCAGGGCGGGAAGGGTGCCACGTCCCCCGGTCGCACCCCCGGTTGCGTCGACAGCTTGATGTGAGGCTTTCCCCATGTTCGATCCAGTCATAGCGCCGAGCGGCACTCTGCTGGGGCTGTTGCAGAGAGGCCGCGGCGACGGCACGCTGCACGCGCTCGCGGCACCCCGCGCCGAGGCGCTCGCCGCCCTCAACCACTGCGTACTGAACGACCCCCGCCACGACTGGCAGGTCGAGAACCGCTCGCTGTACTACGCACGCCTGTATCTGGATCTCCACGGTGGTCTCGACGCCATCGACCACCATCTCTTCCGGGTCGAGGACCACTTCGACACCGAGGAGTCCAGGACCGGGCTCTCGCTCGCCGTGCTCGGCCATCTCGCCGCGTACGGCAGGCGCGACGCGCTCGACCTGCTCAGGCGGTACGCGGCGACCGGCGCCAACTGGGCCTGGGCCCTGGACGAGCTGGCGCTGCGCGACGACGACACGGGTCTGCGCTCCCTGGCCGTGCCGGTCCTCGCCAGATTCCCGGCGGGACCCGAGGGCGACGCCGAACTGGCGTCGGTCGTACGGGACGCCTTCGAGCCCCGGCCCTGGCGGCTCTGGGCCGACGATCCACGGCCCGCGGTCGGCGCGCGGATCAGGGCCGCCGGTGAACAGGGCTCCTTCGACCGCTGGCAACGGCAGCTGCGGCCGAGCGGCCCGCGCCCCGGCTGGAGCGTGCAGGCCGTCTTCGACTGGGCACAGCAGGCCCTGGAGCGTGGCACGGAGATGCACGGGCCCGCGGCCCGCTGCCTCACCGCCGTCGCCGGACCCGACGACCGCCCGCTGATCGTCGAGGCCGCGCGCAACGGACCCGACGGCGCCCGCAGCGCGGCGCTGCACTATCTCGCCGAGGTTCGTGACCCCGTTGTCCTCGATCTGATCGAGGCGGCGGCCGGCGGCCCTGACCGCACCGTCGCCGTCGCGGCCGTCGCCGCCTTCGAGCGGATGTGCGGCGACGAGGCGGTCGACCGGGCCCGCGGCTGGGTGCACAGGCCCGACGCGCTCGGCGCCTCCGCCGCGGGCGTGCTCGCCTGCCGCGGCGGCACGAAGGACACCGCGCTGGTGCTCGGCGCGCTGCGGGAGACCGTACGGGCCGAGGGCCCCGACACCCAGCGGCTGTGGACCCTCGTCGACGGCGCGGGGCGCCTCGGTATCGTCTGCGCCGCGCCCGTGCTGCGCCATGTCTACCGGGAGACCGCCTCCTCGCATCTGCGCGGGCGGACGGCGCGGGCGCTCGCGGCCACCGATCCCTCCTATGCCACCGGTTTCGCCGTCGAATGTCTGTGGGACTGCGAGGAGACCACCCGGGAGGTCGCCGCGCTGCACGCCGAGACCGGGGATGTACGCGTGGCGGAAAGGCTGCGGCGGCTGGCCGCCGATCCGGCCGAGGAGGCCGAGGTGCAGACCGCGGTACGCAGCAGGATGGGCCCGGACGCCGCCGCGCGGTGAGACCGGCGGCCACCGCCGCCCACCGTCGCGTACGGCCGGAAACCTTCGCTCCGTGAGCCGGTCGGTACGGTCTGTGCGCCTTCGTCGTATCCGGGGGACGTCCCGCGTCCAATGCTCACGGGACGTTCCCCACGCGGAAAGATCCACGTTGGCAGGGACACGCTCGGTGCGACGACAACACGGATATGCGCGTCGTCATCGTCACCGAATCCTTCCCGCCCGATGTCAACGGGGTGGCACACTGCGCCCTCCAGACCGCCCGGCATCTCGCCGCCCGCGGTCATGATCCGCTCGTCATCGCCCCGGCGGTCGCCGGCGATGCCGAGATCGACGCACCGTGCCCCGTGGTACGCGTGCCCTCACTCCCCCTGCCCGGCTATCCGCAGGTCCGGGTGGCGCTCCCCAGCCGGCGCATCGCGGCGGCCATCACCGCGCACCGCGCCGAACTCGTCCATCTGGCCGGGCCCTTCGTGCTCGGCGTACGCGGCATGACGGCCGCCGCCCGGCTCGGCGTCCCCGCCGTCGCCGTCTACCAGACCGACCTCGCGGGCTACGCCCGTACCTACGTGGGCGCGGGCGAGGCCGCGGCCTGGCGGCGGATCCGTGCCGTGCACTCCGCCGCCGACCTCACCCTCGCGCCGTCCAGCGCCGCCGCGAACGATCTCGCCGAGCACGGCATCCCCCGGGTGCGGCTCTGGCCGCGAGGCGTGGACACCGTACGGTTCCGGCCCGAACTGCGCGACGAGGAGCTGCGCAGGCGCCTCGCGCCCAACGGCGAGCTGATCGTCGGCTATGTCGGCCGGCTGGCCCCCGAGAAGCATGTCGAACTCCTCGCCGGGGTCTCCCGGCTGCCCGGCGTCCGCGTCGTGATCGTCGGGGACGGCCCCAGCGAGACCTCGCTGCGCGGGGCGCTGCCCGGCGCGGTCTTCCTCGGCCGGTCGACCGGCGATGACCTGGCGCGGACCTTCGCCTCGTTCGACGTGTTCGCGCACACCGGCCCCTACGAGACCTTCTGCCAGACCGTGCAGGAGGCCATGGCCAGCGGGGTGCCGGTGATCGCGCCCGCCGCCGGCGGACCGCTCGACCTCGTCGACCACGGACGCACCGGACTGCTGGTCGCCCCGCACGACACCGACGCCGTCACCGCCGCCGTGGAGGAACTCGCCTTCGCCCCCGCGCTCCGTGCGGCCTACGGGCAGGCGGGACGCGCCACCGTCGAGGGCAGGACCTGGGCCGTCGTCGGGGACCAGCTGCTCGGCCACTACACGGAGGTGCTCGGCGCGCGTACGGCGGTGGTCGCGTGAGCGCGCTGAAGATCGTACGGCTGGCCAACTTCGTCACCCCCGCCTCGGGCGGGCTGCGGACCGCGCTCCAGGAGCTGGGCAGCGGCTATCTCGCGGCCGGGCACAAGCCGGTGCTGATCGTGCCGGGGGAGCGGGAGTCCCACGCGGACACCTTCCAGGGACGGGTGATCACCCTGCCCGGTCCGGTACTCCCCGGCACCGGCGGATACCGGGTGCTGAGCGCGCGGCGGCGGCTGCGGGAGTTGCTCGAAGAGATCGGGCCCGACCGGATCGAAGTCTCCGACCGCACCACCCTGCGCTGGACGGGGGAGTGGGCACGCCGCCACCGCATTCCGTCCGTGATGGTCTCCCACGAGACGGCGGACGGGGTGCTGCGCACCTGGGGCGTGCCCGGGGCCGCCGCGGGACGGGCCGCCGACCGGCTCAATCTGCGCACCGCCTGGGCGTATTCGCGGATCGTCTGCACCACGGAGTGGGCGGAGCGCGAGTTCCTCCGGATCGGGGCCCGCAATGTGGTGCGCGCACCGCTCGGTGTCGATCTGTGCCGGTGCACGCCGGAGCGACGCGACGCCGAACTGCGCTCCCGGTACGCGCGTACGGATGAAGCACTGCTCGTACTCGGCTCCCGGCTGTCGGTGGAGAAGCGTCCTGGCACCGCGCTCGACGCGCTCGCCGAACTGCGGAAGCGGGGCGTACCGGCGGTGCTGGTCGTCGCCGGCGACGGTCCGCTGCGGGCCGGGCTGGTCCGCCGGGCCCGTGCCGAGCGGCTGCCCGCGCTCTTCCTCGGCCATGTCGGCGACCGCGCGGCGATGGCCGATCTCCAGGCCGCCGCGGACATCTGTCTGGCGCCGGGTCCGGCCGAGACCTTCGGGCTGTCGGCCCTGGAGGCCCTGGCCTGCGGCACACCGGTGGTGGCCAGCGCGTCGTCGGCGCTGCCCGAGGTGATCGGGGACGCGGGCATCGCCGCCCGGGACAACGCCACGGCCTTCGCCGACGCGATCCAGGAGCTGCTGGCCCGCCCCGAGGATTCGCGCCGTGCCGCGGCCCGCGCCCGCGCGGAGCTCTTCAGCTGGGAGAACGCGGTGGCCGCTTTCCTCGCCGCCCATGATGTCCCGCTCGACGTACCGGTGCTGAACAAGGTCCCGTCGCAGCTCCAGCAGGTCCACCACCCGGAGGGAGAGGCGAGATGACGACGGAGGCGGACAGCGGCGCGCTGCCTGCGGACGCTGCCGAGGCCCAGGAACGGGCTGAGGAGCGGGCCCAGGAACGGGTCGAGGAGCAGGACCAGGCTCCGGACATGGACGTGGACGTAGCCGTGGACGTGGACATGGCCGCGCCGCCGCGGGCGCTGCGGTACGCCGCGCTCGGGGACTCGCTCAGCGCCGGGATCGGCGACCCCGTCGACGGCGGATGGCGGGGCTGGGCCGCCCTGCTCGGCGCCGGTGTGGGTGACCCGGGGACGGGCGTACGGTTCCACAACTTCGCCGTCAGCGGCGCGCTCACCCGCGATGTCGAGGAGAAGCAGACCCCCGCCGCCCTCGCCTTCGCCCCCGACATCGCCTCGGTGGTCGTCGGCGTCAACGACACCCTGCGGCGCGCCTTCGACATCCAGGACCTCGCCCTGCGCCTCGACCGTGCCTGCGGGGCACTCGCCGCGCGCGGCACCGTACTGCTGACCACCTGTCTGCCCGACCCCGGCAGCATGCTCGGGCTGCCCGCGCCGCTCGCCATGCCACTCGCCCGCCGGCAGCGCGCCGTCAACGCCGTCGTCCACGCCCTGGCGGCACGCTACGACACCGTCCATCTGCACATGGCGGAGGCGTCCTGGGTCGCCGAACGGTCCCTGTGGAGCGCCGACCGGCTGCACCCCGCCGAGTGCGGGCACCGGATGATCGCCGCGCGCTTCCACGCACTGCTCGCCGAACGGGGACTGGCCCTGGGGCCCGAGCCCTCCCTGGCGGCCGACCAGCCCCCGCCCAGCCGCGCGGCCACGCTGCTGTGGCTTGCCACCTCGGGCACCGGATGGCTGGCGCGCCGCTGCCGGGATCTCCTGCCCGAACTGCTGAGGCTGGCGGGCAACGAGGTGACGCACTGGGCCCGGGGCACCGGCGCCCGGCTCGATCTGCACGCCGAACTCGCCCTCTCCCGCGCGCTCGCCGCGCTGTCACCGGGCGCTCCCCTTGCCAGAATGGGGGAATGACCGGGCGCTGGGAATTCTGGATCGACCGGGGCGGCACCTTCACCGATGTGGTGGGCAGGCGCCCCGACGGAGAGCTGGTCACACGGAAACTGCTCTCGCACCATCCCGAGCGGTACCAGGACGCGGCGGTGGCCGGCATCCGGCTGCTGCTCGGCCTCGGTTCCCGTGATCCGGTGCCCGCCGACCGGATCGATGTCGTCAAGATGGGCACGACCGTCGCCACCAACGCGCTCCTGGAGCGGCGCGGTGAGCCGACCGTCCTCCTCATCACCGAGGGCTTCCGCGACGCCCTGCGCATCGCGTACCAGAACCGGCCCCGGCTGTTCGACCGCCATATCGTGCTGCCCGAGGCAGTCTACGAACGCGTCATCGAGGTCCCGGAACGTATCGACGCGCAGGGTGCCACCGTACGGCCGCTCGACACGGACGCCGTCGCCGCCGCCCTGCGCACTGCCCACGAGGACGGCTTCCGCAGCGCCGCCGTCGTTCTGATGCACGGCTATCGCCATCCCGCGCACGAGAGCGCCGTCGCCGACGCCGCGCGCACGGCGGGTTTCACGCAGGTCAGCTGCTCCCACGAGGTCAGCCCGCTGATCAAGCTGGTACCGCGCGGCGACACCACTGTCGTCGACGCCTATCTCTCACCGATCCTGCGCCGCTACGTCGACGAGATCGCCCGTGAACTCCGGGGCATCCGGCTGATGTTCATGCAGTCCAACGGCGGCCTGCGGGAGGCGGCCCACTTCCGCGGCAAGGACGCCGTGCTGTCGGGACCGGCCGGCGGGGTCGTCGGGATGGCCCGTACGTCGGGACAGGCGGGCTTCCGCCGGGTCATCGGCTTCGACATGGGCGGCACCTCCACCGATGTCTCGCACTACGCGGGCGAGTTCGAGCGTGAACTCGGCACGCAGGTCGCCGGGGTGCGGATGCGCGCGCCCATGATGAACATCCACACCGTCGCGGCGGGCGGCGGGTCCGTGCTGCACTTCGACGGCCAGCGCTACCGCGTCGGCCCCGACTCGGCGGGCGCCGTGCCGGGCCCCGCCTGCTACCGGCGCGGCGGCCCGCTCACCGTCACCGACGCGCAGGTGATGCTGGGCCGCGTCCAGCTGGCCCACTTCCCGGCCGTGTTCGGCCCCGACGGCGATCAGCCGCTGGACGTGGAGGTCGTACGGGAGCGCTTCGCGCGCCGGGCCGAGGAAGTGAGGGAGGCCACCGGCGTCAGCCGTACCCCGGAGGAGGTCGCGGCCGGCTATCTGGAGATCGCCGTCGTGAACATGGCCAACGCCGTCAAGAAGATCTCCGTACAGCGCGGCCACGACATCACCCGCTACGCCCTCAGCAGCTTCGGCGGCGCCGGCGGCCAGCACGCCTGCGCGGTCGCCGACGCGCTGGGCGTCGACACCGTGATCGTCCCGCCGCTCGCGGGCGTGCTCTCCGCGTACGGCATTGGGCTCGCCGACGCCACCGCCATGCGGGAGCGGTCCGTCGAGGCCGAGCTTACCGAACAGGCCCTGCGCCGGGTGCGCGAGCTGTGCGACTCCCTCGCCGAGCGCACCCGCGCCGAGCTGCGCGCCGACTCCGTCCCGGACGACGCGATCACCACGCGCGCGCGTGTGCTGCTGCGGTACGCCGGTACGGACGCGAGCCTGCCCGTACCCCTGGACGGGGTCGCGGCCATGACCGCGGCCTTCGTGGCCGAACACCTCTCGCGCTACGCCTTCACCATGGACAAACCGCTGGTGGTGGAGGCGGTATCGGTCGAGGCCGTCGGCGCGTCGGGCCCGCACGTCCCGTACGCGCCCACGCCGTCCGCCAGGACCGGCGGGTGCGAACCGTACGCGACCGTCGGGATGTTCACCGACGGCCGGGTCCGGGACACCCCGCTCCACCGCCGCGAGGACCTGCGCGCGGGCGACACCGTGACCGGGCCCGCGGTGATCGCGGAGGCCGACGCCACGACCGTCGTCGAACCGGGCTGGCAGGCGGCCCCGGGCGAGCGAGGGCATCTGCTGCTCACGCGCGTACGGCCACGCCCCACGCGGGTCGCGGTCGGCACGGACGTCGACCCCGTCCTGCTGGAGGTCTTCAACAACCTCTTCATGGCCATCGCCGAGCAGATGGGCGTGCGCCTGGAGAACACCGCCCATTCCGTCAACATCAAGGAGCGGCTCGACTTCTCCTGCGCGCTCTTCGACTCCGACGGCAATCTGATCGCCAACGCGCCCCATATCCCCGTCCATCTGGGATCGATGGGCGAATCCATCAAGGAAGTGCTCCGGCGCAACGAGGGGGCGCTGCGGCCCGGCGACGTGTACGCCATCAACGACCCGTACCACGGTGGCACCCATCTGCCCGATGTGACCGTCGTGACACCCGTCTTCGACGAACAGGGCGGAACGCTGGAGTTCCTGGTGGCCTCGCGCGGCCACCACGCCGAGATCGGTGGCATCACCCCCGGCTCCATGCCCGCCTTCAGCACCACCATCGACGAGGAGGGCGTGCTCTTCGACAACTGGCTGCTCGTCAGGGACGGCCGGCTGCGCGAGGAGGAGACCCGGGAACTGCTCACCACCGCCCGTCACCCCTCCCGCGACCCGGACACCAATCTCGCCGATCTGCGGGCCCAGATCGCGGCGAACGAGAAGGGCATCGCCGAACTGCGCCGCATGACCGACGAGTTCGGCACCGACGTCGTCCAGGCGTACATGGGGCACGTACGGCGCAACGCCGAGGAGTCCGTACGCCGGATCGTCGCCGGGCTGCACGACGGCTCGTACCGCTACGAGACCGACGGCGGCGCGGTGATCGAGGTCACGGTCCGGGTCGACCGGGAAGCGCGTGCCGCGGTCCTCGACTTCACCGGCACCTCGCCGCAGTTGCCCGGCAACTTCAACGCGCCCAAGTCCGTGGTGATGGCCGCCGTGCTCTATGTCTTCCGTACGCTCGTCGCCGATGACATCCCGCTCAACAGCGGCTGTCTGGAGCCCCTGGACGTGCGCGTACCGGAAGGATCGATGCTCGCGCCCGCACCTCCGGCGGCCACCGTCGCGGGCAATGTCGAGACCTCCCAGGCCGTCACCGGCGCGCTGTACGCGGCCCTCGGCGTCCAGGCCGAGGGCTCCGGCACCATGAACAACCTCACCTTCGGCAATGACCGGGTGCAGTACTACGAGACCGTGGCCGGCGGCTCCGGCGCGGGCGATGGCTTCGACGGCGCGGACGCCGTACAGACCCATATGACCAACTCCCGGCTCACCGACCCGGAGGTGCTGGAGTGGCGCTATCCGGTACGGGTCGACGCGTTCGCCGTACGGGACGGCAGCGGCGGCGGCGGGCACTGGCACGGCGGCGACGGCGTCGAACGGAGGCTGCGATTCCTGGAGCCGATGACGGTGACGCTGCTGACCGGGCACCGCCGGGTCCCGCCGTACGGCATGGCGGGCGGCGGGACCGGCGCGCTCGGGAGCAACGCGGTGGAGCGCGCGGACGGCACGGTCACGCCTCTGCGGGGCGTCGACTCGGCGGAAGTGGGGCCCGACGACGTACTCGTCATGCGGACACCGGGCGGTGGCGGCTACGGGACGGTGCCCCGCTGACGCCGCGTCACTGCCCCTCGGGTGGCTTGCCCTGGGCGGAGGAGACCTCGACGAGTTCGGCGCGGCCCCGCGCGTTCAAGCTCAGGATCGGGACGGCCTTGTCACGCGGATTTCCATTGATCTGGAAGGAGATGAATCCGCTCGCCCCCGCCACCTGCTGCGGCCCGTTCATCTGCTGGAACATCCGGCCCACCGCGCCCCCGGTCACCGCGCCGGGGCCGCCCGCCGCCATCCGGACGCCCTCGGCCGCGGTCAGGACCGCGTCATGGGCCATGAGGTCCTGGCCGTCGTAGCGGTCGTCTTCCGGAAACCACTTGTCCAGCTGGCCGTTCTCCTGGAAGTACCGCGCGGAACGTTCGGAGACCCGCCCGGGATCGGCCCGCCACATGTCGCGATGGGCCAGCCCGGTGAAGAGCACCGTGACGTCGTTCTCGACGGCGTGGGCGATCTGCTCCCGGTCCAGGTTCGAGGTGTCGTCACCGGCGAGGACCGTGAACGTGTGGTCCGTACAGCTGCGGTTGGCGAGCGAGTCGAGGAAATTGGTGAGGTGCCGCCCGCGGCCCGCGAAGTAGATGACCTGCGGCCGTGTGTCACAGAGCTGCGCGGGGAAATAGCGCAGTTCGTTCTTCCAGGCGCCGCCGGGCACCGACGAGTCGAACGTCATCCGCTCCGCCACCAGCCGGTGGCCGGTCTTCTCGTCGGGGAACGCCTCGGTGAAGGCGGTGCCCAGGGTGGCGGCGTACAGATTCGCCTTGGCCGCGTCCTGGACGACCACCGCCGTACGGAGCTTCGTGGACCGCTTCAGATAGGCCGCCGCGGCGTACGCCTCGTCCACATTGGTGGGCGAGACCCGTACGAAGCCGGGGATGCCCTGGATATTGGTGGCGGTCATGGTGCTGGCGACGGTGGCGAGGCCGCTCTTGGAGAGCTTCTTGAGCGCCTTCAGATTCGGGCCGGTGCTGGGGCCCAGACCCGTGACGGCCACCAGCTTGTCGTCGGAGTCCTTCCGGGCGATCAGCTCGTCCACGGTGTAGTTCCAGTGCGCCGAGCTGCTTCCGGTATTGGCGATCAGCAGCCGGATCTTGGGCGAGGAGGCGAGATCGCCGCGGTTGTGCCGGTACTGCGCGAGATAGGCGCCCTCCAGTTCGTGCCGCACCGAATCCTCGGAATTGCTGTCGTCGTTGGTGAGCGTGAAGGAGGTCATATACGCGACGCTGACATACGGCTCCTTCTTGGCCTCCTTGCTGACCTGGTCGTTCTCGTCCTTGATCTTCTTCACCACGGCGGCCAGATGGTCCTCGAAGTGGAACGAGCCGTCGGTGACGCCGACGCACTCCTTGTCGTCGCCGCGCTTGACGACACCGTCGTCGCACCGCGCCCGGACGTCCCCGATCCAGTGGACGCCCAGCGGGACCGCCACCGCGAGTACGGCGGCGACGACCACCCCGATCACCACGCGGCGCACG
The DNA here is from genome assembly GCF_044766385.1 of Streptomyces sp. NPDC102274. NCBI lineage: Bacteria > Bacillati > Actinomycetota > Actinomycetes > Kitasatosporales > Streptomycetaceae > Streptomyces > Streptomyces sp. NPDC102274. The sequence goes on along the minus strand of NZ_JBIWLW010000009.1, from coordinate 29,897 downwards.
ATGTGCAGCGGCCATTCGAGTCTGCGCATCCCGCTCACCCCTCGTTCGTGGATGTCAGCGGATGGCGCCAGTGGCGATAGCGCTCCGCCTCGTTGAACAGCGCCACGACATCGTTCCTGCGCAGCCGCGACAACTGGTTGAACCCGTCGGCGATCAGATCGTTCAGCCGCATCCCGGGGTCGGCGAGCGGATCGCTCCACACCCAGCGGGTGATGATCAGCTCCCGGATCACCGCCGTGGTGGTGACCGCCTCGCCGGGCGCGCCGGGACCGAGCCCGGCGAGCAGGTCCAGCGGACCGCCCAGGGAGACGAGCCGGTTGGGCGCCGCCGTGATCGCGTTGAACTCGCTGATCCACTGCGCCGCGGGCACCTCGGGGAAACGCCCGACCAGATGGGCGGTCACCTCGTCGATCCGGCCCCAGGCCAGCCGGTGGTACATCTCCTGGACCGGGTGCCCCACGGATCCGAAGTGCTCGGCGAGCAGTTCGTGCACGGTGTCCCAGTCGTCGGGACGCCGGGCCAGCCGCCACAGCAGCAGCCGCCGCGGCCAGGGGTGGAGGGCCGGTGTCATGCCCCCCGGACCGAGCAGCAGCCACCGGGAGCGCATCTCGCCGAAGAGCGAGTCCCCCGGGCTGAGCACCCGCGTACCTGTCGACAGATCGCGTGCGGCGGCGCACTCGGCGAGCGTGGCGCGCCGCGGCTCGTCGATGCCCTGGAGCAGATGGTCGAGCGCGGCGTCGGCGAGCGTGAGCGTCTCCTCGCCGTCGCGCAGCGTCCGGTCGGGCAGACCGCGCAGCCAGCGGTCCTGCTCGGGACCGTCCTCCGCCGGTACGTCGGAGTGCCGCAGCACCTCCAGGACCTGGTGCACCGCGCTCGGCAGGCCGCGGGTCAGCCGGTGCACAAACGGCGCGAGGCGGGTGAAGGGCGCCAGATCCGGATGGCGGCGCAGCTCCAGTTCGATACGGATACGGACCTCGTCGAGGTTGAGATCCCGCAGCCGCAGCGGATACCACCAGGTGTCGTCGCTGTCGCGGGTCGGCCGGTGTTCGCTCCAGTCCGTGAGAGAGGCCCGGTCCGGGCCGCGCAGCTGCCAGGGCCACTGGTCGCCGGTGGCCGGACCCCAGCGCGGCAGCCAGCGGTTGGAACTGGCGACGATGGTCAGCGGGTCGCAGGAGAGCCCCGCCACCACGGTGTCGTCGTGCCGGGCGCGGATCAGCAGATCGAGGAACCGACGGCCGTACTCCGAATGGGAGTTGTCGAGCAGCAGCAGATACGAGCGGGGCATGAACGAGTGGTCCGCGTTGCCCCGCAGATCCGCCAGGAACGCCGAGAACAGCACGCGGTCGAGCCGCTCCTCGTCCTCCGCGTCGCCGTCGTGCCGCCACAGGTTCAGCTCGACCAGCGCCTCCCACGGGTCGTGGCTCCGGATGAGCGGATGGCCGCCGTACCACGCGGCGCTCCCGGTGAACTTGCGGCCGGGCAGCCGGCGACGGCCGCGCCGCAGGCCGTCCCGCAGCAGCGCGAGCGCTGCGGTCGACGCGCCGTCGGGGGCTCCCACGGCGCCGCCCGCCACCTCGAAGAAGGCGGCCAGATAATCGCCGTACCGCGCCTCGGCCCGTTCCTGGAAGGCGTCCAGCTCCCGCCGGATATTGCGCCGCCCCTCGGCCAGGCTGGTCATCCGCAGATCGTGGTCGGAGGCGAGCAGCCCGAGGGTGAGCCGGGGGAAGTGGGAGCGGCGGTAGCGCGGCAGCTTCCGTTCGAGCTGCCGGGCGAGCAGCGCCAGACCGTAGCGCGGCAGCAGCCCGTGCTCGGCGGCGAGATTGACATAGGCGAACGGGTTCTCAGGGCCGAACTGCTCCATCAGCGCGCTGTGCGCCTCGCTGGCACCACTGCCGCGCGGGCCGAGCAGCATCGTCACCGGCCGTTCCGCGGTGGGCTGCTGTCTCAGACACTCCCCGACGAGGGAGATGATGCCGTTGCGGCCCCTCAGGCCCATGCGCACTCCGGACTCCGCCACGCGCATCAGCCCCCCCGAGCCATGCGCCCCACACAAGTGGGGCGACACCGTCAAGTCTATCGGAGAGCCTTACAACTACTCTTGATTTTGCGGGGGTTGATGAGATGGACGGTGAACTTGCCCGGATCGTGCCGCCGCGCACACGGGATCTCGGTCATGTTCACGTCGGCCGCCGGCCCTCTCGGCGTCACCCGGAGGACCGGCGCCGTACCACGACGAACCGCACGGGAGTCCCCGGCGCGGCCTGCGCCGCCGCCGGGAGGTCTCGCTCCGCCACGACCGCGATCACCGGATAGCCGCCGGTCGTCGGATGGTCGGCGAGGAACACGAGCGGCCGGCCGTCGGGCGGCACCTGCACGGCCCCCGTCACCATGCCCTCGCTGGGCAGTTCGGCGGAGACGGCACGCTCCAGGGGCGGGCCCTCCGTACGCAGCCCGATACGGTTGCTCGCGGCCGAGACCCGGTAGGCGCGCGTGGCCAGCGTGCGCAGGGCCGTGCCCGTGAACCAGTCGTCGCGCGGCCCGAGCCGTATCCGCAGCACCAGTTCGGCGGGCGGGGCCTGCGTGGGCACCCCGTCGACCGGGGCCGCTCGCTCCGTCATCGGGCCCAGCGGCAGGACCGTGCCGTCGCGCAGCGGCGCCGGCCCGAGACCCGACAGCAGATCCGTCGACCGGCTGCCGAGCACCGGCTCCACCGCCAACCCGCCGCCGAGCGCCACATAACTCCGGACCCCGGAGACAACCCTTCCCACCTCCAGCAGCGCGCCCGCCGGCACCCGCACGGGAGCGCCCCAGGAGGCGGGGCGTCCGTCGACCAGAACCGGGCACGGCGCTCCGGCGACCGCCGCGGTCACCGCGCAGCGCGGCCGTACCGCACAGCCGTCGAGCGTCGTCTCCAGCGCCGCGGCGCCCTCCGGATTGCCCACCAGCCGGTTGGCCAGCCGCAGCGCCGCCGGATCGAGGGCCCCGGAGCGCGGCACCCCCAGATGGGCGTGCCCGTACCGGCCGAGGTCCTGCACGGTGGTCAGCGCCCCGGACCGTACGACGGAGAGAGCCCGGTCCGTCATCGGCCGGCCGCCGTCGGCACGAAGCGCACCCGCGTCCCGGGCGCGAGCAGCGCAGCCGGCACCCGTGCCGGGTCCCACAGGACGGTGTCCGTCGTCCCGATCAGCTGCCAGCCGCCGGGCGAGGAGCGCGGATACACCCCGGTGTAGGGGCCCGCGAGGGCGACCGAACCCGGAGGTACGGCGGTCCGGGGAGTGGGCCTGCGCCGTACGGCGTACCGCGCGGGCAGCCCGGTGAGATAGCCGAAGCCGGGCGCGAACCCGCAGAAGGCGACCCGGAATTCGGCCGCCGAGTGGATTTCCGCAACCTCCTCGGGCCGCACGCCCCACAGCGCGGCGACCTCCTCCAGATCCGGACCGTCGTAACGGACCGGCAGTTCCACGGTGTCCGGCGCGCGCGCGTCCGGCGCCTCGACCCGCCAGCCGTCCAGCCCCGTGGCGAAGCCCGCCGGATCGTCCAGCCCGTCGAGCAGTACGGTGCGGGCCGCGGGGACGATCTCCCGCACCGGCGGCAGGACGCCCGCGGCGCGGCGGCGCAGCAGCTCGGCGTGGAACGCCGCGGTCTCCTCGCCGTCGGCCAGTTCGACGAGGAGCGCCCGGTCCCCGACCGGCAGCGCCCTCATACGAAGGACTCCACCCGGACACCGGACGCCTCCAGTCGGCTGCGCACCCGGCGGGCGAGATCCACGGCGCCGGGGGTGTCGCCGTGCAGACACAGCGAGCGGGCGCGGACGCCGACGGACCGTCCGTACAGCGAGGTCACCACGCCGAACCGGGCCATGGACACGGACCGTTCCACCACCGCCGAGACGTCCGTGATCACGGCGCCTTCCTGCCCGCGCGGCACGAGCGTGCCCTCCGAGGTGTAGGCCCGGTCGGCGAACGCCTCGGTGACGACGGGCAGTCCGGCCTTCTCCGCCACGTCATGGACCAGGGAGCCCGGCAGGCCGAGCAGCGGCAGCCGCTCGCCGGTCAGCAGCACGCCCTCCACGACGGCCTCGGCCTGCTCCGCGTCATGGACCACCCTGTTGTAGAGGGCGCCGTGCGGTTTGACATAGGCGACCCGGGCGCCCGCCGCCTTCGCGAACACCTCCAGCGCGCCGATCTGGTAGGCGATCTCGGCCGCCAGCTCGTCCGCGGGCACCTCCATCGAGCGGCGGCCGAAGCCGGCCAGATCGCGGTACGAGACCTGGGCGCCGATCCGGACCCCGCGCTCGACGGCCCAGCCGCAGACCCGCCGCATGGTGGCCGCGTCCCCGGCGTGGAAGCCGCAGGCCACATTGGCGCTGGTGACGACGGAGAGCAGCTCCTCGTCCTCGGTCAGCCGCCAGCGGCCGAAGCCCTCGCCCAGGTCCGCGTTGAGATCGATGGACGCCCAGGTCATGGAGTCACCTTCCGATCGGTTCGGGTGTGAGCAGTTCGCGGCCGCGGGTCTCGGGCAGCCCGATCAGCGCCAGTACCGCGAGACCGTAACCGACCGCGCCGAAGACCAGGGCGCCCCCCACCCCCCAGCTGGTCGCCAGGAAGCCGACGAGGGTGGGGAAGAGCGCGCCCACGGCCCGCCCGGTGTTGTACGTGAAGCCCTGGCCGGTACCGCGTACGGCCGTCGGATACAGCTCGCTGAGGAACGAGCCGAAGCCGCTGAAGATGGCCGACATGCAGAAGCCGAGCGGGAATCCGAGGACGAGCAGCAGACCGTCCGCCCCCGCCGGGATATTGATGTAGGCCAGGATGGAGGCGGCGGACAGGACGGCGAAGATCGCGATGTTCTTCTTCCTGCCCAGCCGGTCGGTGAGATAGCCGCCGGTCAGATAGCCGATGAAGGCCCCGCTGATCAGGAAGGTCAGATAGCCGCCGGTGCCGACCACCGTGAGCCCGCGCTCTGTCTTGAGATAGGTCGGCACCCAGGTGGCGAGCGTGTAGTAGCCGCCCTGTACGCCGGTGGACATCAGCGTCGCGAAGAACGTCGTACGCAGCAGATCCCTGCGGAAGATCGCGGTGAACGAGCCCTTCTCCGTGCTCTCGCGGCGCTGTGCGGCGGCCTCGGGCGCGTCGTGGACGTTCCGCCGTACGTAGACGATCAGCAGGGCGGGCAGCGCGCCCGTCCAGAACATCACGCGCCACGCGGTGTCCGCGTCCATGAACTGGAAGACCAGCGTGTAGACGATGACCGCGAGCGCCCAGCCGGCCGCCCAGGCGCTCTGGACGGCGCCGAGCGTACGGCCGCGGTGTTTGCCGGAGGCGTACTCGGCGACGAGGATCGCGCCGACCGCCCACTCGCCGCCGAAGCCGAGCCCCTGGAGGGCGCGGAAGACCAGCAGCGTCTCGTAGTTGGGCGCGAATCCGCAGAGCACGGTGAAGACCGCGTAGGTGATGACGGTGATCATCAGGGCCTTGACCCGGCCGATGCGGTCGGCGAGCACCCCGGCGATCGCCCCGCCGATGGCCGAGACGACGAGGGTGACGGTGGTGAGCAGCCCCGTCTGGCCGCTGTCGAGGCTGAAGTACGCGGCGATCGCCACCATGGACAGCGGCAGCGTGAAGAAGTCGTACGAGTCCAGGCCGTAGCCGCCGAACGCGCCGGCGAAGGCCCGGCGCCCCTGCGGCCCCAGGGCCCGCAGCCAGGCGAACGCACCGGTGTCCTCGGGAAGTCCGTCCTTGCTCAGACGTGCTTGGGTCGTGCTCATCTGCACCTCGCAGGAAGGGGAGCGTGCTGGGACCGTGAGCTGAGAAGACCGTAGGGGATTGTTCAACGATCCGACAAGACTCTTGTTGTTTCGTTCTTGCTTCTACGATGAGTCCGTACGCGAACGGAGACGGATTCCGTACGCGAACGGAGACGGAAGAGGGCGCTGTGGCGACGAGCGGGACCGAACTCGGCGAGCTGGCGGACGACCGCCCCCTGCTGGGCCGTACCAGCACGGCGGAACGGGTGGCGGACATCCTGCGGACCCGTATCGCGGAGGGCTATTTCCAGCCCGGCGAACGGCTCTCGGAGGAGTCCATCGGCAAGGCGCTGGTCGTCTCCCGCAACACGCTGCGCGAGGCGTTCCGGCTGCTCACGCACGAGCGGCTGCTCATCCATGAGCTCAACCGCGGAGTCTTCGTGCGGGTGCTCGCCGTCGAGGACGTCGAGGACATCTACCGCACGCGCCGGCTGATCGAATGCGCCGTCGTACGCGGCCTCGGCGAGCCCCCGTTCAAGCTCGACGGCCTGGAGAAGGCGGTCTCCAACGGCCTACTGGCGGCCCGCGAGGGGCGCTGGAAGGGCGTCTCGACGGCGAATATCCACTTCCACCGCGAACTGGTCGCGCTGGCGGGCAGCGTACGCACCGACGAACTGATGAGCGCCGTACTGGCCGAACTACGGCTCGCCTTCCACATGGTGGACGACCCGCGCCTGCTGCACGAGCCGTACCTCGTACGGAACCGGCAGCTACTGGAGTCCCTCGGATCCGGGGACAGGGAAGGCACGGAACGGATGCTCGCCTCGTATCTGGACGACTCGCGCGAGCAGCTCGTGGAGGTGTACGCGAGGCTCGTCACCGAGGACGGGACGGAGTGAGACGGAGGCCGCTTCCGCACCGTTTCGCCCGTTGTCAGCGCGAGGACATAATCTGTGCAGCGTGACTTCGCCTGCCCCGACGGACTTCGTTCCGCCCCAGCTCAGCGCGGGGCCGCGGCTCGCACAGGGCCCGGCCGCCGACGAAGGGCTCGCGCGGCGGCTGCGCGCGCTCGCCTGCACCGCGCCGCTGCACGACCTGGACACCCGCAAGGCCAATCTCGCGGGTGAGTACTCCGGCTACGCGATGGCCGAGGTCGCGCTCTCCGCCATCGATCTGGTCACGCTGAACATGGACTTCGACACCGGCGCCGACCATGAGCAGATCGTCTCCAGACTGCTGCCACGCGTCGCCGCGCAGGCGCCCCGCCGCCCGGTCGCGGAGCATGAGCGCGTCGCCCGCTGGGTGCTGGAGAATCTGATCAACGTCGGCAGCGTGGACCGCGGATTCCGCGCGGTGTACGGCACGTTCGGCACCGACGGCGTCTACACCCGCAGGGACTACGACTTCAAGCTCATCGAAGAGGTCCCCGGGCACGGCGGCAGCGTCTACCTGCGGACCACCGACGAAGCGGTCAACGTCCTGGTCGGCGCGCTCGACACGGACGTGACCAGCGCGCAGATCGCCGCCGAGGTCAAGCTCGAAGTGCTGATCAACCGCGGCAGACTGGCCGACGCCCAGCTCGCCGCCGAACAGGCCAGATACCGCACCGTCCAGTACGCGGAGACGCTCCGCAGGACGCTGGAGGCGACCCGCCGCAACGTACGGGCGGTCGACTGGCTCAACGCCGTACCGGACCTGATCGACGAAGCCCTCGACCATGTCGCCGACCGGTACCGCCACGAGAACGCGATCCTGACCAACATCCGCAAGGCACGTGACGAGGCCGAGACCGGCACGGACACCAAGACGGCCGAGCACAAGCGGCGCGCGGCCGAGCTGGTCGACATCGTCAAGGACTGCATCCGCCGGCACACCCAGCTCCAGTCCCGGCTGCTGGAGGCGGGCCCGCTCTTCCGCGCGGAACAGGACCGGCAGGCCTTCGCCCGGCCCACCGCCCACACGGGCCTCGACCTGTACGGACAGCTGCTCGCCCCGCTGCTGCCGCTCCCCGTCGAGCGGGCGGCACGCGTGACGGACGCGTTCTTCGCCCGCGGCACCGGCCTGCGCACGCCCGTCTCCGTCCGCCTCGGCGACCTGGTCGACCTGCTGCTGACGCCACCGGTCGAGCGGGAACACCTGGGCGCGGAGATGCCGGAACCGGACCTGATCGCGACCCCGGACGACAGCCGCTTCAGCGAAGAACAGCTGGCGAGCGCGAAGGAACTGCTCGACCTGGAACACGACGCGCCGCGCCGCCTCTCGGGGCTGCTCGCGGAGGCGCGCCGTCGCGATCCCGAACTGCCGTATCTGGTGGCGCTGCTGGCCATCCACGCGGCGAGCCCGCCGGTGGGGACGGCGTACCGGCAGGGGGAGGAGAGCGTGCTGTTCGCGGTCGACGACGGAACGCAGCTCGACGACCGGGAGTTCGGCGGGGCGGACCTGATACTGGGCACGGCCCGTCTTGGCGCGGTGCGCGTCGGGGACGCGTGAGTTGTGGCCGGAGCGGGTGGTGCGGTGCGGGTTGCTGCGAGGTGGCGCTCCGGGGCTCGCGCCCGGGACGGCATGCTGTGCTTTCCCGGGGGACACCCCCGGACCCCCGTACGGCGCGAACGCCCGCATCCTGCCTATGGCCGGACTCGCGCCGTAAATCATGCCGTCCGGACATGTACCTCCGGAGGCCCCGGACCCCGGCACCAGCCACGACGACCGCAACCCGCACCCGCACCCGCACAGCGCCCCGCCCCGCACGAGGAGACACCGTGAGCGACCACCACGCCGAGCACCCCGCCGCGTGGACCGAGACCGGCGCCGACGCGACGGCCGAGACCGCTACGGTCGCGACCACGACGGCACCCGCGATCCCCGCCGGCTCCGCCGGCCACGTGACACCCGCCGACGCGGCCGACGCCGCCCGCCTCGTCTCCTTCGGCCTCCAGCCCAAGCTGCTCCCCGCCCGCGACGCCGAGTACGCCGAACTCCTCCGCCGCTACCGCGAAGACCCCGCCTTCGCCCGCGTCGCCGACGCCATCGCCACCGGCTTCGACCTCGTCGTCCTGGAGGTCTCCCCCCGCGCCGGCATGGCCGTGACCGCGGGCGAGGACTCGGTCTTCGCGGTCCGGATGGGCGACTACGCCCGCCGCGCCGCCACCGACTCCGCCGACCGCTTCCTGCACGGCCTCGCCCATCTCGCCGTCGCGGCCATGGCGTTCCCCCGCCCCGCCGACCTCGCCGACGACGGATACATCGGCCGGATCACGGTCAACGGCGTCGACGCGTTCGTACGCCAGGCGTGCCGCCGGCTGGAGGTGCGCGCCGAGGAGCAGGGGGAGAACACCGACCCGTCGACCGGCGAACCGGGCCTGGAAGCCGCGTGGCGGATCTACGCACGGCGCAGCGCCACGGGCGCCACCAAGGACGCCCGCAGACTGGCCGGTTCCACCACCGGCATCGTCGGCAAGGCCGTCGCGTTCCTCACCGACTCCGGTTTTCTCCAGCGCACCGGCGACGACGCCGGCGGCGCCTACCGCACCACCGCCCGCTACCAGCTCCAGGTCCGCGACATGGCGGGCCACGCGGCCATGGCCGAGCTGCTGGAGCTGGGCGTCGTCCCCGTCACCGACGGCTCCGCCACCCTGCTGCCGCCGCCCGAGGGCGACGATCTGGAGCTGGCCGCCGACGCCGGCCTGCCGTTCCACGCCTGAACCCGCCCCCCACCACGACGAGAGTCCCGCCATGTACGAGCTGTCCCGGGTCCGCCTCTACTCCATCGGCCCCGCCGGTGCGCGCTACGCCGACACCGTGCTCGATCTGCGCGGAGTGGGCGCGCCCGTGCCCCACCCCGCCCCTGCCCAGGCGGAGTTCTTCGAGGAGGAGCCGGTCGGCCCGCCGCGCCGCCCCGCCCCCGCGGGCGTGCTCTTCCTGGAGAACGGCGGCGGCAAGTCCGTGCTGCTCAAGCTGATCTTCTCGGTGATGCTGCCGGGACACCGCAATACGCTCGGTGGTGCCAGCTCCGGTGTGCTGCGGAAGTTCCTTCTCGCGGACGACTGCGGACATGTCGCGCTGGAGTGGCAGCACACGCTCACCGGCGAACTCGTGGTGGTCGGCAAGGCCAGTGAGTGGCGCGGCCGTCAGGTCTCCAACGACCCGCGGAAGTTCGCTGAGGGCTGGTACTCCTTCCGGCCGGGCCCCGGGCTCAGCCTCGACTCGCTGCCCGTCGCCGAGTCCACCGCCGTCCGGCCGCCCGTGGAGGGCGCCTCGGGCGCGCGGGGGAGGCGGCGCACGATGAAGGGCTTCCGGGATGCCCTGACCGAGGCGGGCAAGTTCTATCCGCATCTGGATGTCCACTGGGAGGAGATCCACGACCGCTGGAACGAGCACCTCGGCGATCTGGGCCTCGATCCCGAACTCTTCCGCTACCAGCGCGAGATGAACGCCGACGAGGGCGAGGCGGCGGGCCTCTTCGCGGTCAAGAAGGACTCCGACTTCACCGATCTGCTGCTGCGGGCCGTCACCGACACCCGGGACACGGACGGGCTCGCGGACCTCGTCGGGGGTTTCGGCAACAAGCTCGGCCGCCGCGCCGAACTCACCGCGGAGCGCGACTTCACAGCAGGCTCGGTCGATCTGCTCGGCCGGATCGTCGAGGCCGCCGACACCCGCGCCCGCGCCCGTGACGTCCACGCGGGCGCCGAGCGCCGGGCCCGTACGCTCGTACGGCGGCTCACGGCCCGCGCCGCCGAGGAGCGGGATCGGGCCGCCGACCTCGCCCAGCAGGTGTCCGCCGCCGCCCATACGGTGACCTCGGCCGAGCAGGAACGCGGCCGAGGTGCGCTGATCGCCGCCGAACTGGCCTACCGGCATGCCTCGTTGGCCCTCGCCGTCGCCGAGAAGCGCGCCGCCGCGCAGCGTCGCGAGCTGACCGACGCCCGGACGCTGCACTCCGCCTGGCAGGCCGCCGAGGCCGTGCTGCGCCACCGCGCTGCGGCCGACCGCTCCGCCCGCGTGGCCGTCGCGATCCGGGAGGCCGAGCGCGACGCCGCGCCCGCGCTGGCGGCGCGGGCCACCGCGGCGGCCGATCTCGTGCGCGCGCTGCACGCCGCCGCCGAGGACGGTGAGCGCCTGGCGAACGAGGAGGAGGAGCGTTCCGCCACGCTCCAGGAGACGGGCGAGGCCGCCCATCGCGACGCGACCTCCGCCGCCACCGAGGCACAACGTGCCCGCAGCGAGGCCGGGCATCTGCGCCAGCGTCTCGCGGAGGTCGGACAGGAGACGGCCGAGGCCGTACGTGCGGGGTGGCTCGACGACACGGCGCCCGACGCGGATCCGGCCCGCGCCGCGCTGGCCGCGAGCGACGCGGAGAAGTCCGCGGTCGCCGGCTGGGACACCGCACGCGAGGCCGCGCGCACGGCCGCCGACCGGGCCAGGGAGGCGGCCTCCGCGGAGTCCCGCGCCGAACTGGCCGCCGCCCGCGCCGCCGACGCCGCACAGGCCGCGGAGCACGCGTACGACACGGAGCGCCGCGCGGCGGAGTCGATCGCCCAGGACGCGCGCCTGGCCGAACTGCTCAGCCTGCCCGCGGCGGCCGCTGTCCCGGCCGTGGTCCCCGCGCCACGGGACGGCACGGGCGCCCGGGAGACCGATCCCCCGGCCCGGCACACCTCCGCCCGGCACCCCTCCCGGCGCCCCGCCGACGGTCCGTTGAGCCCCGAGGACCTCGACCAGTACGCCGACGAGCTGCGCGAACTGCTCGACCAGGGCATCACCTCCGCCGAGCGGCAGCTCTTCGATCTGCGCACCGCCGCGGCCGACGACTCCCGTATCCTCGGCGCGCTCGGCGACGGCGGGCTGCTGCCGCCGGGGCCCGATGTCCTCGCCACCGTCGAGTACCTCGGTGAGCACGGCATCCCCGCCCTCCCCGGCTGGCGCTATCTGGCGCAGGCCGTCGACCCGGGCGACCACGCCGCGGTGCTGGCCGCCAGGCCGGAGCTGGTCGACGGCGTCGTGATCACCGACCCCGCCTCGCACGCCCGCGCCCGCGAGACCCTCGCGGGCGCCGCCCTGCTGCCGCGCTCCGCCGTCGCCGTGGGCACCGCCGCCGCGCTGCTGGCCCCCGTACCGGGCCCCGGCTCCGAAGGCCCGGCCGACAGCGGGGTGTTCCTCGTACCGCCGAACCCGGCCATGCACGACGAACACGCCGCCGACGAGGAACGGCAGGCGCTGCGCGGCCGCGCGGCGGACCGCGACGAGGAGATCCGGGCGCTGGCGGCCCGGCTCACCGGCGACCGCTCGCTCGCCGCCCGGCTCGGCTCCTGGCGTGCCGACTGCCCGCCCGGCATGCTCCTGGAGCTGGCAGCCGCCGCCGGGGCCGCCAGGGAATCGGCCGAGACGGCCGCCGCGAGCCTCGCCGAGGCCCGTACGGCGCGTGCCGAGGCGGACGAGGCCGCCGCCGACACCGCGCGGGTGCGCGACGAACGGCAGGAGGCCGCCCAGCGCGCCCGCCGCGCCGCCGACGCTCTGGCCGGTCTCGCGTTCCGGCTCCGGGAGCGGTCGGGATGGCAGGCGAAGCTCCGTGAACTGGCCGACGACGCCACGGAGTTCGAGGCACGCGCGAGCGTCTGCCTGGAACGGGCGCGCGCCGCCGACGAGGACCGCAGGGCCGCCCAGCGCGCCGCCGACGACGCCCGCCGCACCGCCCGTGCCCTGCGCGCCGAACGCGCCGAGATCGCCGGCGCCCCGGAGAACATCCCCGAGCCGGACGCGGACGCCCCGCGCGCCGCGCTGCCCGCCCTGCGCGAGGCCTACCGCGCCGCCTCCCAGCTCTACGAGAAGGTGGGCGTCGGCGCGGATCTGCGGGCCGAGCAGGCGCGCGCGGAGAGCGACGAGAGCGCGGCCCTCGCCGAGCTGGACCGGCTCATCAACAAGGTCCGCACCCGCGCCGCCCAGCTCCTCGAATCCACGGACGGCGCCGACGGCCCGTCCCGGCAGGCCGCCGCCGCCCGCGCCGAGTCGCTCGTCCAGATGCTGGAGTCGCGCGCCTCCACCGCGAGCGAGCAACTGGGCCGGTTCCGCGGCGAGGCCGAGCGGCTCGCCCCCGAGGACGGCGACGCGCACACCGAACTGCCCGCCGAGCTGGTCCCGGCCGACGCCGAGCAGGCACAGACCCTGCTGCGTACCGCCACCACCGAACTGGCCGTACGGACCGACGCGCTGGAGACCGCGCGGTCCGCGCACGGCGAGCTGCTGTACGCGCACCGCGCCGCCGAGGACGGGGCGGGCGGCTTCGACGAGACGGCCGCGCTCCTGCGCGATCTGCTGCGCGGCGCGGCCGACGACCACGACCCGAAGCGCGGCGACGAGGAGACGCCCCAGGAGCCCGAGCCCTACCCCGGCACGCTGGAGGAGGCGCGGCACTCCACGGCCGAGGCCCGCCGTTCACTGCGCGCCTGCGCGGCCGACCTCTCCGCGGCGGAAGCGGGCGTACGGGAAGCCTGCGACGTGCTCGTCCGGCATGCCAACGCCACCCGGTACGAGCAGGTCCGTACCCCCGCCCGTCAGCAGATCCGCGAGCTGCCCGCGTCCGCGCTGCCCGAGCACGCCGCCGCGTGGGCCCAGGCGTTCGCGCCCCGGCTGCGCGTACTGACGGACGAGCTGGCGCAGTTGGAGCGCAACCGCGACTCCATCGTGGACCGGCTGCGCGGGCTGGTGGAATCCGCGCTGACGACGCTCCGTTCGGCACAGCGGCTCTCCCGGCTGCCCGAAGGGCTGGGGGAGTGGTCGGGCCAGGAGTTCCTGCGGATCCGTTTCGAGGAGCCGGACCGTACGACGCTCACCGAACGGCTCGGCGAGGTCGTCGACGAGGCGACCCGTGCGGCCCTCAAGAAGAACTCCGATCTGCGCAGGGACGGAATGTCCTTGCTGCTGCGCGGAGTTCAGGCGGCGCTCCAGCCCAGGGGCGTCGTCGTCGAGATCCTCAAGCCCGACGCCGTACTGCGCGCCGAGCGGGTCCCGGTCGGACAGATGGGCGATGTCTTCTCCGGCGGCCAACTGCTCACCGCCGCGATCGCCCTCTACTGCACGATGGCGGCCCTGCGCAGCAATGACCGGGGCCGGGACAAGCACCGTCACGCGGGCACGCTCTTCCTCGACAACCCGATCGGCCGCGCCAACGCCACCTATCTGCTGGAGCTCCAGCGGGCGGTCTCCGATGCCCTGGGGGTGCAGCTCCTCTACACCACGGGTCTCTTCGACACGACCGCGCTCGCGGAATTCCCGCTGGTCATCCGGTTGCGCAATGACGCGGATCTGCGCGCGGGGCTGAAGTACATCAGTGTGGAGGAGCATCTGCGCCCCGGCCTGCCGCAGCAGGACCCGGACGGCGAGACGGTACACGGGGAGATCACCGCGACGCGGATGTTCAAACGGACGCCGGAGCCCGTCGCGGAGCGGTGACACCGGCCATCTCGGCGCCGGCCTCCGCGGGCCCGGTCGCCGCGGCGACCGGGCCGGGAGCGCCAGGATCCGGGGCGCCGGTTTCCGACGTGCCGGTTGCCGGAGCGCCGGACCCTCCTGCGGTCCGGGCCCCGCGTCGTATCCGGGCTCCTCCGCGGTCCGCACTCCGCGCGGCGGCACGCGCCGCGCGCCTGGCCCTGCGCCGCTCCCGGCGCAACTGGCGCGCGGTGCTGCTCGGTACGGACACCACGCCGTTGCGCTGACGCCACATCTGGCGCGTCACCCATACGTCCAGCACGCCCCAGGTCGCCACCACCGTGGAGGCCACACTGCTCAGCACCATCGGGAACGCCAGCCAGGAACCGGCGAGCGTGCTGAGAAACGCGATCGTGGCCTGAATCAGTGTGATCGCGGCGATGATCACCGCGCGTACAGCGGCCGTTCTGACCGCGTCCGGCATGCGATACCGCTTCGCGGGCTCCTCGACCCAGAGCCCACGGGACACTTCCGTGAACCCCTCCGTCGACGCCGCGCCCCGCCGCCCGTCCGTCTCCATGGACCGTCACTCCCCACCCGTGTCCGTCTCAAGGGTGACTGCCCGGCTCGCTCCGCTTCACGCCGGCCATGGAACCGAATGTGATACGCGAAACCGCCCGCAGTTCTCCCAACTAACCCCTGAACCCCGCACACAAGGACGAATGGGAGCGCGGAAAGATTCCCCGAACGACCGACGGACATAAGGTTTCAGCCATCTGTTCCGGCCGGATATCTACCGTCGCGTCTGCTCTTGGCCTTGCGCGTCAAGGAGGCCAACTCGCCGAATACCAGGACAACTCATGATCAAGGTGCCAAGGGGCGGCCGAAAAACATCCGGATGCGTCTTCGAGTTGCCGGTGCGACAGTAGTAGGCTCGCGCCGTTTGTTGACGGAGAATCTCCCGCAACCGGGCGGGAGATCGAGCTGGGGGAGGCCATGCGCTTTCGCGGGAAATCCATCCGCCGGAAGATCGTGGCGCTGCTGCTCGTGCCGCTCGTCGCGCTGACCCTCCTCTGGGGACTGGCCACCACGCTCGCCGGCAGCCAGGCCAAGCAGCTCATCGATGTCAGACATGTCATCGAAACCGTCGGCAACCCCGTCGAGGAGACTGCCGGTGCTCTCCAGAGCGAACGACGGCAGACACTCATCTTCCTGGCCGACCCCACGGCCTCGGACTCCCTGACCGAACTCCGCGCCCGCCGTGGCGACACCGACCGGGCCCTGGCCACGGTCGCGAAAGCCGAATCAGCGGTACGCGACCGGCTGGACGACATCTCGGCCGAGCGGCTCAACCGGCTCGTCGACTCCCTCGAAGGCCTCGGGCTGATGCGCCGCTCCGTGGACGAGAGCACGGTCACCCGTGAGAAGGCGCTCGCCTTCTACAACGGACTCGTCGACCCCAGCCACACCTTTCTGTCCTCTCTGTACGGACACGAGGATGTCGACGGCGACAACTGGGGCCGGGCGCTGATCGGATTCGACCGCGCGCGGGAGATGCTCTCCCGCGAGGACGCGCTCGTCGCCTCCGCGCTGATCGCGCACAGAATGACCCCCGAGGACGTCCGCGCCACCTCCGACCTCGTCGCCAACCGCACGCTGCTCTACGAGTCCAACCTCGCCGACCTGCCGCTCTCGGACCGCGCGACGCTCGAACAGTACTGGCGTACCCCCGCCACCCTCGCTCTGCGCGAGGCGGAGAACCGTCTCGTCTCGGCGGGCGCCACCGAGAGCCCGAAGACGGTCGACGCCGTGGGCTGGCTGAAGATGACCGCCTCGGTCCTGGAGGACCTGACCCGCGAGAGCGACGAGGCCACCACGCTGTACCGGGCCCACATCGACCCCGTACGCAACGACATCTTCGTACGGGTCGGCTTCGCCGCCGCGCTCGGTCTCGTCGCCCTTCTCGTCTCCATCATCGTGTCCGTACGCGTCGGCCGTGAACTGATCCGTGACCTGTCCCGGCTCCGCAAGGAGGCCCATGAGGTCTCCGGCGTACGCCTGCCCAGCGTCATGCGCCGGCTCGCGGCGGGCGAACCGGTCGACGTGGAGACCGAGGCGCCCCGGCTCGACTACGAGAGGGACGAGGTCGGCCAGGTCGGCCAGGCCCTCAACACGCTCCAGCGCGCCGCCGTCGAAGCCGCCGTGAAACAGGCCGACCTCCGGCGCGGTGTCTCCGAGGTGTTCGTCAACCTCGCCCGCCGCAACCAGGTCCTGCTCCACCGTCAGCTCACGCTCCTGGACACCATGGAGCGCCGTACGGAGGACACCGAGGAACTGGCCGACCTCTTCCGGCTCGACCACCTCACCACCCGTATGCGACGGCACGCCGAGGGCCTGGTGATCCTCTCCGGAGCCGCTCCCTCCCGGCAGTGGCGCAAGCCGGTCCAGCTCATGGACGTGGTGCGCGCGGCGGTCGCCGAGGTGGAGGACTACGAGCGCATCGAGGTCCGCAGGCTGCCGCGCATCGGTGTCGGCGGCCCCGCGGTCGCCGACCTCACCCACCTCATCGCCGAACTCCTGGAGAACGCCACGGTGTTCTCGCCCCCGCACACCGCGGTGCAGGTGCACGGCGAGCGGGTCGCCAACGGATTCACCCTGGAGATCCACGACCGCGGTCTCGGTATGGCGCCCGAAGTGCTGCTCGACGCGAATCTGCGGCTCGCGGAGACCCCCGAGTTCGAGCTGTCCGACACCGACCGCCTCGGGCTGTTCGTGGTCAGCCGGCTCGCCCAGCGGCAGAACGTACGCGTCTCGCTCCAGCCCTCGCCGTACGGCGGGACCACCGCGATCGTGTTCCTGCCGGTCGCGCTGCTCACCGACGCGCCCGAGACCGAGGGCACCGGCTTCCGGCTCGACCGCAAGACCACCGCGGAGCGTGGCCGCCATCGCGCCGACGGCGGAGGCGGCGGCCGGCGCACCGCGCTCGCGCAGGTCCCCGCGGGACTCGGCGGCGACCCGTCCGTGCTCGACGGCCCGGTCGAACTCGAACCTCCGGTACGCGCTCTCGACAGGGAGAGCGGGCCGCTGCTCGGCGGAGGTGACGGCATCAGCGATATCGAGGACACGGAGAGCGAACGCGGCGGACTGTTCCGCGCGCGGGAACATCTCCGCGACTCCAGCCTTGAGGTTCCGTACGCCGGCGACGACGGACGCGACCCGTACGGCAGCCGGGACACCGGCGACGCCCGTGACGGACTGCTGGGCCGCGACGACGCGCGCGGTGCGCGGGACGACGCCCGGGACTTCCGCGACCGGCGTGACGGCCGACCCGTCCCGCCGCCGCGCGGCCGACACGAACAGCCGCGGCGCCCCGTGGACGCCACCGCGTCCGAGCGCCCGGCCGGACTGCCACGCCGCAAGCCCCCGATCCTGGTCGTGGACCGCGGCCGGCGCGTGGACGAGCCGGGCCGCGCCCTGCCCGCGGCGGCGCCGGATCCGGCGGCTGGCGGAACGGGCCGTACCTGGTCCGGCGTACCGGCGCAGCCCTCACGCTCCTCGGCACCGGGCGGGCAGACGTCCGACGGGGGCCCGCCCACGATCGACGGACTGCCCCGCCGGATCCGGCAGGCCAGTCTGGCCCCCCAGCTGAGGGACACCGCTCAGGACCGTGGCACCGACCTCACACCCGTCACGGGCCAGGACGCCGAGCGGGACGCGGACGAAGTACGCAGCCGCATGGCTTCGCTCCAGCGGGGCTGGCAGCGTGGCCGTCGGCAGAACGATGCCGAGGACCCCACCGTCCCCGGCGAGATACAAGGAACCACATCGGAGGGGGACGGTCGATGACCGCACCGAACGCCGCAGCACGCCACTCCTTGGACCCCAACGTCGTCGGAGAGCTCAACTGGCTCCTCGACGAGCTCGTGGACCGGGTCGCCAGCATCCGTAAAGCGGTGGTGCTCTCCGGTGACGGGCTCGCCACCGGGACGTCCAAGGACCTCACACGTGAGGACGGCGAACACCTCGCGGCCGTCGCCTCCGGATTCCACAGCCTCGCCAAGGGCGTGGGCCGGCACTTCGAGGCGGGCAAGGTCCGGCAGACCGTCGTGGAGCTGGACGACGCTTTCCTCTTCGTCACCGCGGCGGGCGACGGCAGCTGTCTGGCCGTCCTGTCCGACGCGGACTCCGATGTCGGACAGGTCGCCTACGAGATGACGCTCATGGTCAAGCGGGTCGGCGTCCACCTGGGTACGGCCCCGCGAACCGGCCTGCCCGCCGGAGGGTGAGCGGGCTGCGATGAGCGAAGGGGATCAGGATCAGCAGCACTGGTTCGACGGCGAAGCCGGACCGGTCGTACGCCCGTACGCGATGACGCGTGGCCGCACCAGCAGCGCGACGCGCCACCGGCTCGACCTGATCGCGCTCGTCGTCTGCGAACCCGCGGCCGGTGACCCCGGCCGGGACCAGACGCTCTCCCCCGAGCACGTGGAGATCGTCGAACGCTGCTTCACCAGCCCCCAGTCGATCGCCGAGCTGGCCGCGGGCCTCGATCTCCCCGTCGGGGTGGTCAGGGTCCTCGTCGGCGATCTGGTGGAGGACGAAATCGTGCGTGTAACCCGTCCCGTTCCGCCGGCCGAACTGCCGGACGTGAGCATTCTCCGCGAGGTGATCAATGGTCTTCGGGCGCTCTAGCCACAGGCAGCGTCCGGCCGATCCGGTGACGCTGAAGATCCTGGTCGCCGGGGGGTTCGGAGTGGGCAAGACCACTCTCGTGGGCGCGGTCAGCGAGATCAGACCGCTCCGTACCGAAGAGGTACTGAGCGAGGCCGGCCGGCCGGTCGACGACGTCGACGGGGTCGAGGCCAAGACGACCACCACGGTCGCCATGGACTTCGGCCGGATCACGCTCCGCGAGGACCTGGTGCTGTATGTCTTCGGTACCCCGGGCCAGGACCGCTTCTGGTTTCTCTGGGACGAGCTGGCCCAGGGCGCCCTGGGCGCGGTCGTGCTGGCCGACACGCGCCGCCTCGCGGACTCCTTCGCCGCCGTCGACTACTTCGAACGGCGCGGCATCCCGTTCACCGTCGCCGTCAACTGCTTCGAGGGCGCGGACCGCTTCCCGAGCGAGACCGTACGGGCGGCGCTCGATCTCGACCCCGAGGTCCCGCTGGTGATGTGCGACGCGCGCGAACGCGAGTCCGTCAAGGAAGTGCTGGTGGCGGTCGTCGAGCACGCGATGACCCTGGCGGCGCGGCAGCGCGAGCACGTGGCCACGACCTGAGCCCGGCACCGCACGACCGGACGCCGGCGGGTCAGGGACGGTTCGCGGCGAGCCACTTGGCGGCGGTCTCCGCCAGCTCCCTGTCGCGGCCCGCCAGCATCATCCCGATCATCCGCGCGTCGCCGCGCAGCGACCACGCCGGATGACCGAACGTGGCGGGATTGTTCTTCTCGACGAGGAAGTGGGCGGGCCAGGCCGTCCCGTACCCGATCAGCGGCAGGGCCGCCGCGTACCGCTTCCGTCCGCGCGCCAGCCCGTAGACACTGACCGCGAGGCCGGTGAGCGTGCCGGTGAGATGGATCCAGCGCGTCGCCGCCTTGGAGTGCATGGCGACGTAGTAGGGCCAGAACTCCTCGTAGGAATCGAACGTCAGTGGCTCGGGCGGCTGTTGCCTGTTCGTCTGCCGCTCACTTGTTCGCTGCTCGCCTGTGTGCTGCGCCATACGGGCACGTTAACCGCTTTCCCGTGAACCGGAAACGGGTTCCGTGCGTCCCACGGGGAGACGGCCTGCCGGAGCCCACGGGGGTGGCCCCGGTCGGCCGTCGTGCTTCCGTCCCGCTGTCCCGCTCAGCCGCCCAGGACCGAACGCCACGCCACCGGGAAGTCGAAGTAGCTGTCCGGGAAGGTCTCCGGCTTGTGCGTGAAGTGCCACCACTCCTCGGGCAGATTGGTGAACCCCACTGCGGCCAGCGTCGACTTCAGGAGCTGCCGGTTCACGCGCTGCTCGCCCTGGACGCGTGGATCATCGGTGTGCGCGAGCGTGTCGAAACAGTCGAAGCCGGTGCCCATGTCGACGGAGTTGTCGGGGAACCGCTCTGCCTTCGGCCCGTAGCAGGGAGCGAGCTTCTCGCCCGGCAGGTACGGCCGCGTCGGCGGGGCCGGCAGTCTGACGAGCGTCAGATCGACGGTGCTGCCCCGGCTGTGCCCGGACTTCTCGGCGATGTAACCGTCCGCGAACAGCCGCGACTTGTCGACGCGCGGATAGAACTCCGGCTTCATGCGCTCGTCCTGGAGATCCGAGGCCCACCGAACGAAGTGGTCGACGGCCCGCTGCGGCCGGTAGCAGTCGTACACCTTCAGCGAATACCCCTGCCGCAGCAGGCTTCGCTGCGCGGTGCGCAGCGCCTCGGCGGTGGGGCGGGTGACGAGACAGACCGGCTGCCGGTAGCCGTCCACGGGCTCGCCCACGAAGTTGTGCGGTGTGAGGTAGCGCATCTCCTGGATGATCGTCGGCGCGACCGTGCGCAGGGCCACGAACTCCTTCGGCGCCACCGGTTCGGGCGTGGCCCGCGCGGCGGGCGCGGTGGCGGCGACGGTCAGCAGGGCGGCGGCGGAGGCGGTCAGGACGCGCAGTGCGGATGTCAGACGTGTCATGGACACCTTCGTCTATCAGTTCCGGGGACCGCGCGGAAGAGCGATCGGATACAGTCCGCGCGTGTCCGAGTCCCGGAAGAAGCCCGCGGTGGCGCATGCGCACTGCGGCAGCTGCGGCACGCCGTACCCGCCCGGAGCCGGCTGGCCCCGTACATGCGGGGCCTGCGGTGCCACCGCCTACCTCAACCCGCTGCCTGTCGCCGTCGCGCTCGTACCGGTGACCGACGACGAGGGCACCGCGCTCGTCGTCATCACCCGTGCCATCGAGCCCGCGTACGGCGGTCTCGCCCTCCCGGGCGGTTTCATCGACCGCACGGAGGACTGGCGGCACGCCGTCGTAAGGGAGCTGAGGGAGGAGACCGGCATCGAGGCAGCGGCGCACGACGTACGGCTCGCCGACGCGCTCAGCTCTCCGGACGGTCATCTGCTGCTCTTCGGGCTGCTCCCGGAGCGCCCGGCGGCCCTGCTGCCGCCCTCGGTCCCGACCGACGAGACCGCGGGCCGGCAACTGCTGCGCGGCCCGGCCGAGCTGGCGTTCCCGCTGCACACGGAGGCCGTACGGGCCTGGTTCGCGGGCCGCTACGGTACGGAGGGCACGGCGGTACGTCCCTGAGCGCGGAGCGCCACGACGGACTCGTACCCCCCGCGACCGGAACCGGTACCGGTCCTGGCTCAGCGACCCGTACCGGTACCGGCTCAGCGACCCCGCACCCGGACCGTCCACTCCGGCTCCACCGCGCCCTCGTCCGTCACCCGCTCCACCCGGACCTCGCCGTTCACCAGCCGCGAGGTGTAGCGCTCCACCTCCGCCTCCCGCAGCCCGTCGCCCGGGTCCCGCACCACCAGACCGCCCCCCGAGCGCCCGGCGGCGGGGGCCCACACCTCCAGTTCGGGCCGGCCGTCCTCGCCCCGCACCGGAATCACGGCACCCGCCCGTGCCAGGACGGGGATACGTGACCGGGGCGCGTCAAGCAGCACCTGGCAGGGGCCCTCGTACGCCTTCTCCGTAGCCGTGTCGTACCACCGCCCGCGCGGCAGCCGCACCGCCCGCCGGTCCGTACCGTGCTCCAGCACGGGCGCCACCAGCAGCGCGTCGCCGAGCAGGAACTGGTCCTCGCAGTCACGCAGCGCCCGGTCCTCCGGCGAGCCCCACCACACCGGACGTACGTAGGGCGCCCCGGTCAGCCGGGCCAGCTGGGACAGCGTCACGAAGTACGGCCGCAGCCGCTCCCGCCCGCTCAGCGCGGCCCGCGCGTGTTCGAGCACCTCGGGGCCGAACTCCCACGGCTCCCTGCGCCCCGCGTCGATCGCCGCGTGCGTACGGAACAGCGGCAGATACGCACCCAGCTGGAACCAGCGCAGATACAGCTCGGGCGTCGGATTCCCGTCGAAACCACCCACGTCCGGGCCCGAGTACGGCACGCCGCACAGCCCGAGCCCCAGCACCAGCGAGAGCGACGCCCGCAGCCCCGGCCAGCCGGTCGACACATCGCCGGACCAACTGCCGCCGTACCGCTGCATCCCGGCCCAGCCGGAGCGTGAGAAGAGGAAGGGCCGCTCGTCCGGCCGCAGTCGCCGCAGCCCCTCATAACCGGCCCGCGCCATGGTGAGGCCATACACATTGTGGGCTTCGCGATGGTCTCCGCCGCTGCCCTCCAGCTGATGCCTGGCCGAGCGCGGCAGGGTCGTGTCCCCGAACGGCGCGAAGGACACCGGCTCGTTCATGTCGTGCCACACCCCGGCGAACCCCTGCGCCAGCCGCTCCTCGTAGAGCCCGCCCCACCAGTCGCGCACCGCCGGATCCGTGAAGTCCGGATACACGCACTCCCCGGGCCAGACGACACCGATCACCTCATGTCCCCGCCCGTCCCGTACGAACGCGCCGGCCGGACCGACCGCGCGCCCGCTCTCGTACACATCGTTACCGCGCTCCGCCTTCACCGCCGGATCGACGATCGAGACCAGCCGGACCCCGTCCGCGCGCAACTCCTCGGCGAGCCCCGGCAGATCGGGGAAGCGTTCACGGTCCACGGTGAAGACCTGATGCGCGTCGTAGTGATCGATGTCGAGATGGAGCGCGGACAGCGGCAGCCCCCGCTCCCGGTACCCCGCGACGACCCGCCGCACTTCCCGCTCGCTGCCGAACCCCCAGCGCGCGTGTTGCGGCCCCAGCGCCCAGGACGGCGGCGGTACGGGCGCTCCGCTCAGCGCCGTCCAGCTGTGCAGCACCCGCGCGGGCGTACCGGTCACCACCCAGCAGCGCAGCGGCCCGCCGTCCATCCGCAGCTCGCTCGTGCCGGGCCGGTCGTGCCCCGAGCCCGCGCCCTCCTCGCCCTCCCGGAGCGTGACCCGGCCGTCCCAGGAGTTGTCGTGGAACGCCAGATGCGTCCCGGCGTCGGCCACCACCAACTGCACGGGCATCGTCACGTACAGCGGATCGTCGTCAGGGCCGAAAGCGCCGCCCGGATCGGTGTTCCACAGCCGGTACGTAGCGTCCCGCAGCCGGGGCCCGGAACCGCGCCCGCCCAGACCGAAGAAGCGCGCGTCGGCGGCGACCTCGGTGCGCTGCACCCAGCGCGCGGGCCCGCCCGCGACCGGCTCCCACCAGCGCGGCGGCAGCTCCCGGCGCAGCACGACACCCCCCGGCGTACGGACCTCCACCCCGCCGTTGCGCGAGACCGCGACCGTCACCCGCTCCGACACCACCCGCCAGCCGCCGTCCTTGTCGGGTTCGAGCCCCGCCCGCGGATCCGGCTCCGGCGGAACATCGGCGAGCGCGTACGAGGGCAGCGGCTCCGCACCGTCCCATCCCCAGAAGACGGCGCCGCCCACCATGACGCACACATGCAGCTCCGCGCGCGCGAACCGTACGGTGCCACCGCCGGGCAGCGGCTCGGCGCCCGTGACCGGCCCCGGTACCCGGGCCCGCTCGGGACCGCGCGGCACCAGCTCTCTGGCGTCCGTCCGTCGTTGGCGCCAGGCCGACCGCACCGCCCGCAGCCCCTGCACCGAACCGACCACTTTCATCGAACGCACCAGTTCACGACCGTCCATGCTGCTCAGCCTGCCATCCGTCCGGAGTCTCCGGTATTCCGTTCAACTCCCGTTCACCTGTGGTGGGAGCACATATCTGCCTGGCCGACCATGGGGGAGCAACCCTGGTGCGAAAGACGATCACATGGCATCGTCCGTCCCAGTCGCGTACACACGCACACCCCGCACGTGCGCGCGGCCGACGCACACCAGCGTCGAGTGCACCAGCGTCGATCATCTCAGCGCCGAGTCAGCCCGGGAGCCGCCCCATGACCGCAGCAGCAAGCCCCGCCCCCCTCTGGCAGCCGGATCCCGACCGTATCGCCGCCGCCCGGATCACCCGCTTCCAGGGCTGGGCCGCCGACCGGTACGGCGCTCCGGCCGAGGGCGGCTACGCGACGCTGCACCGCTGGTCCGTCGACGAGCCCGACGCCTTCTGGGCCGCCGTCGCCGACTGGTTCGACGTACGGTTCACCACTCCCTACGAGCGAGTCCTGGGCGAGCGCACCATGCCCGGCGCCCAGTGGTTCCCCGGCGCCACCCTGAACTACGCGGAACACGCACTCCGTACCGCGGAGGACCCGGCGCGCGCCCATGACCCGGCGCTCCTCCATGTCGACGAGACATATGACGTGACCCCGGTCAGCTGGGCCGAGCTGCGCCGCCAGGTGGTAGCACTCGCCGCCGAGCTGCGCGCCCTCGGCGTACGCCCCGGGGACCGCGTCAGCGGCTATCTCCCCAACATCCCGCAGGCCGTCACCGCACTGCTCGCCACCGCGGCCGTCGGCGGAGTCTGGACCTCCTGCGCCCCCGACTTCGGCGCCCGCAGCGTGCTGGACCGCTTCCAGCAGGTCGAACCCGTCGTCCTGTTCGCCGTCGACGGCTACCGCTACGGCGGCAAGGAGCACGACCGCACGGAGACCGTCGCCGAACTCCGGCGCGAACTGCCCACCCTGCGGGCCGTGGTGCATGTCCCGCTCCTCGGCACCCCGGCGCCCGAAGGCGCCCTCGCATGGGCGGACCTCACCGCGGGCACCGCCGCGGCCGACACCGACCGGCCCGTCTTCGAACCGGTCTCCTTCGACCACCCCCTGTGGGTCCTCTACTCCTCCGGCACCACCGGCCTGCCCAAGGCGATCGTCCAGTCCCAGGGCGGCATCCTCCTGGAGCACTTCAAACAGCTCGGCCTGCACTGCGACCTCGGTCCCGAGGACCGGTTCTTCTGGTACACCTCCACCGGCTGGATGATGTGGAACTTCCTCATCTCCGGCCTGCTCACCGGCACCACGGTCGTGCTGTACGACGGCAGCCCCGGCTTCCCCGCGGTCGACGCCCAGTGGGGCATCGCCGAACGGACCGGGGCCACCTTCTTCGGCACCTCGGCCGCCTACGTCATGGCGTGCCGCAAGGCCGAGGCGCACCCTGGCCGTGACCACGACCTCTCCCGGGTGAAGTGCGTCGCCACCACCGGTTCACCCCTGCCGCCCGACGGATTCCGCTGGCTCCACGACGAGGTGGCCGAGGACCTGTGGATCGCCTCTGTCAGCGGCGGCACCGACGTGTGCAGCTGCTTCGCGGGCGCCGTACCCACCCTCCCCGTCCATATCGGCGAACTCCAGGCGGCCTGTCTGGGGACGGACCTCCAGGCCTGGGACCCGCAGGGCGAACCCGTCATCGGGGAGGTCGGCGAACTGGTCGTCACCAACCCCATGCCGTCCATGCCGATCCGCTTCTGGAACGACCCCGACGGCAGCCGCTACCGCGACAGCTACTTCGAGATGTTCCCCGGCGTCTGGCGCCACGGTGACTGGATCACCCTCACCGACCGGGGCTCGGTCATCATCCACGGCCGCTCCGACTCCACCCTGAACCGGCAGGGCGTGCGTATGGGCTCCGCCGACATCTACGAAGCCGTCGAACGGCTCCCCGAGATCCGCGAATCCCTCGTCATCGGCCTGGAGGAGCCGGACGGCGGCTACTGGATGCCGCTCTTCGTCCATCTCGCGCCGGGCGCCGTCCTCGACGACACACTCCGTGCCCGCGTCAAGGCGACGATCCGCGAACAGCTCTCGCCACGCCATGTGCCGGACGAGATCATCGAAGTCCCCGGCATTCCGCACACTTTGACCGGCAAGCGCATCGAAGTGCCGGTCAAGCGTCTCCTCCAGGGCGTGGCGCTCGACAAAGCGGTCAACGCGGGGTCCGTGGACAATCTCGAACTCCTCCGCTTCTACGAGAATCTCGCCCGCGAGCGCCACTGACCGCGTTGTCAGACCCTCTGGTTACTCTGAGTGAGCAATGATCGACCGTGCTCAGGGGGAGCCATGGCGCACACCGACCACAGCGACCGGACACCACACCGCACACCACACGGGACGGCCAGGACTTCGCGACGCAGACTGCGCCGCGAAGTCCCCAGCACCGTCGGCCTGTTGGCCGACGAGCGGGACTTCACCGCGATGCGGCGCTACCGCACCTTCACCTTCGAGGACCACGCCGTCTATCTGCGACAGATCGACGGGCTGCTGAAATTCCTGGCATCCCGGGGTGTCCACACCACCGTCGCCCTCTTCGACCCGGAGGAGTACGCCGAGTACTGCGCGGAATCCGGCCTCGACCCCGACACCGCGGACAGCCGCGGCCGCTTCACGGCCCGTATCCCCGGGAGCGGCGCCGCCATCGCCTATACCGGCCAGCCCCTCGACAGTCTCGTCCCACAGCTCATCAGCACCGCTGTCCGCAGGGCCACCTGGGAGTACGCGACCACGGTCCTCGCCGACCTCGGGGAGTGCGCCGACTGCGGACAGGACATCGGGCGCGCGGCCTTCGACCGCGCCTCCCACCTGCTGCTCCGGCTGCTCGAAGGAGCCGGCTCCGGCACACACCACCTTGTCTGCAGCGTCCCCGCCGCCCACGAGCAACTCCTCGCGGTCCTGCGCACCGAGCGCCCCGAGAATCCCGACGACAGTCCGGACCGCCCAAGCCGTCCAGACGGCCCAGACGGTCCAGACCGCGCGGACGACCCCGGTGGCGCGCCCGCCCGGTTCGACTCACAAGCCACCGAATTCGTGAGCGTGCTGGCCGTCGGAATCGCCCTGGAGAGCGCCGGGGGAGTGGTGCTCCGTACGACCCGGACCGGCGACCCCGACCGGCTGCACGGCTGGCGCCTCCAGCGCGGCGGCCTCGTTCCGCTCACCGTCGGCGAGGTCTTCAGCGCCTACTGCACCGACGCGGACACGGGAGAGCCGGTCTCTCCCGAATCCGGCGTGGAGTACTGCGCCGGATTCGACCTCGGCCCGGACGGCACCGGGACCCACCACTGAACGGAGCCAACGACAGAGGGGCTTCCCGCCCTGTGCGGCGGGAAGCCCCTCCAGAACCCGGACCGGAATCCGGCCCTCTCGGATCACTCGCCGGACAGCACCGCCTGCGCGGCCTTCCGCGCACCCTCAGCGGTGTCCGCGGCACGCGCGGCGGTGGCGGCACGCTCACACTGCGCCAGCGTGTGCTTCGCCAGAGCCGACCGCACATACGGGATCGACGCCGCGCCCATGGACAGCGACGTCACACCCAGCCCGGTCAGTACACAGGCGAGCAGCGGATCGGCGGCGGCCTCACCACACACCCCACAGCTCTTGCCCTCGGCCTTGGCACCCTCGGCCGACAGCGCCACCAGATCCAGCAGCGCCGGCTGCCACGGATCCTGGAGCCGCGACACCGCGCCCACCTGCCGATCGGCGGCGAAGGTGTACTGCGCCAGGTCATTGGTCCCCAGCGAAAGGAACTCGACCTCCTGAAGAATCGAGCGCGCCCGCAGAGCGGCCGACGGAATCTCCACCATGGCCCCGAACTTCGCGTGCAGCCCCGCCTCACGACAGGCGTCAGCGAACGCCTTCGCATCCGTACGGTCGGCCACCATCGGCGCCATGACCTCCAGATACACCGGGAGACCCTCGGCCGCCTTCGACAGCGAGGTCAGCTGCGTCCGCAGCACATCCGGGTGATCCAGCAGACTCCGCAGACCACGCACGCCCAGCGCCGGATTCGGCTCATCGGCGGGCGTCAGGAAGTCCAGCGGCTTGTCCGCGCCGGCGTCCAGCACCCGCACGACCACCCGGCCCTCGGGGAACGCCTCGAGCACCGCGCGATACGCGGCGATCTGCGTCTCCTCCGACGGCGCCTGCTTGCTGTCATCCAGGAACAGGAACTCGGTACGGAACAGCCCCACGCCCTCCGCACCCGCCTCGACGGCCGCCGGAACATCCGCGGGACCGCCGACATTCGCGAGCAGCGGCACCTTGTGACCGTCCGACGTCGCACCCGGCCCGGTGGAGGCGGACAGCGCGGCCTTCCGCGCGGCGGCTGCCGCCTCAAGCTCGGCACGCTTCCCGGCACTCGGGTCGACAAAGATCTCACCGGTGCTGCCGTCCACCGCGATCACGGTGCCCTCGACCAGTTCACCGGCGCCCGGCAGCGCGACGACAGCGGGCACCCCGAGCGCACGCGCCAGAATCGCGCTGTGACTCGTCGGTCCGCCCTCCTCGGTCACAAAGCCGAGAACCAGCGTCGGGTCGAGCAACGCCGTATCGGCGGGCGCGAGATCCCGCGCGATCAGTACATACGGCTCATCACTGTCCGGCACACCCGGCATCGGAACGCCCAGCAGCCGGGCGACGATACGATTCCGCACATCGTCCAGGTCCGCGACCCGCCCCGCCAGATACTCCCCGGCACCGGCGAGCAGCGTGCGATACGAGGCGAACGCGTCGTACACCCCGCGCTCGGCCGTGCTCCCGACGGCGATCCGCCGCTCCACATCGGCCATCAGCTCCGGGTCCTGCGCCATCAGCGCCTGCGCCTCAAGCACCGCCTGCGCCTCGCCGCCGGCCAGATTGCCGCGGGCGATCAGATCGGCCGACACCGCCTCGACGGCCTGGTGAGCACGCCCCTGTTCGCGCTCCGCCTCCTCCGCCGGGATCGACTTGGCCGGGGGCTCCAGCATCGCGGTCCCCATGTGCCTGACCTCGCCGATCGCCACTCCGTGGCTGACCCCGACGCCTCGCAGCGTTGTCTCCATTTCACCCGTCTCCGGTTATGCGACGACCCGGTCGCCGCGAGGGATGTACGACGAGCGCACCGCGCCCGTCCCTGACATACGTCGACGGCGTCATTGCCAGCCGAAAAGTGTGTCGCCGGTCTTCACGTCGCCGTCCAAACGGAGATCGGAGAGGGAATCGGCGGTGGCCTCGAGCGCCACGACGGGACAGATGGGCGACTTCCCCGCCTCTTCCACGGCAGAGGGGTTCCAGCGCACCACGGCCTGACCGCGCGTGACCGTGTCGCCCTTGTTGACGAGCAGCTCGAACCCCTCGCCATTGAGCTGCACGGTGTCGATACCGAGGTGCGTCAGCACTCCGTGCCCGTCCGAGTCGACCACGACGAAGGCGTGCGGATGCAAGGAGATCACCACACCGTCCACCGGGGAGACGGCCTCGCCCGGCTCCCGCACGGGATCGATGGCCATGCCGGGCCCCACCATCGCACCGGCGAACACCGGGTCGGGTACAGCGGGCAATCCAATGGCGCGTCCGGCGAGCGGGGCCGTCACGATGGTCATGGGGAGCCTCCAGAGGCGGAGAAGTACGGGGCCGTCGTCACCGTCCGTGAGGGGGCAACGTGCTGTTCAGAAGGGTAAGTCATAGGAAGTGACGGTTCCGCGTGAGTGCTGCGGGTTGACGGGCCATGGGGGACACCGAAACCGATTTGCCTGCGTCGGCCGACCGCATGTAGTGTCGTACTCCTGCCTGACCCCAACGCGACTTTGAGTCGGGGGTCGGCGGCACCTATCAAGCCTCGATCCCAACCTGATCTCTCCTTTGGTATGCCTGTGGAGCGAGTGGTCAGGAAGAGCAAAAAGGCCTGATAGAGTTTGAAACACGAAATGCCGAAGGGAAAAGCCCGGAGGAAAGCCCGAGAGGGTGAGTACAAAGGAAGCGTCCGTTCCTTGAGAACTCAACAGCGTGCCAAAAGTCAACGCCA